>JACYLR010000110.1 GCA_015272465.1 Gloeomargaritaceae cyanobacterium C42_A2020_066
CCTAAACTCCCTTCTTGAATCAAGTCTTGGAAGGACAGACCCCGATTCATATATTTTTTGGCGATCGAAACCACAAGCCGCAGGTTTGACTGCACCATCTTTTCCTTGGCCCGCCGCCCACGCCCCAGCCGCCGCCGGAACTCCAAGGGATTCATCGCTAAGGACTTGGCCCAGTCCGTATCGCTTGGCTCCAGACCGGTTTGATCGACCAGCTTTTCCCGGGCTTGCTCCAGGGTCAATAGGTCTGCGATTTGCCGCGCCAACTCGATCTCCTCGTCGGCCCGCAACAGGCGAATCCGGCCAATTTCTTGGAGGTAGAGGCGAATGGAGTCTTCCGTATACAAACTCTTGCGCTGTTGCGCCCGCCGTCGCGCCTGGCTGCCTTTGGCAACGGCTGCTTCGACATCGGCGTCGGCGTCCTCATCTGCCAGATCCACCTCGCTGCTGTCATCCGTGCTCTTAGCAGTCAAATCTTCCAAGGCATCCTCGGCCAGACCATCGTCAACGGGTGCACCGTATACCGCAAGGTCGTCAACGACGGTGGCGACTTGAGTCATGCTGGATTCCTCACGCTCCGAGGTGGCTAGTAGGACGCTGGCATTCATGGGGTGTGATCAGGGACAGAGGAGGAACGGAGAGACGGTCGGTCAGCCAGTGAGTACAGAGGTGCTATTACCTCTGTATCTCACACATGGGATGGGGAGGCTGCGACAGTCGCCTCAATTGTAGCGCCGCTAACAGAAGCTGTCGGCCGGCCGGGGGCCTTTTGGCCCGATTGGATCTAGAGCAGGCAGATTCCCTCTGGGGCGGGGCAGTCTAGCTTCACAGAAGTTTGCTTTTCAGGATTGCAGGAACTGTCCAACACAGAGGAGCTAGTCCAGTACCGGGATTGGCCTGTGCCACCCGTTCAGCACGTCATGCATTTTAACCAATTCCTCAAAAAATGCTTGGGTGCGATCAAGGGCTGCCCAGGGGTACACAGACTAAGGTGGGGCTGAGACGGTATGGAGTGGATCGAACCATGACATTTGATTACGACTTGTTTGTCATTGGGGCCGGCTCCGGGGGGGTGGCGGCGGCGCGGCGGGCGGCCAGTTATGGGGCACGGGTCGGCATTGCCGAGCGGGAACAGGTGGGTGGTACCTGCGTAGTGCGGGGCTGCGTGCCCAAAAAACTGCTGGTCTATGCCTCCAAGTTTGCGGCCCACCATCGGGAGAGCCAGGGCTATGGGTGGCGGGGGGAGACTCCCCATCACGATTGGTCGGCGCTGGTGACGGCAGTCCAGGCGGAGGTTAACCGCCTCAGCCAGGTGTATATCAATTTGTTGGCTAAATCCGGAGTTGAACTGCTGCTAGGTTCGGCTTGTTTTGTCGATGCCCATACCCTGAGGGTGGGGGAACGCCAGGTGACTGCCGAGAAGGTGTTGATCGCTGTAGGGGGCGAGGCGGTACGGCCGGCCGTGCCGGGGATTGAATTGGCCCTGACTTCGCGACAAATGTTTACCTTGCCCGGCCGGCCGGCCACCCTGGCGGTGGTGGGGGGCGGCTATATCGGCGTGGAGTTTGCGGGCATCATGCACGGTCTGGGATGTCAGGTGACACAAATTGTGCGCGGCGACGGCCCGCTCCGGGAATTTGACGCGGATTTGCGTGCCCAGGTGCAGGCTGGCATGGTGGCCCACGGCATTACCTTCCTGACCGGTACCCAGGTGGTGGCCCTCGATCAGGTGCCTGAGGGCATTCGGCTCCAGCTTGCGGGGGAGACGACAAGGACGTTGACGGTCGAAGCCGTTCTCTACGCCACCGGCCGGGCACCCAACCTCCAGGACTTGGGCTTGGAACAGGCGGGCGTCACCGTAGTGGAGGGATTCATCCCGGTCGATGCGCGACGGCGCACCTCTCAACCCCATATTTTTGCTCTGGGAGACTGTATCCAGGGACCTCACCTCACCCCTGTAGCCATTGCTGAGGGACGTGCATTTGCCGATCGGGAGTGGGGTGGGCAGACTCGCTGGGTGTCCCAAGCCTTTGTGCCTACGGCGATTTTCTCCCAACCGGAGGCGGCCACCGTGGGCCTCACGGAAGCCCAGGCCCGCGCCCAGTACGGGGAGCGGGTGCAGGTGTACCGTACGGATTTCCGGCCCATGTACCACACCCTGACGAGGGAACCGGAGCGCTGTCTGATCAAACTCGTGGTCAATGGGGCGACGGATCGCGTCGTCGGGGTACATCTGGTGGGCGATCACGCCGCTGAGTTGATCCAGCCTCTGGCAGTGGCTCTCACCGCAGGCACCACCAAGGCCGATTTTGACCGGACGATTGCGGTTCACCCTACCATTGCTGAGGAATTGGTGCTGCTGCGCTAGGTCGTGGGCTTGCGCCGGCCGGCCGGGCTGCCATAATGGGGACAATTTTTCTGGGTCGGCAACCCTAGGAGTACGTCCCCATGGCCAAAGGCTGGTATGTGCGGGGCTTGGTGTGTGCAGGTGTGGGGGTGGCCCTGGCAAGCTGTCAAACCCCAACCGAGGGCCTCAAGATCGGTACCCTCCTCCCGGCTACCGGGGACTTGGCATCCGTGGGCCAAGATATGCTCAACGCACCGCCCCTGGTGGTGGAAACCGTCAATGCCTGCGGCGGGGTGAACGGCCGGCCGGTGACCCTCATCCAGGAGGATGACCAGACCCAGCCCACGGCCGGGGCCGCGGCGATGACCAAGCTGGTGGAGGTGGATCGGGTGGCTGGGGTGGTCGGCTCCTTCGCCAGCAGTGTGTCCACGGCGGCGGTGGACATCGGCGTGCGCGGCAAAGTTCCCCTCGTGTCCCCCGGAAGCACAAGTCCGGTCTTTACGGCGCGGGCCAAGAAGGGCGACTTCCAGGGCTACTGGTTCCGCACCGCCCCTTCGGATGTCTACCAGGCCCAAGCGCTGGCCGCCCTCGCCCAAAAGCGCAATCTGAAGCGGGTCAACACCGTGGTGATTAACAACGACTACGGGGTGGGTTTTGAGCAGGCGTTTGTGCAAACCTTTACCCAGGTGGGGGGCACCGTGGGCAATCGGGCCAAGCCAACTCGCTATGACCCCAATGCCACAGCCCTGGAAACCGAGGCCAAGGCAGCCTTTGCCGGCCGGCCGCAGGGGGTGGCGGCTGTCCTCTACGCCGAAACCGGGGCGCTGCTGCTCAAATCAGCCTACGAGCAGGGCCTCGCTCAGGGTACCCAGGTGCTCCTCACCGATGGCGTGCAATCGGAGGAGTTTGTCCAGAGTGTGGGCAAGACCCCAGCCGGCACTTACATCCTGGCGGGTGCCCTGGGCACTGTACCAGGAGCCGACGGTCCGGCCCTGGCGCAGTTTAACGAACTCTGGCAGGGAAAGTTCGGCCGCCCCCCCGGCCCCTATGCGCCCCACGCCTGGGATGCCGCCGCCCTTCTGATCCTGGCTGCCCAAGCCGCTGGCACCAACACCGGGGAAGCGTTAGCCAGTAAACTGCGGCAGGTTTCGGCCGGCCCTGGGGAACCCGTCACCGATGTCTGTCAGGGACTGGCCCTGCTGCGGGAGAGCAAGCGAATTAACTATCAGGGGGCCAGTGGCACGGTTGACTTTGACGAATATGGCGACGTAGTCGGCAGTTACGACGTGTGGCAGGTAACGCCCGCCGGCAAAATTGTCACCATCGACCAAGTGAAACCCCTGGGTGCGTCCAGCCCTACCCCACCACCAACCTCTTCCCCCTAGGATTTCGGTTCGGTCAGTCGCCAGGCAGGCCCACTTCAGCCCTCGGCCTCCCCGTCGCCCTCCTCATCCATCGTGGGAGGCACGGGGGCCACGGCGGCAATAAAATCATCCTGATCCAGTTGTTGGACGCGCACCCCAGTGGCCATCCGGGACTGCTCGGGGATGCCGTCGGCGGTCTGACGAATGATCACCCCCCGCGCCGTAATCAGCATCAACTCATCCTGGCTCTGAATCGTGCGTAGGCCCGCCACCCGATCATCGGCTAGGCGGAACTTGGTCGAGACCACGCCCATGCCACTCCGGTTCTGACAGCGAAATTCATCGACTGGAATGCGCTTGCCGTAGCCCTGTTCCGTGACCACCAGCACCCACCGGCCGGCCGCCTCCTCGTCCCGAATCACGTCCATGCCCACCAGTTCATCCCGATCTCGCAATTCCATGGCCCGGACACCGCGAGCCGTGCGACCCAGGGGGCGCAGTTGCTCGTGATTGGCCTGGAAGCGAATGGCGGCCCCGTGGCGCGAGCCGATGATCAGGCTGTCCTCTGAGCCAGCCCGCCGCACCCAGCGCAGGTGGTCGTTCTCCTCTAGGGCAATGGCAATCAGACCATTGGCGCGGATTTGACTGAAGGCGGAAAGGGCGGTCTTCTTGATGTAGCCGCCCTGGGTGAGCATCACCAGAAACTCATCGTCTTCAAAGGCCCGTACCGCCAACACGGACGTAATCCGATCATCGGAACTGAGGGGCAGTAACTGCACCAACGGCAGGCCGCGAGCGGTGCGGGAGGCCACCGGAATCTGGTAGGCCCGCAGGCTGTAGACAATGCCCCGGTCACTGAACAACAAGACGTAGTCGTGGGCTTGACAGGTGAAGAATTGGGCCACCGTGTCGTCCGCCTTCATCGCTGTCCCCGCCTTGCCCCGCGTGGCCCGGTGTTGGCGACCGAAGGTGTCTACGGGCATCCGTTTGATGTACCCCTGCTGGGTGACCAGGATGACGGAGGCTTCATTGGGAATCAGGTCGATGTCGTCGAGGGTGCCCCGGCCGGCCGCCACTAGGACAGTGCGCCGCGGCCCAGCAAAAGTAGTTTTTAATTCATCCAATTCCGTGCGGATGATTGCCAGCCGCCGCTCCCGGCGGGCCAGGATATCCTCCAAGTCCGCAATCCGGGCCACCAGTTCCGCGTGCTCTTGGTGAATCTTGTCCGCTTCCAAGGCGGTCAAGCGCCGCAGTTGCATCTGGAGTATGGCATCCGCCTGAGGCTGAGATAGCTCGTAGGTGGCCATCAGTTCCTGGCGGGCCGTAGCGCCATCCTCTGCCCGACGAATCAGGGCAATCACGGCATCGAGATGGGCCAAGGCAGTCAACAGCCCCTGGAGCAGGTGATCCCGTTCCTGGGCTTGGCGCAGGTGGAACTGGGTGCGCCGGGTGATCGTGACTTCCCGAAACTCGAGGAAGACCTCCAGGAAGCGGCGCAGGGGCAGGGTCTGGGGTTCCCCGTCTACAAGGGCCACCATGTTGGCCCCAAAGTTGGTCTGGAGGGGGGTCTGTTTGTAGAGGTTGTTGAGCACGACCTGGGGAATGGCTTCCCGTTTCAGTTCAATCACCACCCGCATCCCATCCCGGTCGCTCTCATCCCGAATATCGGTAATGCCGTCTAGGTGCTTCTCGTTGACCAGTTCGGCGATCTTTTCGATCAGGGCGGCCTTGTTGACCTGGTAGGGCAGTTCGGTGATGATCACCGCGTCCCGCTCCGGCCGGCCGGGGGGTGTCAGGGTTTCGATGGTGGCCACACCCCGCAGAGTGATCGAGCCGCGCCCGGTGGCGTAGGCTTCGGCAATGCCTTCACTGCCCAGCATCTGGCCGCCCGTGGGAAAGTCTGGCCCGGGAATGTGGCGGCGCAGTTCCCCATCCGTCAACTCCGGATTATCAATCAACGCCACTAGGCCATCCACCAACTCCCCCAAGTTGTGGGGGGGGATATTGGTGGCCATGCCCACGGCAATACCCGCCGAGCCGTTGAGGAGCAACTGGGGAATCCGGGCCGGCAGCACCACCGGCTCCTGCTGGGAGCCATCAAAGGTATCGGCAAAGTCAACGGTGTCGGCGTCGATATCCGCCAGTAGAGCCGACATGGTCAGGGCGCGCAACCGACACTCGGTGTAGCGCATGGCGGCTGGGGGGTCATCATCCACCGAGCCGAAGTTGCCGTGACCATCGATCAGGGTCTCCCGCATGGAGAAGTCCTGGGCCATCCGCACCAGGGCGTCGTAGACGGCTTGATCACCGTGGGGATGGTACTTACCCAGGACTTCCCCAACCACACGGGCACATTTGCGGTAGGGCCGGTCGGGCAGCAGGCCCAACTCGTGCATGGCGTAGAGGATGCGGCGGTGAACCGGCTTGAGGCCATCGCGGGCGTCGGGGAGTGCCCGTCCGACGATCACGCTCATGGCGTATTCCAGGTAGGAGCGAGACATTTCCCCACCTAGATCCGTCGCCACAATCCGTTCTGCTGCAAAACTCATAGCATTCTCAAGAGGAAAGACTCGGCCGGCCGTTAGGTTAAGGGGGCTAACGCCGTTTGGTTAAGTTATTTTACCATCTCTACTCTGAACCTCTACGACGAGTCCAGCCACCTTTCCGGTTTACACAGAATAGGAGGTTACAATGCCTCCCAACTCACGGGAAGCAATTGGTTTTCCTAGATTGGAATGGCAAGTTCTCTATTCGTAGTTTTAAGTTATAAAACTTTAGCATTCAAGGACGTTTGTGACATCAATGTCTCCATGAGATTGGAGAATCTACTGACGACAAATCGCCAAACTCTCATGCCCATTAAAAGATTACGCTAAAGACAAAGCTAATCAGAAGGGTTGCTCCTAACAAAATGTAGGTCTGCTTGCGTGATAGTGTATTCTGAAGTTGTCTTTTCTGGGTATTTCTTAGGTCATTCACATCAGATTTCACACTTATTAGCTGCTCTTCAAAGGAGGATGATAAACCATTTAATTTAGTTGATAGCTTTCCTGCTTTGTTAGTGGCTTCGACTGCCAACTCTATGCTTCGATCGACATCCCTACGTATCATCTCATTGCTAGAAACCTGATCTGTGAATCGGCTTTCTAACTCAAAGAGTCTATCTCTTAGATTGGCTAGGAATTCCGCTTCCTCCAGTAAAACATGTAGGTTTTCATTTTTTTGCTGAAGGCTCTCAACTCTAGCCTCCAAGCCTTCTAATTGTTGAAGTAAACTATTTATCTCTACATTTCGCTGAGTCAAGTCCTCCTCAACACTACTCAAATATGTTTTGACCTGTACGACGCGATTCAGATCCTCGCGAAACTCCTGCATATAAGGATAAGCGGCTGCCAGAGTCTCCTGTAACTCTCTATGAAATGTTCTGGCACTCTCGATCTGAGATTGCAATGTCTGATTAGAGTCACAGCTCTGTCTATTCAGTTCCTGCAATTGAGGTAAACGCTCATTGAATTCCTCGAGCAGTTTTCGTGCTTGGATGTATTGCTGAGTCGAGTCTTCGATGAGACTTTGTAGTTGGGGGTGTAAGGATACACCCCTCTCTAGAAGGGAGCTAAAAATTGAAGACTGAGATTCAAGTCTTTCTAAATGGTTAAGAAGAAACTCTATCTGTAGAGATTTCTGTTGCAAGAAATCATAAACTCGCTGCCCAGACTGAATGAGCGGCTCTAGAGCTTGTAATTGGGTAAAGCTAAGTTGTCTGATTCGGTCAGCTTCTATAGTAGATTCGCTTAATTGCCTCTCCAGTTCTATCAGCAATTGCTCTTGCTCAGCGAGCTTTTCTTCTTCATTAACACAACGATTGAGGAGTAATTCAACACGGACAGACAGTTCCGCTTCAATTGCAAATTGACGCATCAAACTCTCCCCCTTGCCAATCAGTGTCTCAATGGAAGACTGGAGAGTTTGAGCTGCATTCACAGTTTCGAGAAGGTCGGCTGAACGTTCAGATGCAGAGTCTACAACAGGACTCAATGATTCACATACTCCAATCAAAGCTTGCTCTTTTTCCTGAAGCCGCAAGCTCAGATTTTGCAAGTCTCCTCGCAGGCGAATGGCTTGATCTAGTGATTCTTGCAACTTACCTAATGACTTGTCTAGCAGTTCGGCATCTTTAATGATGCTAGCAAGTCCATGTACTCGCTGGAATGACGCCACTAAAGCCTCAACGCCACCAAGGCTTTTGATCTCGTCACTAATTGCTTGGTAAGCCTTCCGTATACTATCTTTCTGACTCACTATTTCCTGTTGAAACAGGTCTAAGCTGTCAAGTATATCTGTATCCTTAAGTTGATTGAGGTTCTGGTTCATGAGGAATCCTAAGTAGCGTCTAAGGAATCAATAAAGCTAAGTACCATTTCCGCAACTAGGGACTGGTCAGATTTGAAGTTAAAGCCATTTGGCACCCTTGACTCTATCTCCGGCTTTGGTTGCGCCCCTAGGTAGCGGACTCGTACTCTTTCACCTTCAATAGTGAGTCCTAGGCTTTCAAGCCTATCAGCAATCGCATTCATGAAAACCTGCTTTTCTTGTTGAGTCAGTATTTCATACTCATCATTAAGGGATGAAGCTGCTGCCCAAGAGTATCCGCCAGCCCAAAGCACTAAAGCATCCCACATCTTGTTCTTCTGACCAATGCTGAGCGGTAACTTATTCGCTGATAATTCTAGCCTATCACGAACTTGCTGCAACCACTTAGAACATGGCAGTCTAGAAGCTGCTATTAGAGGCAGTGCAGCACAAAAGAGAATCATAAGGTCTACAGGGTCTAACTCACACAGGACATCTATTGAAGGTAGTTTGTTAATGCTGATATCTTCCAGTGACCTACGCGCTAATGCAGCAACTTCTGCTACAAATTCCTCAGTAGATAGTCCAAGACCAGATTCTACTATCCTTTTCTCAATACTAGTTAGGCTCGAGAGGTTGATATCATCGCCATTAAAAAGCCCAACCAGGGACTGTAAATATCTATCTGTGTCGATAGCGATGCGGGCACCTATGTCAACATAGGTACTTACAATTTCGTGCAGACTTTCAATGGTTAGGGTGTCATCACGGATCTCGAAATATCCTCTTATGTCTTGTCCTTGACTCAATTCCATCATCCACTCGTACTCACTACTTCTCACCAGTACAACCAGGCGTTCAGTCGATCTTGAAAAACCGGTATACCACGTGTATGCACTCTCTAGTCTGACGGGCTTTTCTAGGCGCAGAAATGGAGAGATGATAATGAGATTACTGAATTCAAGTCCCTTGGCTTCTTGAATAGTCAGACCGATAATACCTGCACTTTGACTATCGATTACGGTAGAGGTCTCCTCCCCTCCAAGAATACTAAGAATATGACTATTGTCGTTACTCTCATCATAGAGGAAGACGACCCTATTGGTGTTTCCTAGCTGAGCTTTTAGTTTACAGTACTCTATAAAGTTTTTAAGGTAGTCCTCAGTGTAGATTAGAAGGATCGGCATATCTCCTTCGCTGTGGCAGCTCTCAGGGTCTGCGGGCCTGACTGAATGTTTAGAGCAAGTATCCTTCTCAATTAGCCCTGTGAGAATAAATTGAGATACCCTTGCTATATTCTTGGTATTTCGGTAATTTTTATCTAAAACACTTTCTGTTGTGTTCAACAGCAAGTTGAAATCTCTATGCAGACTCCTCCTTAAGTTTTCCCAGGAGAACCCAGAAACTATGACTCGTTGATTTACGTCCCCGTACAACTCGACATGAGGATATAACCCAAACTTATTGAACCAGTGGTAGGCGAATCTGAAAATGACTTTCAGTTCCTCCCATAGAAAATCTTGTACTTCATCAACAATTATAGTCAGTTCAGTAGGCTCACAAATAAGGTCAACGAGTGCAGAAACCCTTTGATTCGCTATTTCAGCCAAGCTAATGGTGGTGTGCCCACCCAAATATCCCCTGAGATCACACCCCTTCCTTTTCAAGAATCCCCTTAAAAACTCGATGATATCTTTATATTCCCTAAAGAGCCTATCTTTAACTCCTCCCTGGTCGTATTGACTATCTTCCTTCTCTAGAAAACTTACGGCCAAATCATATAAATTTACTTGACTTTCCATCCATTGATTTTGCCATGCATCTTTTTCTTTCTTGAGCTTATTGTTTCCCTGTGCACGATAAATGCGTTGACCCGCCTCTTCCTGGCAAAAATGGTCAATGAAGTTGATTCTGTCAACAAGTGTGATGTGACTAGATTCAAATAATTGCAAGCCTCTACCTATTTTGAGGTTGTAGTCTTTAGTGTACTCATGCTCTCTTAGACACCTTATGACCTGCTCACAGAGTCTAGGGTTCGCTGTTACTATTAAAACTTTTTCGGCCTCATTTTTCGCCACGATATTAATGGCTTTTTCTTTCGCAACTAGCGTTTTACCTGTACCCGCAGATCCTTGATACTGCTGAACATATAAGCAAGTCTGATCGCCATATCTGTAATCTATATACTGCTTCTGAATCTGCGTCGGCTTAGGTTGAGTTCTGTAGGAACCGCTACGAATGAATTCACCAATCGCTTTCCATCCTTCCGATATGATGTATTTAGGTAGCTCATAGAAGGCTTTATCCGTATCTTCTTCTGATGCCTCTTCAAGAGTATAAACTTCTTCTACTTCATCCTCAATAGACTGTTTGTAGTATTCGCCATCTCGCTTTAGATAACTTCTCAGTCGATCATAAGTTCTGTCATCTCTTATATCTACGCTAATAATATATGCATTCGCTTTCCTTACCCAGAAAAAGACACGATAATAGTCTTGTGCACAGTAGAAGTGTTTGAACTTATAGGTAGAGGGCTTTATTTCCTTCAAGGATCCAATGTTCTTATTCTGGACGATCTCGGCCACAGATCGATCCCAGACTCTTTCCCAAAGGGCATAGATACTTTCGGCAACCCCATCGCCGAATTTACCAAGGTCTGAAGGAACCTGGCTGCTGATGTAGAAACGTCCGTAGAGGGTCTGTTGCACTGTTCCGTGAGGAGTAATGACCAGAAACTGAATCGCCGCGGCATTAAGGCTTACAGCCACTCCGGATGCGTCAATTAAAACTTGTCTACTAATGCTCGTCAAGTCACTACGATTGTTGCCTAGGAAAGCTGCACGATAGGTCGTTGGTCAATTAACGTCTGGCCGGTGAGGATGTCTTGAACAGTCACTCGCAGCGTGCGGTTGCCATCCACCCAGAATTGCAGGCGGAGACGGTCATTGCCGGGTTGACCCGGAGGGTCGAGCGTGGCCAGGGTAGCATCCGGTTCATTCAGGGTTTGGACAGGGGTGGCTCCAGCCGTAGCCCGCGTCACCAACCGCCCCTCCTCGAAGTACACCTCTAGGGTTTCGGACGGATTGCCCAGTTCCCCGATCAGCAATTCCAGGCGTGTCTGTCCAGGGGCCGAGGCTCCCAGGATCAGTTCAACGGGCTGCGACATCGGATAGGGCTGGCCGGCCGGAATTAGGGTGTGCCAGTTGTGGCTGTTGCGGCGGCGATCCCAGTAGCGAATCCCATAGCTGTGGTAGAGAATGTCCTGAACCTGCCCCCCCGCCGTTAAACGCAGAGCCCCGTGGGCAATAGCCTCCAGCGGCCGGCCGGCTTTAATTCGCTGGGGGTCGAAGTAGCGCTGTATCCAGGTCTGAACCGCTGGAATCTGGCTGGTTCCCCCTACCAACAACACGGCTTCCACATCCTGGGGGTAGAAGCCCGATTGGCGCGCCTGTTCCAGGAGGTGGCCCATCACCCGGTCAAGACGCGCCCACAGGCCCTGCTCCGCCAGCAGCGACTCAAAGGCCGGCCGGCCGAGGGTCAGTTCATAGGTGTCCAGTTCCAAGTCATCAAAGTAAGCTTCCGTGGCAGATTCTTGGCTGGAGAGGGCGATCTTAAGGCGCTCGACCAGACGCAGGGTGAGGGTGTTCTTGGGCAGATTGTGGGTCTGGGCAAAGTGATCCAGAAGCCAGACATCCATATCCGTTCCCCCCAAGTTGAGGCCCGCCTTGGCCACCACTTTGGCGGTTTCCACCTGTTGACCAGAGGTTTGGTCAAATCGGCGCTCCCCCCAGCGCAGCAAAAAGCCCAGCCGTTGCGAGGCGCGGGTTAACTGCACCAAGGCCAGATCCAGCGTCCCCCCGCCGAAGTCAATCACTAGCAACAATTCAGCCTGATCCAGGCCATAGCCCAGGGCGGCCGCCGTGGGTTCATCCAGGAGCTTGACCTGCGGCACCGGCCAGTCGGCCACCACCTGCCCCAGCCAGTGGCGATAGGTCTCAAAACTATCCACCGGCACCGTCAGCACGAGTGCGTCCACCGGTTCCGCATTGGACTGTCGCAGCTTGGCCCACAGTCGGCCCAAGAACCAAGCCCCTACCTGCTCCCAGGACACCGGTCGGCCGTCCACAAGGGGCAGATCCCCCGTGACTGCCTGGCCAATCCCCCGCTTGAAGGCCCGAAATAGGCGACCATTTGTACCCGTTTCCAGGCCTTGATGCAGCACCTCTTGGCCGGCCCAAATACTGGGTTGGTTGGCATCCCGCACGTACACCAAACTGGGCACTAGGGGCGGGGTCAGCCCTGGCGGCGCTGAGAGATCGGGGATTGCTACCGAGGCCGGCCGGCCGGCACCGTCCCAGGTGGCCACCACTGTATTACTCGTGCCAAAGTCGAGGGCGTAGTCCGCCACGGGCCGCGCTCCAGGACGCTGTGCTAAAGACTCAGTTCTTGGGGGGAATCAGCACGGCATCGATCACGTGGATCACACCATTGGTCGTGAGGATATCCGCCTGGATCACGGTAGCTGTGCCCACCTGCACCCGCCCGCCGCCGGCCTTAATGGGAACCGTCGCCCCCTGCACCGTCTTGGCCGAGGTCAGCTTGACCACCTCTGCCGCCGTCACCCGGCCGGCGACAACATGGTAAAGCAGCACCGCCTTCAATTGGTCGGGGTTTTTGAGGAGCTGATCCAGGGCACCGGGCGGCAACGCCTTAAAGGCTGCATCCGTGGGCGCAAAGACCGTAAACGGCCCTGGCCCCTTCAAGGTTTCCACGAGGCCGGCCGCCTTCAGGGCGGCTACCAAAGTGTCAAACTGGCCCGCCGCGATCGCCGTATCCACCAGGTCAACGGGAGACTGAATGGGCTGGGCAGACTGGGCCACAGTCTCGGCCGGCCGGGCCAGCGCCGGCATCGTCATCCCCAGGGTTCCTGCCGCAAGCCAGAGAACGGCCAGTCCCCACTGCCAACGCTGTACCATAACCAATCCTCTTAGGTGCATCATCCGAGCCGCCTCGCTCAGCTTAGCAAATCCCCCCGGCCGGCCGGCTCCAAGGGCCTCACCCCTAGCCAGGTATGATGGGGAGAGCCGCTGGCCCTGGCTCTAGTCCCCCATGAGTGTTTTTCTCACCGTACTTTTTGCCGATATCAGCGGCAGCACTCGTCTTTACGAGCAGCTGGGCAACGCCACAGCCCTAGAAATTGTTTCGACTTGTCTTGGTTGCTTGGCCACTATAAGTGCAGAGCATCAGGGAAACGTCATCAAGACCATTGGCGATGAAATTATGGTCACATTTCCCCACCCCGCCCCAGCAGTGGCGGCAGCCCTCGCGATGCAAGCCGAGGTCAATGAGTTTTTCAAGCAGCGCAGCATCAACTCCGGCATCCGCATCGGCCTCAACACCGGGCCGGTACTCCAGGAAGGCGAGGATGTCTTTGGGGATGCGGTGAATGTCGCGGCCCGCATGGTGCAACTGGCCAAGTCGGGGCAAATCCTAACCACCGCTGCCACGGTAGGAGAACTTCCACCCCACCTCAAAGCCCAAGTGCGCCTGTTGGACTACACGGTAGTCAAAGGCCGCCAGGAACGGGTCGAAGTCCATGAGGTCGTCTGGCAACCCGAAGAAGTCACCTACATTGAAGGGCCGGCCGACCTCACCTTAGATGCCGCGGCCCACCTCAAGCTCCAAATCTGCGACCGACAAATTGAACTCTACCGGGAACTGCCGCCCCTGACCATTGGTCGCTCCCCCCACAGCGATATTGTGATTGACGATGAGCGGGCCTCCCGTGAACATGCCCGCGTCGAGTTTCGCCGCGGCAAGTTTGTCCTCGTCGATCAGAGCCGCAACGGCACCTTTGTCACCACCGCCAATAACCGCCAGCTTTTCCTCAAGCGTGAGGAATATATCCTCCAGGATCAGGGCCGCATTGGTTTTGGGCGGGTGCCCCCTGCCAACGATCCGCACACCCTCCACTACTGGTTTGTCCGCAGCGACCGCTCCACCAGCCGGCCGGCCGGGCCTCTCCTCGATTAAGCACGCACTTGTGGCCGGGCACAGACCTCAGTATACAGAGCCTCTAGCCGTGCCAGGTTGCCCTCCAATGTATAGCGTTCCAGAACCCGCTGCCGGGCCTTGTGCCCCAGAATCTGGCGAAACTCTGGCTGCTCCGCCAGCATCGGCAGTAGGGGTTTGAGTTGACTGGTCACCCCCTGAGTGTCGAGGACAATGCCAGCCCCGCCTTCAAGAGCCTCCCCGTCCGCCCCAGCATCGGTAGCCACGCACGCCAGACCACAGGCCATCGCCTCGAGCAGCGACAGGGATAGCCCCTCGACCAAGGAGGGCAACAGAAACACGTCCGCCCCTTGGAGAATGCGAATCCGCTCTGACTCTTGGGCCACAAACCCAAGCCACAGCACCCCCTGTTCAGGTCCAAAAGCACTCATCAGGCTACTGGCGAGGGGGCCGTTGCCCACCATCAGTAACTTCGCATCCGATCCCATGTCAGCCTGTCGCCAAGCATTGAGCATCGCCTCCACATTCTTCTCCAAGGCAATCCGGCCCTGATAGACAAATACACAGGCGGCCTGGAGTTCGGCCTTGAGGGAAGTCGTGCCGGGGGTGTACTTACGCGTGTCCACCCCATTGGGAATCACCATCAGCCGTTCCTCAGGTACCCCCAACCGGGCGAGCAGGTTCAACTGGCCCTGGGAAAAGACAATGACACGGGTGTAATTGGCCAAACAGGGGGCATAGAGTTGGTAAGTCAAAAACTGGGTTCCAGAGGCCAGGTTTAGGCGTCGCGCCGTGAAAGGGGGGTGGAAGGTGGCAACCAGGGGCAGCCCCAATTCTTGGCAGAGTTCGGGGAGCGAAAAATCCAGGGGTGAGAGGGTGAGGGATGCGTGTACCACATCAGGCCGCAGGGTGCGCAGGGCCTGCAACAGTGCTTGGCTGGCACCCGGACTGGGGAGGGTATAGAGCTGGGACTTGTATAGGCAGGGCAGGGAGACTTCCTGGCCAACGTCCTCTCCAGCACTAGGGGGGTCAGAAGTCGGGTCAAAGTGCAGGAAGCTGACCTGGTAGCCCCGATCCCGCAGGGCATTAGTCACTTCCCGTCCGTAGGTGACGTTGCCACAAAAAGGCGACTTTTTGCCCAGCCAGGCGATATGCATCCCTTGCTCCTACCGCATCCTTGTGCGTGAATGGGCTGAAACGTCCCTAGCCGCAGGACTGAATGGGCTAGCGTTGAGCCTTGGTTTCCCCAAGCCTAGCCTACCTACTCCCTGCCCTCCTAGCCCTAAAAACTGAGCCAGCTACTCACGAAAACCAGCCCCGCCAACCCCATTAGGGTGACCGGTAACCCAAGCCAGGACTCAATCGCCCCGGTCAGGACAAGGGGGAGACTGAGGGCAATGTTCACCGCGTTATTTTGCAGGCCAAACACTTTGCCCCGCATATCTTCGGGTGTTTCCGCCTGTAATCGCGTTTGGAGGGGTACCCCAATCAGGGCACCACACAGGCCCACCCCGAAGATAA
>JACYLR010000189.1 GCA_015272465.1 Gloeomargaritaceae cyanobacterium C42_A2020_066
CGACCCTGGAAGCGCAGCAGTTCTCCACCACCACCAAGCTCCGTGGGGAAGTCATTTTCTACCCTGCTGGTGTGGCTGAAGCGGATCAAGCTCAAACCACAATCCAGCAAGCAGGCGGTGTTCCAACCGTCCAGACCCAGGACAACACCATCTTTGCCTATCGAGTCCGGTTAAATTTCGATACCAGCTTTACCGGCCAGGACAGATTGCGGACTCGTTTACAAGTGGCAGACACAACACCTTTTGCTGGTCCTGTGACAGGTACCAACGAAACCCGTCTGGGCTTTGACTCCGATACAGATGGCGCCCTTTTAATCGATAAGCTCTTCTATGAGTTTCCCTTCGATAATGGCAAGGGTAAAGCTGTCATCACTGCTGTAAATGGGGAGGCAAATGAGTTTTTCGATACTTACTCAGGTCAGCTTGAGAGTAGTGGGAACGGGGCGCTCTCTCGCTTTGGTCGTTTTAACCCTCTGATGTATCGAGTTGGAGGTGCCCAGGGGGCTGGCGCTGGAACATTCATCATGTATGATTTCAATAAAACTGTTGGTATCGGGGTTGGCTATCTAGCCCTAAATACTAATAGTACTGTAGGAACTGGTGCTCCTGTTTCGGCAGCAAATCCAGATCAGGGCTTGTTTGGTGGCAATTACAGTGTCTTCGCTCAGGTCAACGTCAAGCCAACCAAAGATTTCAAATTTGGCTTGGGGTACTCCCGCTCTTATGGCACGGGCTTCGATAACGTTGGAGGCTCGAATGGGTTCGGGGTGAATGTCACGGGTTCGACAGGGACATCCTATGCTGCTGATCCCTTTGGTTCAGCCAAATCGGGGGATGACACTCCGACTGAGACCAATGGTGTCAACCTCATGTTCTCCTGGACGGCGCTGCCCCAGATGATCATCTCCGGCTGGTTTGGGTACACTTGGGCCAATGCGCTCTCATCTTCTTTTGTTGCGTCAAACACGGTTCAGAAGAATGACCAAGCCCAAATTCTGACGGCCGCCCTCCAATTTGCCTTCCCAGATCCCTTCGGCCGTAAAGGTGACCTGGGTGGCTTCATTGTTGGCCTTCCTCCTTACGTGACCGACAATGATTCTGGACAAATTGTGAATGGCCAACTCATTAAGCGCCAGAATGAAGACGTCCCTGTGCACATTGAGGGCCTCTATCGATTCCAAGTGAACCGAAACCTGCGGATTACCCCTGGCTTTATCATCATTGCAAATCCCCAGGGTAATGCAGACAACGACACCCTCTTTGTCTATACCGTCCGTTCCACGTTCACCTTCTAGATTTCATTGTTGATCTCACACATTGAACAAGCTGGCAGTGGTCTGTCAGCTTTTTTTATGTCTGTCCCGAATTAGATCGACCATCAGGTGGAATATCTAACCTTGACTTCCTTGAAGCTTGTGTTAGCTTGACACAACTTCACCACGCAGCCAACCCTGCTATAACTGCCCTAGAAACTTGTGGGTTTGGGGAATCACCCGCACCCGCAGCCCATAGTCTTGCAGGTAAGCCTGCCAATCCAAAACCTGCTCAGGACTGGGGGCGGCCGGCCGCTGCCCGGTGAGTGGCGTCACGGGTTGGAGGATCACCAAGGTCTGGGGCGCGGTGACCACTACCACCTCGGCCAAGTCAGTCAAATCCTGGAGCACCGTCTGGGCATCGACAATGGCCTTGACGAACACCTCTCGGCCGGCCGTGGTGGCCAAATCGAGAAACTCCCGGTGCGCCTCTGCGTGGTTTTCTCCGCTGACACTGGGCAGCTTGTAATCCATGGCCACCACATGCACCCAGGGCAGGACTTGGGCCAACTCGGCCGGCCGGTGCCCCCCCGTCTCCAGGTAGACCGGTAGCCCTAGCTCGCGCTGCACCCCTGCCAGAAAGGAGGCCAGCCAGGTGGGTTGGAGGAGCGGTTCACCCCCGGTCACACTCACTGCGGCGTGCCGTCCGGACTGGACTAGGGCCTCCACCCAGGCCAGCGCCTGCTCTGGGGTTACGGGATTGGTGTAGGACTGAAAATCCCGCCGGCCGGCCGTGGTTTCCACCCGACAGGTACTTTGGAGTTGCCAGGTGTGAGCACTATCGCAGTACCGGCAGCGCAGATCGCAGACCGCTAAGCGCACAAAAACTTGGCGGTCACCCACATAGGGGCCTTCCCCCTGGATCGCCGAGAAAATCTCGACTAACTGTCCCTCAGACGGCATAGGGCAGGGGGTCGGTCAGCCCCAGTTCTGCAAATCCTTGCCGCCGCAACAGGCACGCATCGCACACCCCGCAGGCCATGGCCTCACCGCGATAGCAGGACCAAGTGGCGGCCCAGGGCACCCCCAAGGTTTCCCCCAATCGAACAATCTCCGCCTTGTGCAGGTGAAGGAGAGGGGCAACCACCTGGATCGGCCGGCCTTCCCGGCCCTGGCGCGTCCCCAGTCGAAATACCTCTGCCATCGCCGCCAGATAGTCGGGGCGACAGTCCGGGTAGCCCGAATAATCGAGGGCATTCACACCCACATGAATCGCTTCCGCCCCCAGTACTTCTGCCCAGGCCAGGGCAAAACTTAAGAAAATCGTGTTGCGAGCCGGGACATAGGTCACCGGAATTCCAGCCGTCATGTCCGCCAGCGACCGATGTTCAGGGATGTCCAAGGCCGTCTCTGTCAAGGCCGATCCCCCCCAGCGGGCCAAGTCAAAACGCACCACTTGATGCTCCACAACCCCGGCCCGGCCGGCGACTTGGGCAGCAGCCTCCAATTCCCGGCGATGGCGTTGCCCATACTCAAACGACAGAGCGTAGCAGGCATACCCCTCGGCGCGGGCTTGGTAAAGCACCGTCGTAGAATCCAGCCCCCCGGAGAGCAGCACCACGGACTTCCGCATAGGTGACAGGTCAGTTGTTACAATGGGTTGCGAGAGAATCCCCGCTCCTCAAAAACGCACCGCGTCGGCATCCCTCGTCAATCTAGCCTACTGCAAGAGGGTTCGGGATAGGTTGCCTGCCAGGCCAGGGGAACAGTTCCCGCCGGGCACGATAGCCCCACTTTGTACGGAGGTCACCAATGCTGCATCGAAAGCTTTACCAGTTCTGCTGTGACGGGCGTGAGGTGTGGGTGTTACTCAGGGATCAGCAGCGTTGGATTGAGCGAGCCAGGGTCGTCGATTTAGAAGGCGACTTGGTCACTCTCCGCTACGAAACCGACGAAGACGACGAGGTGTGCTCCTGGGAGGAGATCGTGCGCCTCGACAGTATCGGCGCGATCACCCAAAAGTTGTCCTCCGTACCCCGCGGAAACGTGGAACCCCTGGTTTCTGAAGATTGCCCGGAAGCGGAACAACTGCCCAATCCCTACCGCGACGTAGACTAATTCGGACGGGGCGGGCTGCCCAATTGTGCAACTGGCGGTCAGGTCAGCGCCTATGATGGAATTGACCCCGCCGCCCCAAGACCCGCCATGAGCCATTGTCTCAATCCGGACTGTCCGGACCCACGCAATGCCATGAACGCCCAGGTCTGTAGTGCCTGCGGCTCGGCTCTACTGCTCAAAAACCGGTATCGTGCCCTGCAACCCCTCGGTCGGGGGAGCTTTGGCCGCACCTACTTGGCTCGGGATGAGTCCTTGCCGTCGCGGCCCTTCTGCGTGGTCAAGGCATTCCACCCCCAGGCCCAAGAGCCTGACCTTTTAGCCAAGGCAGTGGAGTTGTTTGAGCAGGAAGCTATACAACTCGATCGGCTGGGTGGTCATCCGCGCATTCCTGAGTTATTGGCCTATTTCAGCCTGGATCAGCGTCAGTACTTGGTACAAAAGTACGTTGATGGGGCGCACTTATCCGAAGAGTTGCAGCAGCAAGGCTGCTTCGATGAAGCCAAGATCCGTCAGCTTCTCTTGGATATCCTGCCGGTTCTGGACTATATCCATACCGAAAATGTCATTCATAGGGACATTAAACCGAAGAATATTATTCGGCAGCGGGGTGACCAGAGCCTTTACCTCGTGGATTTCGGAGCGGCCAAGTATGTGCGGGAATCGGGTCTGTTTCGCACGGGTACGGTGATCGGCAGCGGTGGGTTTTCGGCTCCGGAGCAAATGATGGGGCGGGCCGTGTTTGCCAGCGACCTCTATGGTTTGGGGACGACCTGTCTTTATCTGTTGACGGGGGTTGCCCCAGCCAAGCTCTTTGATGTGCGGGCCAATGCCTGGGTGTGGCGCACAGCGCTGCGCCAGCCCTTGAGTGAGGGCCTGCTCCAAGTCTTGGATCGCCTGGTGCAGCGCCTGCCTGGTCAGCGCTATGCCACAGCCCATGAAGCCCTGGAAGCCGTGCAAGCCCTGGGGGGGGGCGGCGGCCGGCCGGCCAGTGAAGCGATCACGGCGCTGAAACCCGCCCTGCGTAGTCTGGGTGTTCCTGGTGGGAGTACCTCAAATCAACCCCGGATGACCCAGTTGGGATCTCCCTCTGCCCTGTCGTCTTCTTCCCGCTTGGGAACACCGAAGGCCGCCGCCTCTCCATCGCGTCTGGGTTCGCCCTCAGCGTCCGGTAGCGGACGGAACAGCGGTTTTCTACGGCCGGCCGGCCAAACCCGGCAGCCGGATGCAGCCCCTTGGCCCTGTCGGCGCACGCTCATGGGCCATGACAAAGGCGTGCGTGCCTTGACGTTTACCGCCGATGGCCGCACTTTGATCAGCGCCAGCCGCGATGGAACCGTGCGCCTCTGGGATTTATCAGAAATCCTACCGGTACGCATCCTGCTCAGCGGCACCACCGTAAGCAACTCCCAGGCCCTCAATGCTGTGGCACTCTGGGGTTCCAGTCTGCTACTGGCTGCTGCGGGAGAAGAGAAGGTCGTCAAACTGTGGCAACTCCCTGGCGATAAGCCCCTGCGCGTCCTGGGAGGGTTGTTCGCCAAGCATAGCGCCACCATTGACTGTGTGGTTTTCCACCCCGATGGCACGGTTCTGGCCAGTGCTAGTGAAGATAAGACGATCAAGCTCTGGCAGGTCGAAAGTGGCAAGCAACTGGCCACCCTAACGGGGCATGGCAGCTTTGTACGGAGTGTGGTCTACGCGGCGGACGGACGGTATCTGGTGAGTGGCAGTTGGGACAACACGGTCAAGATCTGGAACGCGGAGGGCGGGGAGGCGCTGGTGACCCTATACGGCCCCTCCAGCTTCAGTGGCAGCGGCTTCAATACGGTGCAGCTCAGTCCCGATGGCGCCTGGTTGGCAGCCGGTAGCGAAAATACCTCGGTTCAAATCTGGCAGTTTCCTGGCGGGGAAGATGTTGGCACATTGACAGGCCACAAGGAAGGGGTCAGGAGTTTGGCCTTTAGCCCCGATGGACAGTGGCTGGCCACCGGAGATTGGAGTGGGGTCATTCACATTTGGGATACGGCCTCCCTCAGCCTCAACCGGGTTATGGAAGCCCACGAGAAGGGGGTTTCATCCCTGGCTTTTTCGCCCGATAGCACGGTGCTGGCTAGTGGCAGTCGTGACCAGACGATTAAACTCTGGCAAGTTCAACCCTGAAGCGGCCGCAGAATCTGCTGCCCGCGCTTCCACAACCACACAAGGGCTGTTTCGACCATGACCAATAACTGGTCGAGCCACCGCAACAGCAACTCCAGGGGATGGTAGAGGTAGGGGCCCCAATGACCTTCGACCTCCAGCCAGTCCTGGGGGGGTGGTGTTGGGGCGGCTCCGTGGGGGTTGACAGCAGGAACAGGTTGGTTCCCTGCCGGCCGGCCGCCCGGCAGACTAGACAGTTCGGGGAAACCCGTCAGGGGTGCTGGGGCCGCCCCTGCCAAAGTGGGTTGCGATGTGGGGTTACGGAACTGTAGCCAGATTCGGTAGAGCCAACCCCAAGGTGATGAACCGGGAGCAGCGGCCGGCCGCTTGTCACCCGAATGAGCGGGTGGGGTGTCTAGCGTCTCTGATCCGGCAACCGGGGGAGCTAGGTTCTGCGTCTGTGTCGAGGGCAGTACCAAACCCGCTGTTGGGTGGGGGGTGGGAACTAAAGTGCCGGTAGCCGTTAACTGAGGAGCGGCTGCTTCCCCATCACTGGTCATGGATGGAACGGGGTTGGCTAGCGCTGGCGTCTGGCGGTGCGAGTGGAACCAGATCCAAGCCCGGTAGAGCCAACCCAGCGGCAAACCGGCCGGCCGAGGTGGCGTGACTGGGCCATTGCTGGCCGATTGGGCCGGTGTCGTCCGATCGAGCCGGTCACCAACGCCGCGGGCGGGTGACGCTAAGACGCCAGGAGATGGGGGGCTAGGTAAGGAAAACGAGACCCCCCGCCGCCAACCCCAAGGGGCGCTGGACAGGGCAGGTGCGGTTACGGGTGGGGTGGCGGCCGGCCGCTCTCCTAACGCCAGATCCTGGGTGGGGTTGTCCTCAGGTGAGGGCACAAGAGCCTGGGCTGGACGCGGCTGCCGAAAATGAAGCCAGCCCCGATAGGCCCAAGCGATGAACCTGGGGAGTCTTGGCCCACTTTGCTGATCTGTCCCTGCGGTTGCGATTGCTGAAGGGTCGGAAATTGGGAGATGCACAGGATCGTAGTGGGTTACTCCTCCCTGCTGTTGAACCCCGGTATCCCCTAAGGACAACCCACGGCTTGGAGGGACTGGGAGGCGTTTGTCGGTACCGCGGAGGGACTGCGGCCTGAAGACCACCCTTAAGAACCAGGGCCAAAACCCGCCGGCCGGCCGGGGTGTCCACAGGATGGCGAGGCGTTGGGACTGGCAGGGCGTCAAGGTTCCAAGAATCTGGTTCTGGCCATCCACAAGAAGCAGTTCGCCCCCCGCTATGGAGCAGGCAAGGCCCCGCACCTGGGTCGAGAGGGGGGCGGGTACCACGGTTGCCAAGACATCCGCCGGATCAGGAGGTGCAGCGTCCAAGGCCGGCCGGCCGGCTCCGCCCCCCAGCCCCCGCCCCGGTCGCGCCCCCACAGAAGCCAGGGCGTGCCAGCCCCAAACCGCCCCGCTCTTCATCATGGCACCGAGGGCCGACCACCCCCAGACCACCTGGGTTTGCCACCCTCGCGCCGTGGCCTGACAGCGCCGCCACCACTGCACCAGCGCCCGCAAAACCTGGCTTCGAAAGGCGAGGGAAGCCATAGGAAAACGCCCCAGATCACCGTTCTCCCTATCTTACGGCCGGCCCCAAGAACACCCGGCCGGCCGGATGCTGCGGTTCCTGAGAACCTCCATGTCAAATTATTAAGACGGGTTGAAATCCAACCGCCAACCGACTATAGTTTGGCGAGTTCTGTAACTCAAGCTACAATCTATTGCCTCACACGGGAGGAAAGCCCTTTGGCCAGAAGACGTAAGCGTAAGAGCCGCCGTCGCTTGGAGGGCCGGCGCGTTCTGGAGTGCGTTCCCCAGTTTTGCCTGGATAGTGGTGAGGAAAAGCCCGTCACGGCCGCCCGCCGGTACATCCAGGAGCACAAAATTCCACCGCCTGCCTTACTCTTGGTGCGGCGCAACGAGCATACCACCGATCGCTATTTCTGGGCGGAGAAGGGTCTGTTTGGTGCCCAGTACGTTGAGGAAAATCATTTCCTGTTCCCCAGCTTGCGCCCCGCGGAACCCGAGATGAGTTCGGTGGCCGGGTAGGAGCCGCAGGGGTGGGATGTCCCCACGGAATCCGTAGGGTTTACCGGTCGCTCCCTAGTGGTTTGGGGGGTTAGGCTGGGGGCGCACCACCGAGGGTAGTCCATGAACCTGGGGCCACTGGACAACCGGGTTGAGATGCCTGGCTTGCGGGCTGTGCTTTGCGGTACACCCCAGCAGCCCGCCGGCCGGCCGGCCCAGAGTTGGGTTTACTGGCAGGCTGCCCTGTTGGCCTTGGAGTCGTTTCTGCCCCAAGCCCAGGTGCTGGTGACCCGCTCTGGAGTACCCGTGCCCCCGTTATCTCATGGGCAACGCCATTGGGAACTGGTGGTCACTGAAGGCCTCTACCTGGCGGGACAGGGGCGAAAAGGTATGGCCGCCCGCGGCTCATACCGGGCGGTGCCCCTCGGCCTGGGAGACCCCCTGGCGGAAGAACTGTTCTGCTGGCTGGCTGCCCCTGGATTACGACTGGCCTTCCTCTGGCATCCCCAGACGGGTTTTGCTTTGGTGACCCATCCGCCCCAAGTCATGGCCGCCTGGGAGGTGCTCCGGGCGCGTCTGATCGGCCACGACCCGGTGGCGATCACCGCCCTGGATACGGCCCTAGATGCGGAGGATGCCTGGATCACGGCCGGCCGGGGAGATGCCTACCTACAAGCCTTTCTCCAGTGCCTCCCTAGAATGGCGGGAACTGGCCGGCCCGCGGATACCCCCGCCCCCGCCTTGGGGTTGGTGCAAGCCCTGGCCCACGAGGTCTACACGTCCCTGAGTACGATTCAGACCTGGGTGCACCTGCTGCGTAAGCAAACCCCGCGCCTCTCCAAAACGGCCACTTCAGCCTTGAACGCCATTGACCAGGAATCCCGCCTGCCCATGGATCGCCTGGGTCTTGTGCTCAAGGTTTTAGAGGAACGCAGCCACCCAGACTTGGCGCGTCAACCCCTCCCTTTAGCTCTCCTGGCCCCCCATTTAGATCAGGGGTGGCAGCAACAGGCCCGCCGTAGTGGCATCCATCTCAGGGTGACTTGGCCGGCCGAGCCTCTGGTTCTGGATACCGATCCGGCCCTGCTCAATCCCCTGCTGTTGGGGTTAATGGAAACCCTGATCCGCAACCTGCCCCCCGGCAGCCAAGTCCAGAGCGAAGCTCGCGCCGTCGGCTGCCAACTCAAACTCCAGATTCACACCTGCTCTGTCCAGCCACGGCCCCTGCGTCAACCCTGGGGCGACTTGGAAATTGTCCCTGAAACCGGTCATATCGGCCTCAGCCTCGCCAGTTACAAGGGGTTGGTGGCCCTGCTAGGGGGTAAACTCGTCACGGATCAGGGGCCGGCCGGCCGGGACGTGATTCGCGTCTTTTTGCCCCTCTACCCCGACCTGGTTTCCCCATCCTAGCCATGCGGATCGCCACCTGGAACGTCAACTCGGTTCGCACCCGCCTCACCCACCTGACTACCTGGCTAACGGCCAACCCCATCGAGGTGGTCTGCCTCCAGGAAACCAAGGTGGTGGATGCTGATTTCCCTCGCCAGAGCCTAGAAGCCTTGGGGTATCACGTCTATCCGGCCGGCCAGAAAGCCTACAACGGCGTCGCCCTCCTCAGTCGCCAACCCTTGGATGATGTGCATGTCGGCTTTAGTGCGCTCCTACCGGCCGGCCGGGTGGGGGATCTGGACGACCAAAAACGTCTAATTCGGGGCGTTTTGGGGTCGCGCCAGGTTCTCAACGTTTACATACCCAACGGCAGTGCCGTCGATTCGGAGAAATATGCCTACAAGCTGGCGTGGCTGACGGCCCTCCGAGACTACCTGGACGCCTTGTTGACGCAGACCCCGGATCTGGCCCTCTGTCTCTGCGGTGACTTCAACATCGCCCCCGATGACCGGGATATTCACGATCCGGTGGGCAAGGACGACCACATCATGGCCTCCCCTCTGGAACGCCAGGCCCTCCAGCAGATCACCAGTCTGGGCTTACTGGATGGCTTCCGTCACTTCACCCCGGAAACCGGTCACTACACCTGGTGGGACTACCGGGCAGCAGCCTTTCGTCGTAACCAGGGCTGGCGAATTGACCACCACTACCTCACCCCCGCCCTGGCGGCGCAGGCCCAGAATTGTTGGATTGACCGTACCCCCCGTTCCTGGCCCCAGCCCAGCGACCACGCCCCAGTACTTCTGGAACTGGCTCAGGGCTGAGGCACGGCCCAAAGTCGCACCGTGCGATCGACACTGCCACTGGCCAGCCACCGGCCATCAGGGCTGAACTGAAGGCTGTAGACCCATCCTGTATGGCCCTGCTGCTGGCTCACCTCCCGACCGGAGAGTAAATCCCAAAAGCGAATCACCTGATCCCGTCCGGCACTGGCTACCCAGCGTTCGTTGCGGTGATAGGCGACGGTGTAGACCTCTCCCACGTGGCCAGTGAAGGTTTTGAGGGGGGCGCGGGCGTTAAGGTTCCAGACCTTCACGGTGCCATCCCGGCTACAACTGGCCAGAAACTGACTGTCGGGACTAAAGGCCAGCCAGTTGGCATCACTGGTGTGGCCCTTCAGGGTGTAGAGTAAGGCCCCAGTCTGGGGTTGCCAGGCGCGGATCGTAGTATCCACACTGGCACTGAGTAACTGCTGCCCGTCAGGACTAAAGGCCACGTTCAAGACAATATCCCCATGTCCCTTAAGGACGCGGATCGGCCGGCCGGCCATCGTCCACTGGCGTACCGTGCGGTCATAACTGGCACTGGCAAAGGATTGGCCGTCGGGACTGATAGCAATGGACGTCACCCAATAGCCGTGGCCTGTCACCGTCTTGAGCACCTTTCCAGAGGTCAAGTCCCAGATTTTGATCAGCTTGTCCTTGCCCCCACTCACCAGGGTTTTACCATCCGGGCTGATCGCCAGTCCCAGCACTTCTTCCTCATGACCTACAAGCGTCTGTACCGCCCTACCGGAGACCACATCCCAAATCCGAATCGTCTTGTCGAGGCTGCCACTGGCTAGGCGGCGACCATCCGGGGTAAAGGCCACGATGTTGATGTCCCCCGTATGGCCCACCAAAACCTGTTCCCCTGGTGCAGGACGCTGACTTTGGGATAGGGACGGCTCGCTAGGACGCGTGGCACCGGTCGGGAAAGGCAGGGTCAGCCAGCCTTTGGTCCAACCCCAGTAGCCTCCGGTGACCACAAGCCCAGCCACGAGGATGTAGACAATGGGTGGCGGCGGACGGCGGGCAGTGCTCACAGGGGAATGGGTGCCGAGGCACGGGATATGTCCTGAGCTTACCTGAATCCTAGCGGGGGTATTCGCCAGTCTGTCAAAGACTCATCACGTGCATCTGGATTCCCGACTGGAACCCCGTCTGGACACTGCCGTCCTAAGCTTGAGAGAGGCTGATCGACGCGGCTTGAGTCTGCGCGACCCAAAGGCTCCGTCATCACCCGTCACTGTTGAGGTTTTGCCCCTATGCTTGCTGGTCTAGCCCTTTCCCTGGCGACGATGACGGGTGTACCTGCGCCCAGCCCCCTGATGCTCTCAACCGGCTCTGTGCAGCCCTTGCCCCCACTTGTGATAGCTCAAGCCCAGGAGAAGGTAGTCGTGCGGGGCCTGCTCAGCTATCGGGAACGGATCGCCCTGCCCCCCAATGCCGTGGCCATTGTCGAAATTCGGGAAACCAGTGAGGCCAAAGGCACCCTGATTGCGGTGCAAAAGATCGAGTTGAAGGGTCGCCAGGTACCCATTCCCTTTGCCCTTGAGGTGGATACCCGCCGCCTAGAGGCTGGCCGTACCTACGCCCTACGGGGTGGCATTGTGATTGATGGCCGGCCGACCTGGGCCACGGAGCCAGTGCCCGTCAATCCCGCCGGGATTCCCTCTGACGTGGGTAACCTGCGCCTGACGGCCTTCCGGCCGGCCGGGTTTGTCTCCCAGTTGCAGTGCGGTGATCAGCCCGTTTCCATTGGGTTTCGCCAGAACCAGATGCGGCTCCAGGTGGGTTCCCAGACCTGGTGGATGGACCCGGTGCCCGTCGCCTCGGGCAGTAAGTTTGTGGCCGTGAACGACCCGACTACCACCTTCTGGGGCAAGGAACGGACAGCAACGGTCGTCGTCGCCGGTAAACCCCTGCCAGAGTGCATGCCGCGTGACCGTCGAGCCGCAGAAACGACCTCTTTCCAAGCCAGGGGCAATGAACCTAGCTGGCTGCTGGAAGTCTCAGGGACGGAGCTAACCCTCGACCTGAACTTTGGCAAGGTTCGTCTTGTGGCCGCAAATGTCACGCGTCAGAGAGCCAGTGGTCTCACCCGCTACCTGGCTACGGCGGGGGATAAGCCCATTGCCGTAACGGTGCGGGATGAGATTTGCACCGATTCCATGAGTGGTATGCCCTTCCCCAACCGGGTAACGGTGCGGGTGGGAGATCAGTCCCTGCAAGGGTGTGGCGGCAGCCCCGCCAGCCTGTTCCAAGGCGCCACCTGGGTGGTTGAGGACATCAATGGCCGGGGGGTAATTGACAACTCCCGCGTCACCCTCACCTTTGGCCCCGACGGTCGTGTGGCTGGGCTGGGGTCGTGCAACAACTACACGGGGGGCTACACACTGACGGGCGAGAGCTTGAAAATCGGCCAGGTGGCCTCCACCATGAAGGCTTGTGCCCCGGCACTGATGAATCAGGAAACGGCTTTCTTTACCATTCTGCGGGATGTCCAGCGGTTTGAAGTCCGGCCCGACGGCGCGCTGGTGCTGCTGACGGGCAATAGCCGCAGCCTACTGGCTCGCAAGGCTTCTCCATTTCCCTAAGCCCTGACTTGGAACCACAATAGGAAGGCGGTCTCTGGAGAAATCACCGACCGATGCGCCTGGAATCACGGGATAGGGGGCTTGACGATAGCCTAGTCATTACTCTGGCCCCTCTGGATGTGGCCCAAGCCTATGCCCTGGTGAGTGACCCGGCCCACGGCGCGGCAGTGGTGATGACCGGCATGGTGCGGAACCAGACGGCCGGCCGGCCGGTGGTGGCCCTCGACTACCAAGCCTACGAGCCGATGGCGGTGACGGTGTTTCGTCAGATTGCTGTGGCGGTGCGCCAGCAGTGGCCCACGGTCGGGCGCGTTGTGATCTGGCATCGGATCGGCCGGTTGAGCATCGGTGAGATCAGTGTGGTGGTGGCTGTGGGCAGTCCCCATCGGGCGGAAGCCTTCGAGGGGTGCCGCTACGCCATCGATACCCTGAAGCACACCGCGCCCATCTGGAAAAAGGAACTCTGGGCCGACGGCTCCGGCAGTTGGGTCAACATTGGCAACTGTCTCGTCGAAGACGTCAGTGCCTCAGGGCAGAGGCATCCCTAGACTGACCGGAACGGTGATGTAGGTGGGGCCGTTGGCTTGGGGGAAGCTGAGGTGCTTGAAGACCTCGCAGATGGCTGCTGAGACCTCAGTTGCAGGCTTACAGTTCCGATCAACTTCCAGGATGCGATCCGTGAGGATGTGAATCCGCTCCACCCGTCCCTGGGAGCCAACCTGGAGACGCAGGGACAGAAGCCCGTGGTAGTAGGGGCCGTAGGTGGTGACGCACCGTTCCAGGTACTGGCCCATTTCCTGAAGAACTGGCACCAGCGCTTCCCGACTCAGGGCACCCTGGGCAAAGATTCCTCCCTCCCGGATGTGACCATGCATCACCAGCCGCCCTTCCCGCGGATCCATGGTGCCCTGGAGGGGGCGCACGCCGTGGATCACCCGGTCATCAAAGACCACCAGTTGGTTGAAGTGGGAGGGCACCAAGTCATAAAAAGAACTGCCCGCATGGGCCTCGATGAGGCGGGGGTTCGGCCGGCCGACCTCATCCTTCATCACCAGGGTTTCGCCCCCCTGAAACTGACGCTGATCCCAACGGGTGAGGGAAAAGACATAGGCCCAGCGGCCATTGCGGGAATCGTTGTGGAGGCCCTGGCCACAGCCCGCGACGTAGAGGCTCAACCAGGGGCGGGTCACCTCGGTTAACCCCAGGTATTGGGCGCACCAAGCCTGGAGCCGCTGCTGAAACGCATCGACTAGGGGCTTGGGGATGACCTTCTCCGGTTCCGTGCGCAGATAGGTATAGAGGTCAGGAACATACCAGTAGTTCCAAACCTGATGTAGATGGGCTTGATGACGGTCAGGCTCAGCGAAGTGCTGGTCGATGGCCTGACGCATAGCCTCGGCTTCGGGGCAGAAGTTGGGGCAAACCAGATAGCGCTCCCTCGACATGCCGGGGCTTTTGGGCGGGATTCTGAGGCCCATTATAGTTGGGGAAACAGGGTAACCCACTGGGGCCTGCAACGGGGGACGTACTGGGATGGGCAGCCGGCTACCGATGATCCTCGGTCTGTTTCTGAGTGCCCTGATCGGGGTCTGGGCCTGGGGGGCGGCCGGCCGCTGGCTGTCCTCGGCTTCCCCACCGACTGCACCCCCCGGCTTGCAGATTGTCTATCCCCCGGACGGCCATCGCACCCCCAGTAACCGAATCTTTCTGATCGGCACGGCGCCCGTCGCCCAGCCCGTGACCGTCAATGGTCAGCGAATTCAGCGCTCCCCGTCCGGCCACTTTGCCCCCAGTTTCCCCTTGGCGGTCGGGCCGAATCGGTTCCAAATCCAGGCAGGCCCAGAACGACTGGAACTGGAGGTGCGCCGGGAGCAACCCCCAGTGCAAGCCGAACCCCTGCGGCCGGCCGGCCGGGTGGCGCGACGGGTGCATGAACCCCTCTGTTATGCAGCGGTGGCTCCCCCCCAAACGCGAGTCGAACTCAGCCTGGGGAACCGGCGAGTCAGCCTGCAACCGGATGCGGCCCAGACCCTGCCCGCCAACAGCGCTGTCCTCACGGATCAAACCCAGCCCCAGCGGCCGGCCGAGCAGGTCTACCGCGGCTGCCTGAGTGTGGATCAGCCTGGTAATCTGGGGCGCGCCCGCATCACCCTGAAGCCGGCCGGGCGGGTAATCGAAGGCCAAGGTGATGTGGAGATTTTGCCCGCCAGTCCAGGTTGGGTGGCCGTCCTCACGGAGGTGGGCATCACCCGCACGGGCCCCAGCACCGACCATTCGCGGCTCACACCCCTGCCCGTTGGTGTCGAAGCTCAGGTGACCGGCTGGGAAGGAGACTGGGTACGGCTTGACTACGGCGCTTGGGTTCTGGGCACTCAGGTTCGATTGGAAACCCGGCCGGCCCCACCGCGCTCCGTCATCCGGGGGGTGGTTGGTCAAGTCGGCGAAGGCTGGACAGACCTGCGATTGCCCCTGGAGCGCCGGGTACCCTACCAGGTTGACCAGGGCGAGGGCACTTTCACGCTTACTCTGGAGAACACAACCGCCCAAACCGACACGATCCGTCTTGATGATGGCCCCCTGGTGCAACGCCTGGACTGGAGCCAACCCAAACCCGGTCAAGTGCGCTACAGCCTGCGGTTGAAAACGCCCCATCCCTGGGGCTACCGTCTCCGCTACGAAGACACGACGCTGGTTCTCAGCCTCCGCCATCCCCCCCAGTTTCAGAACCCGCGGCGACCCCTGACTGGCCACACCATCCTGCTCGATCCGGGCCACGGGGGGCCGCA
>JACYLR010000114.1 GCA_015272465.1 Gloeomargaritaceae cyanobacterium C42_A2020_066
TCAAGCTGGCTCATTCTCAGTAAGGGGGCGATTCGCCAATTAATAGAGGTGCCCTCATATGGGTAAGTTATTTAGCTTTTCAGGGACAGCATACCATTTTCTGTCCCTTTTTTGTAGCTTTAATCTCTCTTTCAACACTTCTGCACAGTGAGCAGTTGCGCATACAGAAATGGGCTGAGTATTTTGATGATCCTACGGGTGTATGGGTCGGCCAACAGTCACGGTCATATCAAACCTGGACAATTGCGGGTTTCTTACTTTCGTAGCATATACTCATACACAACCCTGCAGACTGCTCTATTCTTGATTTACCTTCCATTAAGGACTTGAGAGCCTCATTGCTCTAGCTCCCGTAAAATGGATTGAGACGACTGAATGGCATCTGCACTTGGGGGGATATAGTGGCTCATCCGCTTTACGTTGCTTTTGTCTGGCACCAGCATCAGCCCCTGTACAAAAGCCGCCTGACGGGAACCTACCGGATGCCCTGGGTGCGGCTCCATGCCCTCAAGGATTATTTGGATTTGGTGTTGCTGCTGGAACGCTATCCCCGCCTGCACCAAACCGTCAACCTGGTGCCGTCCCTGCTCCTCCAGCTTGAGGACTATGCGGCCGGCCGGGCCATGGATCCTTATCTTGCCCTCAGCCTCAAGTCTGCCTGTGCTCTAACACCAGAAGAACGGGCCTTTGTGGTGGATCGCTTTTTCGATGCCCACCACCGCACCATGATCGATCCCCATCCTCGCTATGGTGCCCTCTATGAACAGGCCCAGCAGCGGGGTAGCTTTTGGTGTTTGCAGCATTGGAGCGAGAGGGAATGGGAAGACCTGCTCACCTGGCACACCCTTGCCTGGATCGATCCCCTATTCCGAGAGGAAGAACCCGTTGCTGGGTGGTTTGAGCGGGGTCAGGGGTTTACCCTGGCTGACCGGGAGGCTATGTGGGCCTGGCAACGGCAACTGATCAGCCGGATTATCCCCGAACACCGCCGACTTCAGGAATCGGGCCAACTGGAACTGACGACTTCGCCCTACACCCACCCAATCCTGCCCCTGCTGGTGGACTCGGCGGCCGGCCGGGTGGCGCTGCCAGAACTCCCTCTTCCCACGGTTCCCTTCACTTGGCCTGAGGATGTGCCCGTCCATCTCCAGCGGGGTTGGCAACTGCACGAAGCCCATTTCGGCCGGCCGCCGCGGGGGTTGTGGCCCTCGGAACAGTCCGTCAGTCCGGCGATTCTGACCTCAGTGGCCGCCCAGGGCTATCGCTGGTTGATTTCCGATGAAGCCGTCTTGGGCTGGAGTCTGGGCCACTTTTTTCATCGGGACAGTCGGGGCCACATCCAGGAACCCCAGCACCTCTACCGGCCCTATCGCATCGAAACTGACCACGGTAACTTGGCCATGGTGTTTCGGGATCACCGGCTCTCGGATCTCATTGGCTTTTCCTACAGTGCCCTCAGTCCCCAGGCCGCCGTCAGCGATTTTATTTATCATCTAGAGTCCATTGCCTACAGCCTAAGACAGTATGAAAACCGGGACAGCACAGCCCTGGAACAGCCCTGGCTGGTGACCATTGCCCTCGATGGCGAGAATTGCTGGGAGTTCTATCCCCAGGACGGCCGGCCGTTCCTCGAAGCCCTCTACACCGCCCTCAGCCGCCACACGGATTTGGCCCTCGTTACTGTCTCCGAATTCCTGGAGGCCCATCCTCCCACCGCAACCCTGCCTGCCGACCAACTCCACAGCGGCTCGTGGATTGATGGCAACTTCACCACCTGGATTGGCGACCCGGTGAAAAACCGCGCCTGGGAACTGCTGGCCGAAGCTAGGGCCGTTCTCCACCGTCACCAAGCGACCGCAACCACCCACCCGGAAGCCTGGGAAGCCCTGCTAGCTGCGGAAGGTTCCGACTGGTTCTGGTGGTTTGGCCACGGCCACTCCTCTCGCGACGATGCCCTGTTCGACCAGTTGTTTCGCGAGCACTTGCAGGCGCTCTACCAGGCCCTTGGCGAACCCGTGCCCAGTAAGCTAACTCAATCCCTGGAAACCCACGGCCGGCCGGAGGATCACCCGCCGGAGATGCTGATTCACCCCCAAATCGATGGCCGCGGTGATGAGCAAGACTGGGCGCGGGCCGGGTGTCTGCTGGTGGGCGGGGCAAGGGGCACCATGCACCAGAGCAGCCCCGTACAAGCGGTCTACTACGGGGTCGATCACCTTCATCTCTACCTGCGGATCGACTTCCAGGTGGGTGTGCGGTTTGGGGAGGACTTCCCCGAAGAATTGCACCTAGCCTGGTTTTACCCCAGCACGGTCACGGTCACTAGCCCCCTGCCTCTGGCCAATGTGCCCAGTGCTGCCCCCTGCAACTATCGCTACCGTCACCACCTAGGGGTCAATCTGGCAGATACAACCTGCTGGCTAGCTGTGGCTGCCGACCACAACCAATGGCAACCCCAACCTACCCAAGCCCGACTGGCTCTCAATCAATGCTTGGAACTGGCGCTGCCCTGGCAAGACCTAGCCGTTACACCTGGCTGGACGGCGCACCTACTACTGGTCTTTGCCCAGACGGGTCAGTTTCGCTTCCATCTGCCGGAGCAGGAGCTACTGGAAGTGACGATACCTTAGTGAAATTGACGGCGTAGTAGCCCAACATCGAAGCCACCGTCACCCCCGCCAGCAGCAACAACACCAGCAGGGCCGGCCGGCCTTCGATGCCCATTTGGCCCAGCAGTCCCTTGCCCTTGACCACCTCACCGCCCAGGGCACACACCAAGCCAATCATGGCCAAGCGGCCATTCCAGGTCTCGGCAAAGGCGGTAAACCCGAACGTACCAGCCCCGGTGGGATTGACGTTGAACTTGGACATGGCCCTACACCTGCATGGAATGATGTCTTCTCTTATTATTACGTTTTGTTAAGTAATCGTCAAAGAGCGGGGTGCGGCCGGCCGGCCGGGGGGTGCGCCCTTTTCCTCTAAGATGAGGGAATGTTCCACGCCCATCCAAGAGTGGAACAGATATCCTGTGTCAGCGTTCAGCGGAGCAAGCCCCATGGATAAAACGGCCATTCTGGCTAAAGTTCAAGAAATTGTCGTGGATAAGCTGAGTGTCGAGGCGGACAAAGTGGTGCCCGACGCCAGTTTTCAGAATGACTTAGGGGCCGACTCCCTAGACACCGTGGAACTGGTGATGGCCTTGGAAGAAGAGTTTGACATTGAAATCCCCGATGAAGCGGCCGAAAAAATCCAAACCGTCCAGCAGGCCGTGGATTACATCAGCGAACAGAAGGTTGCCGCCTAGTTACGACCTATGCCAACGCCCCCCTTACCTCTCAAGCGAGTTGTCGTTACAGGCTTGGGTGCCCTGACCCCCATCGGGAATACCGTGCCCGACTACTGGTCTGGGTTGCTCCAAGGCCAGAGTGGCATCGGCCCCATTACCCTGTTCGACGCCAGTCATCACGCCTGTCGGATTGCTGGAGAGGTTAAGCACTTCGACCCCACCGCCTACCTGGATCGCAAAGACGCAAAGCGGATGGATCGCTTTGCCCAGTTTGGGGTATGTGCCAGTTTGCAAGCCCTTGCCGATGCAGGGTTGCAGATCACTCCGGCCAATGCGGCAACCGTTGGCGTGATCATTGGCACGGGCATTGGGGGGCTGAAGGTCTTGGAGGAGCAGTCTGAGGTCTTGCTCACCCGCGGCCCGGATCGCTGTAGCCCCTTCATGGTACCGATGATGATCGCCAATATGGCGGCCGGCCTGACCGCCATCCACACCGGTGCCCAGGGGCCTAATTCCTGTCCGGTTACTGCTTGCGCCGCAGGTTCCAACGCCATTGGAGATGCCTTCCGCTTCATCCAGCGGGGCTATGCCCAAGTGATGATCTGCGGCGGGACGGAGGCGGCGGTCACCCCCTTGTCCGTGGCAGGTTTCGCGGCCTGTCGGGCACTTTCCCTGCGTAACGATGACCCCACACGGGCGTCACGACCCTTTGATCGGGATCGGGATGGCTTTGTACTAGGGGAAGGGGCAGGCATCCTGATCCTGGAAGACCTGGATCATGCCCTAGCCCGTGGGGCACGCATCTATGCCGAGCTCGTGGGCTATGGACTGACCTGCGACGCCTACCACATGACTGCACCAACCCCGGAAGGCGAGGGGGCTACCCGCGCCATTGAACTGGCCCTTAAGGATGGTGGATTGACCCCAGATCAGGTGGATTACGTCAACGCCCACGGCACCAGCACTGGCGCCAATGATCCGACGGAAACCAAGGCCATTAAGCGGGCTTTAGGGGATCAGGCCCAGCGAGTAGCGGTGAGTTCCACGAAGTCGATGACGGGGCATCTTTTGGGTGGTTCCGGGGGCATCGAAGCCGTGGCAACGGTGTTGGCTATTGCCCACCACCAGGTTCCGCCCACCATCAATTTGGATAACCCCGATCCGGCCTGTGACCTAGACTATGTGCCCCATGTCAGTCGCGCCCTACCGGTGCGCGTCGCCCTGTCCAATTCCTTTGGATTTGGGGGTCACAATGTCACCCTAGCCTTCCGAGCCTTTCTGCCAGGGGAAGCGGGCTAGTTAAGGCACGAAGTAGGATTCGGGCAGGTTGTTCCCCACAAGCGGTGACTCACAGCTTCATGGGTCGCGTCTTGTGCTCAACGGTCGGTGGATCTGTAGAGACAGACGTTTAGCCTTCGTCTGGCCCCAACTGATACCAAGTTCTGAGGGCGGCCAGTTCTTCAGCCAGGGATAGGGTAGCGGGCCACTCTGGGAAGGGATAGCCCAAGGTTCGCAACCCGGCCAGAATCACTGGGGGGGAAACCCACCACTGCTGCCCTAGGGCCAAGAGGTTGAGGGGCAAGCCCGCGTTTTCCACCAGAACCTCGCTGAGTTTGTCCTGACAGTCGAGGACGGTGGGTAACGAGGGCACCTGATAGCGACAGGCAACCCGTCGAGGTTGGGCCATCGCCAAAATCCAATCTAGGTGATCGGTGGAGGGTGGGAGTGTCCAGAACAGGATGGTGTCGGTGATCCCTTGGGGTCGGTCGTAGTCCACCACCAAGGTGTCATCCCCCGTCAGTTCCGGCCGGCCGTGGCCGTAGACCAGCAGTCGTCCCTGGGTTTCAGCCACCAGGGTTTCCAAGGACTCAAAGCTCTCCCACACGGGGCTGGGGATTGATTGAGGTGGGGTGGGCCATTGCAGGCTCACGGGTGCGGCCGGCCGCACCCCCACCAGTTCCAGTTGCAAGGCCACCTCTCCCTGCTCCTGGGTTTGGCGGAGCTTGTAAGCCACATCTACCACCTCTGGCAGGGGATGGTAGTCTCCCCAGCGCCAAGCCACCGCGTTGCGGCGCTTCTCTGTTCCCTCCGCCAGGGTCTGGGCCAGGGTTAACCGCAAATGGGCTTTCTGCTGGCCCATGGGCGTTTGGTGTACAACTCGTACCCGTGGCGTCCAAAACACCGGGTCTGGATTGTCCACGCCGCAGGGATGAAGCCGATCTAAGTCCTGCCAAAATGCCAGATTCAGGTCGAGGAAATCGGCTTGGGCGTCGATGCGGATCAGGGGGCGCAGATGTTCGGGAGCCAGACAGGTTTGGGCAAAGGTTTGGAGGCTGGCGCACCAATCCGACCAATGTTCGGCCCGCAGGGTAAAGCCCCCCGCTGCTCGGTGGCCCCCAAACCGCTCTAGGTATTCAGCCCCGTGGACAAGGGCTTCATAAATATGAAACTCAGGGATACCCCGTGCAGACCCACGGATCACCTCGCCCGCCTCATCCTCGTAGGTGGCAATGAACACCGGCCGGCCGTAGCGCTCCACCAGGCGCGAGGCGACAATGCCGATCACCCCATGATGCCAGTCGGGCTGAACCAGGGCCAACACCCGGTCGGTGTGGGGATCGAGAGCGGACGCCTCCACTGCCTGGATCGCTGCCTGCTCAATTTCTGTGCACAACTGCTGCCGGGTACGGTTCACCTGTTCACAGGCTTGGGCCCGTTCCCACGCCACCTCTGGATCCTCGGTGGTGAATAGCTCGATCACCACCTGAGGGTCGCCGATGCGCCCCACCGCATTAATCCGTGGCCCTAAGCTAAACCCAACGGCTTCCGGCTTCAGGTCAACGCCTGGCCCCGCCAGCCCCGCCACCTGCATCAGGGCCTGAACCCCCAGGATCTGGGAATGGGGCAAGCGACGTAACCCCTGCTGAACCCAGCGGCGGTTAACACCCACGAGAGGGGCCAGATCGGCAATCGTCCCTAGGGTAAACAAGTCTAGCAACGAGCCAGCCAGTTCCTGGGCACGTCCGTAGCGGTGGGCCAACCCCAGGGCCAGGAGATAGGCCACACCCACCCCTGCCATGCCGCTGTAGGGGGAATCTGGGTCTGTGAGCTTGGGGTTGAGGATACCGTTGGCGGGGGGAAGTTCTGGGGGCGGTTCGTGGTGGTCGGTGACAATCACCGCTAGGCCCAGTTGCCGAGCACGGGCAATCGGTTCCACTGCCGCAATACCATTGTCCACCGTCAAAATCAGGTGTATCCCCTGCTGGTGGAACTCTTCGACAATCCGCTGGTTGATGCCATAGCCATCGGTCATGCGGCTGGGGATGGCATAGTCCACCGTGCCGCCTAGGGCGCGCAGGGCACGCAGCAGCAGGGCCGTACTGGTCATGCCGTCGGCGTCGTAATCCCCGCAGATCGCCATCGGCCGGCCGCTATCGACCATTGCCTGAAGCAGATCCAGGCAGACGTTCAAGTCAGGAAATACAGTGATCGGGGAGGGCAGCGCCAGCCCGCTGGGATCGAGGAAAAACTGGGCAGTCTCGGTGGTCGGAAAGCCCCGGTTGATCAACAGTTGCCCCACTAGGGGCGAGACTCCCAGTTCAGCGGCGAGACCGGGAGCTTCTGGGGATTCAGGGTGAATATGCCAGCGTTGCCGGGGCCAGGCCGCCATCAGCCTTCTACGGGTTGGGCCGTCAAGGACAGGTCGGGCAACACCACGGCCGGCCGGCGGTTGTGGAGGATCATGGTAGTGGTCAGGTTTTCCTCAAAGCCAATCCGCTCATAGAACCGCTGTTGGCTGCTGGTCATCAAATACACCCGCTCCACCCGAGCCACCTTGGGATGAGCCAAGGCGGTCTGCACCAGCTTGCGCCCCAGTCCGCCGCCCCGATAGTCCGGGTGGATCACCACATCCCACAGGGTAGCCCGATACACGCCATCCGAGGTGACACGGGCAAACCCCATCAACCGATTGCCATCCCAGGCGGTCACCACCGGTTCACTATTGGCCAAAGCTACAGCTAGATCCTCTGGAGTACGATTCTGTGCCCAAAAGGCCCCAATCTGGAGCAAGTCTCGTACCTGCTGGAGGTCAATCCGCTGGGAGTCGCAGGAAAACGCAATGTGACTGAAGTCACGGCAGGAAACCGGTTGCATGGGCGTAGGCCAAAAGGGGGATGAACGGAGTAAGTAGGAGTACTTAGGAAGCCAGATCGGCTCCCTCTAATCCTAATCGCCGCACATGCAAAACGTCACTCATCTGCCGCACCCGATCGAAGGTGGCCCGCAGTTGCTTGACGTGAGAGATGTCCACCGTCAGGTCTATATCAACGGTTTGGTCTACCCGATGGGCCAGTTGCACCGCCCGCACATTGATTTGGTTATCGCTGATTCGTTGCAGGACATCCTTAAGAACTCCCACCCGCTCAATCACCTTCACTTTGACATCAACTGGATAGGTCGCGGGTTTGGCTTGGCGGTCATCCACCGGGTCCCAGTCTACGGGCAGGAGGCGTTCCGGCGGCACATTAGCCAGGTTGGGGCAGCTCTGGTGGTGGATGGTGATGCCATGACTGCCCATGGTGACCACCCCAACAATCGGTTCTCCAGGCACGGGGCTGCAACAGTTGGCTCGCCGATGCATCAGATCTCGCAAACTGGAGAGGCCGGCCGGCGCCCCATTCCCCACGGGGCTTGGACTGGGGGCAACCGGCTCTGGGATAGGGAGATCCGCAGGCTGCTGCTGCCGGACGGCCTCCTGCCACCGGGCCACCACCTGTCCCACCGTCACATCCCCAAACCCGAGGGCGGCAAGCAAGTCATCAACAGTGCGGTAGTTGCAGCGTTCGGCGACTGCTTTCATCACATCTGACCGCAGCAGGCTCTCCAGCCCCTCCCGGCCCAGGGCTGTTTCCAGTAGGGCGCGCCCCTGCTTGATGTGCTCCTCCCGATCCTTGCGCTTATACCACTGGCGAATCCGGTTGCGGGCTGTGCTGGTGCCGACAAAATCCAACCACCCCAGACTCGGCCGGCCGGCCTTTTGGGTGAGGATTTCGACGATGTCGCCGCTGCGCAGTTGGGTGTTGAGGGGCACGAGGCGTCCGTTGACCTTGGCCCCGTGGCAGCGATTGCCCACCTCCGTATGCACCCGATAGGCAAAGTCTACGGGAGTCGCACCCCGCGGCAGGTCAATCACATCCCCATCGGGGGTGAAGGTGTAAACCTCTTGGTCAAAGAAATCTCGCTTCAGGTCATCCTTAACGTTGTCCAGAAATTCCTGGGCGTCCTTAAGGTCGTTCTGCCACTCCACCAACTGACGCAACCAAGTAAACTTCTGATCCGTACCCTCGACCCGGCTGGAGGTGCCTTTGCTGGTTTCCTTGTACTTCCAGTGGGCAGCAATCCCGTATTCTGCCACTTGGTGCATTTCCAGGGTGCGAATCTGGATTTCCAGCGGCCGGCCGCTGGTGCCGATGACCACCGTATGGAGAGATTGGTAGTTATTGGGCTTGGGCAGACCGATGTAGTCTTTAAAACGGCCGGGAATGGGGCGAAATAGATTGTGGACAACCGCTAGGGTGGCATAGCACTCTTGGAGGGTGAAGACAATGATCCGCACCGCGGCCAGATCCTGAATCTCGTGAAACTCCTTGTGTTGCTGCTGCATCTTCCGCCAGATGCTGTATAAATGCTTAGGACGGCTGCTGATGTCCTGGCAGGTGATGCTGGCAGCGGCAATTTCCTGGCGAATCTGGCGAGTGGCGACATCCAGTTGGTCTTCCCGGTCGGTACGCTTTTCCGCCACAAGTTCCTGCATGTGACGATAAGCATCGGGTTCGAGGTACTTGAAGGCTAGGTCTTCTAGTTCCCATTTCAAATGCCAGATCCCCAAGCGGTTGGCGAGGGGTGCAAAGATTTCGCGAGTCTCAAGGGCCGTGCGCTGCTGGCCGGCCGGTGGCATGAACTCCAAGGTGCGCATATTGTGCAGGCGATCCGCCAGTTTGACGATGATCACCCGGATATCCTGAGCCATGGAGATGAACATCCGCCGGAAGCTCTCGGCTTGGCGTTCGTTGCGGCTGGCGAAATTAAACTTAGAGAGCTTGGTGACCCCCTCGACTAGGCGCCGGACTTCGGCCCCAAAGCGATTTTCGAGTTCTTCACCGGGGGTGGGGGTGTCCTCCAAAACATCGTGGAGTAGGCCGGCTGCCAACACAGGGCCGCTAGCTCCTAAGTCCGCCAAAATCCCAGATACTGCCAGGGGATGGATAATGTACGGCTCTCCCGATTTGCGCTTCTGACCTTGGTGCAACTGGTGAGCGAATTGAAAGGCTCCAGTTACCAGTAGGGCTTCCCGCCGAGTTTCTTCCGAAACCACGATCTCCGGGTCGAGCCTATTAAAGTAGGCTTGGAGCCAGTTGGGGATGGGTAAATCTGTGGGGGGGTCGGGGGCGGCGTCCACGAGATGAACCCGGTACGATCAGAGGATTATGCCCTATTGTAACGATTAACTGTTGTAACGATTAACTGGGATTTCGGACGGCCATTATTTCCGGCGCAACCGCTCCACTTGCTGTCGGCCGGCCGCTGCATCCCAGCGGTAGAGCGCCACCATCAGGGCGACCAGACCCACCTGGAGAGCAAAGTTGCCCAGAGTTGTGCCCGAACCCCGGCCGGCCGCCAGATCTGAGAGAAAGACCACCGCCCCCAAAAAGCCTGATGCTCCAAAGGCGACATAGATAAATTGCCGCAGCCGGCGGTAGGGGGCCGCAGCTTCTGCCTTGAGGCGAGTTAAATAATCGGGATCCGGCCGGCCGGTCACAGGGAGTAAAACATTTGGTAGGATTCTAGACTGGATCGTACCATTCGCCGGTGTAGCTCAGTGGTAGAGCACTCGATTCGTAATCGAGCGGCCACGAGTTCAAATCTCGTCACCGGCTTCCCAGTCTTATCGACTCTCTGGCCCCTAGACCCAAGACGGCCGGCACCTAAGCACACCCCCTAACACCCTCGTTTTTCTAGTGAGTCGAGACTAGAGCGGCTTGTCTAGACAACTTAAGTGCGTAGTTAGGTGCGTTGCCGTTAATGCCCCCATGCTGGGGATAGGTGTCGTGATCGGCTATGCCTAAGAAAAAACGCCGCCCCAGAGGTGGGGCCTATCTAGATGTTGTGAATGGGCTTCTAAGAGTCCATTTCAACTGGCAAGGGAAGCGCCATTTTATCTATCGTCTGGGCCGCTTAAGTCCTGGGTCGCGGGTCAAGGCTGAGAAGCTGGCCGGTATCATTAGCCGGGAAATGGACTACCACACCTTTGATCTTGCCAAGCTGCCCCAGTACCGTCGCCAAGCTGGCTATGACAGCCCATGTGAGTTTGGTTGGTTGGATATCTGGAAGCGCTACCTGAAGGTCCGGGCGACGGGCAAGAGTCCTAAGACCCTGGCATCCACCTACCAGCCTGTGACGACCTGCTTGGAGAAGCTGCAACTAGGCGGCTTCGATGCTGTTGCCCTGCGTGAGGGTCTGCTCAGCATTACCACCCCAGGACAGGCAGACCGCGCCCTGGTGCAACTCAATGCCGCCTGTCGATTCGCCGTCTCCCAGAATTGGCTGGAGAGCAACCCGCTAGAACATCTCCCAGATGACCTAGACCGTACCCAAGCACCGCCCCCGGTAGCCCTCTCCAGCGATGAGATTAGGTCGATCATCCAGGCTTTTAAGGAGCATCTTAAGTACCGCCAATATGCAGCCTTTGTCGAGTTCATGTTTCTTACAGGCTGCCGGCCGGCCGAAGGTATCGGGCTGCGGTGGAAGTCGATTCACGAAGATTGCTCAAGGGTTGAGTTTTCAGAGTCGATCATTGACGTGGGCGGGAAGTTGATCGCTCGCCCCCAAACCAAGACATCCGTCCATCGGGTCATTTCCTGCGGCCCTGAATTAAAGGCCCTGCTACTCTCCATCCGGCCGGCCGAAGTGAAGGGTGAGAGTCTAGTTTTCAAGTCTCCCATTGGGGGGCCTATCCGTAGTTCAAGTTTTCAGAAGTCAGCCTGGGTCAAGATTCTAGAGGGGCTGAATCTGAGGGTCAAGAATGGGGTGACGATTACGCTCTACAGTGCGCGTGATTCGTTCATTACCAGTCAACTCGCCGCGGGGGTGCCTGCTGCGATTGTGGCCAGTTGGTGCGGTAATAGCGTTGAGGTGATTTCACGTCGATATGCTGATCGCATTTCACTGGCAAACCACACACCATCATCCTACTTTTGAGGTAAATCATGTCTTCTATGAGATCTCCCAGTTAGAGGCACTTTTACTGTGCCTCAGCGTGGCCTGTCAGGATAAGGAAACTATCATTCAGGAGCCACTGGTTAAAGCCTTGCAGGTTGCTGAGGAATTCGCGGCCCATGTGAGAGTTGGGCTAGAGCGCCAAGCCCTAGAGGAAGCTGTCCAGCACCAGGCCCATAGTCGGCCGGCCGGATTGAAAGTAGAGAACCGTACCCAAGAGGTGTGAATCATGGTTGGCGATATCCGGTGGATGTATATCTCTGTGTGTGAGCGATTCGATTATCTGAAGGGCGAGTTTATTGACTACTTAAAGGCCAATGAGGAGGATAACCTGATCGATCTAGTCGATGCTTCTGGTGATTGGTTTGACAAGCTGAAGGAGTGGGCAAGAACTCAATACAGGCCAACAGAACAGGATTATGAGGTGCTTGTACAACCTTTGAGAGATTTCCAGGCGTTTATTCTGCTCTTTGACAAGTTCAAAGGACGCAAGGGTGAGCTAATTCGATTGTTAGGCTATCTCTCCGAAACTGAGGGTTACGGATACACCGATCCGACCCCTACAGGAGCTTGCTGGGTTGACCCAAACAAAAGGCGAGGTGGCTACTTCCAATTCCCGAATGCTCGCGATTGGTCGCAGGAACTTGGCCAACTTCAGGAACTGGGGATGCTGGAGCGGTTTGATAAGGATGAGCAACCGATCGAAATCGGTTCAGGCTCGCGAGCGGTTTACTACCGACTCACCGTTCCAGGCTGTAAGATGGCAGGCCTCTATGCCTTTAGCCAACAAGTTGGCATGGGGCCGTTGGAGTACCGCAGACAGGAGGCTCTTAAAGAATTGTTAAGTCTTTGAGGGTTGCTCCTGGATAACTTCTGGGCTGGGATTCGTCAGCAGCGCGAACTACTCAGTCCAGATGCCCCCCAACCCGCGAACAGGTCCCCCTGGAATGCGATTTACCCGCGAACTTCATAGGCCAATAGGCCGGATTACGCGAACAGTAGGCACCTGTCAGGGTGACTATCACCCAAGGGAGCCCTCGGTATGATTCCTTCAGTCACGCCCAGTCCTGACTGAACCCGCCTAACAAACGGGGCCAGCGCAACGGCCGGCCCTGACTAAACAATAACTTCACTTGGATACTGCCATGACCACTGCCCCCGTGGCCAGCCTCCCTCGGCCGGCCGAACCGTGTTACGTAACCACCGCCGAACTCTTGCGGCGAACCTTCATCTCGGATCGAACCCTCCGCCGGTTGAAGGATCAGATGATTGAGAATGTTCACTTTCTGCGGATTCCGCCCTCTCGCAAGCACTACCGATGGAATGTGGAACTGGTTCAGGTTCTTTTGCACTACGGCAAAGAGTCGCCACAGCATGACGCCGCACTGAAGCGGTTCTTAAACTCTCTGCCCTTTGTTGACGCGAGCTAAACAGAACCCCCCAGGCGGGCCACGTCCGGGGGGTCGTTTGACATGAAATCATCTGGAGACATTCTCGCATGAATACACTAAGTCGGGCCACCATGGCCCACAACGGTCACGTTGCCAAGTTCACTCCCAGCGGCCCCAGAAACCCCTGCCCAGCCTGTGGGCGAGTAAAGGACTCGGACTGCCGGACAACTCGGTATGGGCTAGTTTTTTGCCACAGCTACCAAGCCGGCCGGTTGGGTGAGACAATCACCGGCTCCGATGGCCAGACCTGGGCTTTTGTAGGCCACTCCGACGATGGGGCCGGCTGGGGCCTCTGGAAACTAGATCAGCCACTGCCCAGCCGGGAATGGGTGAAGCCCCCGCGGCCGGCCGGTACTCGCCACTTTGAGTACACAGACCGGCAGGGCCTGCCCCTAGTGAGGGTTTGCCGCAGGGATGACGGCCTGGGCGACAGGAAAATCTGGCAGGAGCGGTGGCAGGCCGGCCGATGGGTCAAGGGCCTAGGTGACGTCGCCCCACATATCCCGGTTTACCGGGTAACCGAGGTCAGAGAAGCCATCCAGGCCGGCCGGCCGGTGTTCATGGTTGAGGGGGAGCCGACGGCTGATCTGCTTTGGGAGTTGGGCTTCGCCGCCACTACATCGATCGGTGGGGCTGGCAAATGGCGAAAGTATGGGACGGGCTATCTAGCCGACCTGGATGGGGCTGACCTGGTGCTATGCCCAGACCGGGACAAGCCGGGCATCAGCCACACGGAGGACATTGCCCGCGACTTCCCCAAGGCCCGTTGGTTGCTTGCCCAGCCGGATCATCCCCAGTGGCAGCGACCGCCAGAGAAGGGTGGTTATGACATCGCCGACTGGATCGATGACCTGCGTCGCGAGGGCCTGGATGATATCGTCGCAACCATGAAAAGCATCCGTGAGCGGATTCTTGGGGCAATTCAGGATGGCCGGCCGGCCGTTGAGGCTCCCCCAGTCGATGATGACGAAACCGATCATGATGTCCGTGGGGAACTGGACCGGATTGTGGACTACGGCCGGCCGGCCGATGGCCTGCTACCCGCCAGTCTGGCCAGACCGATCGCCGGGCTGGCAGGCAGGATGGGCCTGGAGTCTGAACTGTTCCATGCTGACCTGCTGGGAGTGGCAGGGAGTCAGATACCCATAGGCACCGTAGTCGAGATCGATAGGGCCACCAAGCACTACCAGCCCCCAATCCTTTGGGTAGGGACTGTAGGTGAAACAGGGAGCATGAAAAGCCCTAAGATTCGGGCCACCATTGACCCCCTGGACGCGTTGCAGGCCGAAGCCGAAGAGGATTATCAGGAGAAGCTGAGAACCTATAAGTCGGCCCTGCGGAATGACCCAGATGCTGAGAAGCCAAAACCCACTGAGTACTATCTCAGCGACTACACAATCGAGTACGTTTCCCAGGTAATCGGGTCACAGCCTAACCAGGGGTTCACCGTGTACATGGATGAACTCTCAGGTTTTGTCGGATCGTTCAACCAATACCGGAATGGTAAAGGGGCAGACCGCCCCCGCTGGCTATCCGCCTATGACGGCCGGCAATGGAAATATAACCGCAAAAGTGACGACCTACGCGTCCATGCCAGCCATACAAGTATCTCTATTATCGGAGGCATTCAGCCCCCCGTCCTGAAGAAAATTATGGAGGATGATCCGAATGCTGAGGACGGGCTATGGTGCCGGTTTGCCTGGGTCAGGATGCCTCTAACTGTTCCGCCGCCTCCAGGTGAAGG
>JACYLR010000069.1 GCA_015272465.1 Gloeomargaritaceae cyanobacterium C42_A2020_066
AATGCATCTCTAGACTCGGCCTAAAGAAGCTTTCACTACTTATTTACTACTACCCTCTTTCGCCTCTTCTAGAATAAATACCGCCCCTAGCCTCTCAGAGCTATTGGCTTCTGTCACCAATACCCCAATCATTAATCCCTGCGAGTCGACAACGATATGGCGTTTACGCCCCTTAATTTTCTTGCCACCGTCATAGCCGTAGACCTCCCCCTTTTTTCTGTCGTTTCCACAGATTGGGAATCAGCCATCGCTACTCTAGAGTCAACTTCCCGTCCTTGCTGACTCCTTAGACTATGACGCAATCGGTCATGAATCTCTTGCCAGATGCCTTTACGCTGCCACTTCTGGAAGTATTTGTATACGCTTTCATAAGCAGGGAGGTCATGAGGCATCATTTCCCATTGACACCCAGTCCGCTGAACATAAAAGATACCATTGAGAATCTCTCTAAGGTCAACGGTGCGCGGGCGGCCAAAGCCTTTAGGGGCAGGGAGAAGGGGATTCAGGATTTCCCATTCTGCATCGCTGAGGTCACTGGGGTAAGCGGGTCGATGGGTTTGGGCGATCTCAGGCAACCGACTCATGGAGGGCTACTCGAATAATAACGCTTTGCAAGAGATAGCAATGACATTCCGTGAATCAGTCGTCCCTTAATGCCATCTTAAGAAATCAGCTCTTAGGTGAGCACAAGAAACTTCGATCTCGTTTGTTTGCGCAAACGAGGTTTCCATTAGTTTGGCTCACGGATTAGGTGAGCACGCGGGCGGGAAAGGGGCCTGTCTTCGTTTCTGAATTAATAGTTTCCATTAGTTTGGCTCACGGATTAGGTGAGCACAGTAAAAAGGTGGGAGGAGCTCAGAGAATTCGAACTCTGAGGTTTCCATTAGTTTGGCTCACGGATTAGGTGAGCACCATGATTTTCGTGCTTCAACCCCATCGCCGCTGGGCAGTTATAGAGGTTTCCATTAGTTTGGCTCACGGATTAGGTGAGCACTTCGACCCGGAGGAGCTAGCCGAGGCTATGCTTCTTCTGCAAGAGGTTTCCATTAGTTTGGCTCACGGATTAGGTGAGCACAGGTAATCATGAACTTCTGGATGTACTTTCCAGCGACGGGTATTAGTTTCCATTAGTTTGGCTCACGGATTAGGTGAGCACAAGGAGACCTCTTGGAAGTACTAGCTATGGTAGCCCTGGTGTTTCCATTAGTTTGGCTCACGGATTAGGTGAGCACAAAGAAGCCCTTGTCTTCAACCGCTACCGGGTGGTGACGCCGTTTCCATTAGTTTGTCTCACGGATTAGGTGAGCACGCTGTGTGAAGCCAATTCAATTCAGGAGAAAAAATCATGTTTCCATTAGTTTGGCTCACGGATTAGGTGAGCACGTGAAGTTCTCGAGTTTGAGTGTAAGAGGCTGCACAAAGGTTTCCATTAGTTTGGCTCACGGATTAGGTGAGCACGCGTGCTGACCATAAAAGGGAAAGCGAAGACCTGTGCTGAGGGGGTTTCCATTAGTTTGGCTCACGGATTAGGTGAGCACTCAACTCCGAACAGTAGAGTCACATGCAAGTGGTTCGCCGCGTTTCCATTAGTTTGGCTCACGGATTAGGTGAGCACCTTGATGGCGGGCTTAATTCTCGACTTAGATCGACTGCCAGCGTGTTTCCATTAGTTTGGCTCACGGATTAGGTGAGCACTTGATCGGTCCAAGCTGATCGAGACCGACCTTAATGGAGTTTCCATTAGTTTGGCTCACGGATTAGGTGAGCACTAAGCGTTCGCAGCAGCACTTAAGAATGGAGTTGATGGGAGTTTCCATTAGTTTGGCTCACGGATTAGGTGAGCACCTGATGCACAAGCGCTATCTGATCGAAGACGAGCTGGCTCAAGTTTCCATTAGTTTGGCTCACGGATTAGGTGAGCACTGGCCAAGCTGGTCGGGATGACCCTCCGACCCTAGGTGCTGTTTCCATTAGTTTGGCTCACGGATTAGGTGAGCACTCATCACTAAAAGCTGCAGCGAAGCCGGCGCTGCTGCCGTTTCCATTAGTTTGGCTCACGGATTAGGTGAGCACTCAAAAAGGAGGTGAAAGCGGATGCCAAAAACCGTCCTTTAGTTTCCATTAGTTTGGCTCACGGATTAGGTGAGCACTTGTTCTATTGCCTGCCCGTTCTGCTGATTTTCGACCTGCGGTTTCCATTAGTTTGGCTCACGGATTAGGTGAGCACAATGAAGAATATTGGATGGTTGAGGCCATTCATAAGGAACAGCTAAGTTTCCATTAGTTTGGCTCACGGATTAGGTGAGCACTAAGAAAGACTGGGGGCTACCAACACAGCAAACGGGCCGGGTTTCCATTAGTTTGGCTCACGGATTAGGTGAGCACCCTTGAGCTAGAGCAGCTCATCCAACAGGCCATCTCTGCCGTTTCCATTAGTTTGGCTCACGGATTAGGTGAGCACAAACGCCAAGCCCGCAGCCAGGGTGGCTCCCTGGCCAGTTTCCATTAGTTTGGCTCACGGATTAGGTGAGCACTTACGGGGTAGGGCCATGTAGTCTTGGGCAATGTTGGGGTAGTTTCCATTAGTTTGGCTCACGGATTAGGTGAGCACTTCTCTGAGGTTCTCTGTGCCCATCTTGAAGAAAAATACGGTTTCCATTAGTTTGGCTCACGGATTAGGTGAGCACTTCAGAATTAGCCGCCGCTACCCACCTGGGATGGGTTTGCCGTGTTTCCATTAGTTTGGCTCACGGATTAGGTGAGCACAATGCTTTGAGCATTGACAGTGAGACATGGGGAACCAAGTTTCCATTAGTTTGGCTCACGGATTAGGTGAGCACAATTGATGTGGTTGGCATGGCGTCAAGCCCGTAGCGTTTCCATTAGTTTGGCTCACGGATTAGGTGAGCACCTTGGTCGTCACGGTGTGCGACGACCAAGTATGTAACTATTATGGTTTCCATTAGTTTGGCTCACGGATTAGGTGAGCACCCGGCCCGACCCACATCCACTCTGCCATTTCTACTTGGTTTCCATTAGTTTGGCTCACGGATTAGGTGAGCACTGTCTCTCGACAACTTGCCTGGGAACAGGGGCACCTGTTCCCTTGTTTCCATTAGTTTGGCTCACGGATTAGGTGAGCACCCCCAGGACAAAGAAAGCCCGTGAATCCGCGTCAAAATAAGGTTTCCATTAGTTTGGCTCACGGATTAGGTGAGCACGAAGCATAAAAAACACCTAAACCACCATAACAATAATAACGTTTCCATTAGTTTGGCTCACGGATTAGGTGAGCACATGGTCGTGGTGTCTTGCTGGTGCGCCCTAACACGAGTTTCCATTAGTTTGGCTCACGGATTAGGTGAGCACTGCGCCAACTATAGCCCCGGCACGGCCGGCTGTCTAGCCCCCCTTTGCGAGACCCTCCTCGCCCCACCCCCACAACACGCGTACTACACACCCTCTCACATGCCTCAAACCCCGGCCGGCCGGCATGTCGAGAGCCTCCACGGATTGCTGGGCCTTTCCCGGATCGCGGCCACCCTCTCGCAACCCATCCTTTCAGCAACTTTGACCCCCACACATCGAAATATTCTCTCCCTAAACCGCCAATTCACAACTCAACCCCACTCCACAGAGAGCCAATAGAAAGCCTGATCATCTCCAAAGAAAACCTGATACCCTGCAATGCCATACCAATAATCTTCCTAACCACCCCCAGATGACCTCCACTTTACAGAAACGGCCGGCCGGCCCTGCGACAGCCGCGACCCCTGATCCCAAACACACCCAGATTCCGCAGATCGTTGATAATAGCGAGGAGCCAGCCTGGGGCCACCCCACCTGTGCTCTGAGGAGTGTTGCGTGCCCAAGCCCAAACCCACCTTTCCCCACCTTCCCGTGGCCGAGGATATCCCCGAAGCCCAACGCCGGGTCACCCCCTCTGCCCCGACCCGTTCCCCCCTCCCCCTCCTCATTGGCCTGACCGTCCTGCTGGGCGCCGCCGTTGGCCTGGGCATTGGCTTGAGCCGGGAAGGCCCTAGCTCCACTACCCCCACGGTCACCCCAACTTCAACCCCGCCGCCCACGGCCGGCCGCACCGACACCCGTTTTGGCCACCTGCCCTACGGAGAAGCCCCTGCCAGCGATCTCCAGGCGATCACCGCCGATGGTCGCGTCCAGTTGCGCCGGGCCGCCGCCCAGGAGTTTCTCCAGATGCAGGCCGATGCGGGCCAAGCGGGTGTCTATCTGGTTCCCCTGTCGGGATTTCGCTCCATCGCCTACCAGGAACAGGTCTTTTTTGGGATCAAGGCCCAGCGCAACCAAAGTCCTGATGAGCGGGCCAAGGTGAGCGCCCCCCCCGGCTACAGTGAGCACCACACCGGCTATGCCCTCGACATTGGGGACGGGAACCAACCCAGTACCCACCTAGATGTACAGTTTGCGGAGACCGCTGCCTTCCGCTGGTTGCAGGCCAACGCCGCCCGCTACCATTTTGAACTGTCCTTCCCGCCCAACAACGTTCAAGGCATTGCCTACGAACCCTGGCACTGGCGCTACGTGGGCAACTCCCACAGCCTAGAGACCTTCTACCGCGCCCGCCAACTCCCCACCCCTTCTGTTGCGCCCTAACCCTATGGCGAAATCCAAACAACGCATCTGGCTCAATGCCGTCCTGTTAGTGGGTGGGATTGGGTTCTTAACGTTTTCCCTCCTGCCCTTCCTAGAGGGCCTCACCCCCACGATTCCCCAAACCCCTACCCCCCAGTCTGAGGCCGAACAGAAACTACTTACCGAGGCCAAGGGGTTTGAATTGGTGCTCCAAAAAGACCCGAACAACGTCTTTGCCCTGCGCAGCCTCCTGGAAATTCGTCTCCAGCAGCAAGACTTGGCGGGGGCCCGGCCCCTCCTGGAAAAATTGGCCAGCCTCAACCCAGCGGTGCCGGAGTACACGATCCTCCTTGCCCAAACTCAAACCCAGTTGGGGGATCGGGAGGCGGCCGCCCGCACCTATCGCACATTCCTGACCCAACAGCCCACCAACCTGACCGCCCTGGTGGGGTTGTCGGAACTGTACATTCAGGAAGGCCGGCCGAGTGCCGCCGAAAGTCTTCTCCAGCAAGCCCTGCCCAAGGCCCAAGCGCCTAAAGATGACATTCTTGGGATTCAGCTTCAGATTGGACGCATCTACCTGGTGCAGGGGAAAGAGGCTCCCGCTGTGGCCCTGTTTGATCAATTAATGCGTCAATATCCCCAGGACTTCCGTCCCGTGTTTGCCAAGGCCCAGGTACGGCGCGCCCAAAACAAACTGACCGAGGCCAAAACGCTCTTGGACAAAGCCCTAGCGCTGGCACCGCCCCAATACCGGGATCAGATCAAGGCTTTAACCCAGGAGGCCAGTCCGACGCCAACACCGACCCCTTCACCGGGTCAGGTAAGCCAGCCCGACCAGAAACCCCAGCAACCCCAAGGCCGTTAGGCCGAAATGGAATAAGGACGTGAACCGCTTACGCACCATGTTGCGCATGGCCAGCTTGACATAGCTGGGTGGGGGTTCCTGGGTTAGTGGAGGAATAGGATCGGGGGAAACCTCGGACATGGTTGGTGGCACAGGGAACGCCCCCAGTGTAACGCGACTCAACGGCGCAGCTTGGGAATGCGGCCGGCCGCCTGGTCGGGCGAGGGGTGCCGAACGCGAGAAAAACGCCCCTCGGTCTGCATCCGATGGTGTGCTTCCGCCAGATCGGGCAGTTCAGCCGTCGGCTGTGTCCAATGCACCACGGCCGCCTCATCACACCAGTCCACCAGCTTGGGCATGGCTTGCCGGTGGTTCCCGGAAGTCATGTAGGTTCGCATGGCGGCTTCATCGTCCCAGGCCGTCAGGGTCCAGAAAATCAAGCCGGCCTCCCGTACCAGCTGCACGCCCAGGTTGCCGGGGGCTCGTTGGGCCTGCCGCCAACTCCCCAGGATGATGGGGATGAAGCCGGGCAAAAAGCGCCAGGTTCTCAATTGCAAGCGGGTCACGGAGATCAAAGCCATGCCTGACTCAATCCACAGGGGTCATTGACTTGGGACTCTAGCCTGGCCACTGGACTAGACCTGATCGCCAGCCTGTTTTCTTAAGCCTTTTGGGCTTTCACGTTTGAATTGTCCTCAGTCCGTCCAAGCGGGATGGTTGAGCAGCGCCTCTAGGAGCCGCACCCCCCGTTGTTGGTTGGTGAGGGGCAAATGGCCGGCCGGGGCTGTTAAATCCCAGGTAAAACCCTTCGGATAGCGTGTCCAGGTGCCCTCTCGTCGCCAACCAATCCGGGGCCACAGCTTGTCCCAGTCGCGCCCCAGGTTGAGCCACAGTTGCCGCTGCACCCGGAAGCCAAACTTGCCCTCCGAGTGCATCCACCATAGCCGATCCATAGTGTGCAAATCTGGGGCGGGGAACTGCTGCACTTCCGTGAAATAGACCCATTGGCGCTGCACAGCGGCTGGCCCGGCCAGTTCCCAGAGGTATTTGCGGGTCACCCGGTCGGCCTCCTCAAACTGGTGGCGCACCAGCAGATGTTGCAGGGGAGAATAGTCCAAGCCCCGGGCCGAGACGAGAGGAACCAAGCCCTGGGGATAGGTTTTCGTCAGGGTGGCCATAAGGGCCGGGTCGTCGTCCGTGATCAGGTACTCGTAAAGCCGGCCATCCACGAAGGAAAGGGGGATGTCTTGGGCACGCCGCTGCTGCCAATAGGCCCACACCACCGGCCGGCCGGCCGCAGTCTGGGGTTCAAGGGCTGCTAGGAGTTGCAACTGCCGGGCGTCTGAAGCCTGGGCCAAGGTCGCTAGCTGTGCAGAGAAATCATCCACAGGTCTGTGCCATGTCCAACTCACCCCTGGAGGGGAACCCCCGTCTGGATCGCTTGGAGAATGGCGCTGGTCGAAATCGCCACCTCGAAGGGGATCAGGGCAATGGTACCCCCGCAGGCCCGTACTGCCGCCGCTTCTGGCAATGTCTCTATTGTATAGTCCCCCCCCTTGACATAGACTTCTGGGCGCAGGGTTTCCACCAGACTTTCTGCGGTAGACTCCCCAAAGACCACCACCGCGTCTACCGCCGCGAGCGCCGCAAGGACTTCTGCACGCCACCCCTGGGGCATTACCGGCCGGCCGGGCTTGAGGCCCCGCACCGAGGCATCGCTATTCAGGCCCACCACCAAAGCCTGACCCAGCCGCCGCGCCGCCTCCAGGTAACGCACATGCCCCACGTGGAGCAGGTCAAAACAGCCATTGGTCAGGACAAGGGGGCGCCAGCGGTGGGGATCTGCGTCAATGGCAGCCACCAACTCAGCCAGGGAGTACACGGCCGGCCGGGCAGCAGTCATCCCTGGGTCGTCAGGGCTAGGGCCTGCTCAAGGGCCGCCACATCGGGCAAGTCATGGGCATAGACCTCACAGGCATTGTTCGGACTTTCCACCAGCTTGATCCGGTGGAGTTCAGCCCCCAAGTCGCGAATAGGCTGGCGCAACAACTGGCCGATGTATAGGGCGATGTTTTCTGCCGTTGGCACCACATCTGCAAAGTAGGGAATGTCCTTATTGAGGAAGGTGTGATCCAGGGGTTCCGTGACCACATCCTCCACCAACTTTTCCAGAGCGACCAAATCCACCAGCATGCCAGTTCGGGGGTTAACCTGACCGCGCACCGTCACTTCCAGCCCGTAGTTGTGGCCGTGGCCGTGGGGGCGGGCGCATTTTCCGTAAATGCGGTCATTGTCCTCCGGGCTGAAATCAGGCCGGGCGAGGCGGTGGGCCGCGCTGAAATGGGTTCCAACAGTCAAATAGGCTTCCATAGCGTTTCCTTCGTACTCCGCCCAGAGTTCGGGGTTTTCGTAAAGTTGAATGCGCGCCAACGGCAGGTGAGGGGATAACCGCTGCCAGATTACCAAGGCCATGTGTTCGGTGGTGGGGAGGCCCGCCTGGAATTCAGGCCAGACCTCATTCAAAAAGCTGTAATCCAACTGGCTGGTGACTTCCCGCCGGATCACATGCTTAACATCAGATAAATTCAGCACCATGCCACAGTCATCGACTGGCCCTGCCATATAGACATACAGGACATAGTTGTGGCCGTGGCCCGGAAAGCGACTCGTGGGGCCAAAGCGCGCCTCATTCTCCTCCGGCGTCCACTCCGACAGCCAGTAACGATGACTCGCCGAAAACCGAGCCCGGCGCAAAATCGTGCAGCCCATAGGGGTGTGTTCTACGCGTAACGATCCCTCTGCCAGGATAGGGTGTTCTGAGTCAGCTTGCCAGGGATAGACCAGCCCGAAGGGCTTCAGCTTCGATCCTCAGAGACTTGGGTGGGATAAGCTGTTGCCAAAAGTCGGCCACCTTTAGGCGGAACTGGGCTCCTGATTCCCAGACCCCACAGGTCAGGCTGGCCTCATGCAAAACATCCCAAGCCGTTAGACCTGGGATGTCAGTTGGGAGATATGGGGAGGCCCTAGGTGCGGCTCTGACTTGCCTGGTAGCGCGCTCGCGCCCGCTTCAGGGCTTGCGTTGCTTCCAACTTCGCCTTACGGGTCTCTGCCTTGGCCATGGCCGCATCGGCCACTTCAAGTTCCCGCTGAGCCACCTGAGGGTCAATTTGGTCACCGCGCTGGGCACCATTGACCAGCACCGTCACTTCATTATTTTCCACCTCAGCGAAGCCCCCCAAAAGGGCAATGGGCACCCACTGACCCTCGGTTCGCACCCGCATCACACCAGCATCTAGGGCTGTCAGCAAGGGCGCATGCCCTGTCAAGATACCCAACTGCCCAGTGGTGCTCGGCAAAATGACCTCCTGACCAGGGCCATCCCAAACTGTCTTATCGGGTGTGATCACCCGGATGGTCAAGGTCATGGTTACTTACCTTCAGCGCGCATCTTCTCGGCCTTGGCTACAGCCTCTTCAATGCTGCCCACCAAGTAGAAAGCTTGCTCCGGCAAACTGTCTAGTTCACCATCGAGGATCATCTTGAAGCCCTTGATGGTGTCCTCTAGCTTGACATACTTCCCAGGAGAGCCGGTGAACACTTCGGCAACAAAGAAGGGCTGGGAGAGGAAGCGCTCGATCTTGCGGGCGCGGGCCACGGTCAATCGGTCATCCTCAGAGAGTTCATCCAGGCCAAGAATGGCAATGATGTCCTGGAGTTCCTTGTAGCGTTGCAGGGTTTGCTTCACCCGCTGCGCTGTCCGATAGTGATCCTCTCCCACGATGCCGGGTTGAAGCATGGTGGAGGTGGAGTCGAGGGGATCCACCGCTGGATAGATACCCTTGGAAGCCAGACCGCGGGAGAGCACGGTGGTGCCATCCAGGTGAGCGAAGGTGGTGGCCGGTGCCGGGTCGGTCAAGTCATCTGCTGGGACATAGACCGCTTGGATTGACGTGATCGAACCTTCAGTGGTGGAGGTAATCCGTTCCTGAAGCGCCCCCATTTCCGTGGCTAGCGTAGGTTGATACCCCACCGCGGAAGGCATCCGGCCGAGCAGCGCCGAAACCTCAGACCCCGCCTGGACAAACCGGAAGATGTTATCGATGAACAGCAGCACATCCTGCTTGTTCACATCCCGGAAGTATTCGGCCATGGTCAGCCCCGACAGCCCCACCCGCATCCGGGCACCGGGCGGCTCATTCATCTGGCCGTAAACTAGGGCAATTTTGGAGTCCTCCGGCTTCTCTTTGCTGATCACACCGGACTCGATCATTTCGTTGTAGAGGTCATTGCCTTCGCGGGTGCGCTCACCCACGCCCGCAAACACCGAAACCCCACCGTGGTTGATGGCGATGTTGTTGATCAACTCCATCATAATCACGGTTTTACCCACCCCAGCCCCACCAAACAGGCCGATTTTACCGCCCCGCCGATAGGGTGTGAGGAGGTCAATCACCTTAATACCCGTCTCAAACACCGAGGGCTTAGTCTCCAAGTCGGTGAAACGGGGTGCTAGTCGGTGGATGGGCAAGGTTTCTGACGCGGGGACGGCTCCCATTTCATCCACGGGGTCGCCCAAAACGTTGAAGATACGGCCCAGGGTCGCAGTTCCCACAGGGACGCTAATGGGTGCGCCGGTATCCTCTACGGCCATGCCCCGTACAAGACCATCGGTGGAACTCATGGCCACGGCCCGCACCTGGTTGTCACCCAGGAGTTGCTGTACTTCACAAACCACGGAAACCTCTTGGCCGGCCTCGTTCTTGCCCTCCACTTTCAGGGCGTTGTAGACCTTGGGCAACTGGCCAGGGGGAAACTCTACATCCAGCACCGGGCCGATGATTTGGGCAATTTTGCCTGCATTCCCTTTAGTTGCTGTTGTCACCATGCGCGTCCCTACTTTCGGATACGTGTCACCGCCGCTTCTCAGGCTAGCACCTTGGGGGACGTGTGGCACATAGGCCCATGGCACTCAAGCAGGGAGCTGACCTGGGCTCACTACTCTTGAGTATCATCAAGCCAGTTCACAAGGGCGAAAAAGCCGCTGGCAAGCAGGAAGGCAATTCCCATGCAGAGAAAGGCATAGAGCAAGAGCATGGTTGGCTCCAGGTGGAAACCTTCAGGCAGCCCTGAGGTATCGGTAAAGTATACTCCTAGGCTATCAAGACGTAATGGACGGACTAAGTGGCATGAGGGGGCAAGGACAGTAGGTTAGGCTAGGGGCTGATGTCCTGGAATGGGTGGTGATGCGATCCTCTTCCCACACGAGTTTTGGGCTGGCTGCGGAGGTTGATCGGCTGAAGGATTTGCTGCCGGCAACTGGGCGGATGCGGGTGCACATTACGGGACAACCCACCCAATCCCAGGTGATGCTGGTGACCTTCCCGTGGCCCTGGCGGCAGGATTGGTCTATTTCATTAAATTTTCCACTTTGGCTGCTGTTACCTGAACCCCAGCGCGACTTGCTGATCCTGCGCGCGGTCTGTTGGCTCCAGGGTATCCAGTGGTTTCGTCCGGGTTGGGGGCAGGGCTTGGCGCTCGTCGGTGGCTTGGGGGTCTTGATGGAAGCAACCCAGGGGGATGGGGTGGGGGTGTTGGTAGGTGCGGGGCTGACACTGGTAGCGGCGCGGCAGATTCTGCAAAGCTACCGCTACCCAGGGTACGAGCTACAGGCAGATGAGGCAGCACTGCGGGTGGCCCAACGGCGGAACTACTCTGAGTCGGAGGCAGCACTGCATTTGGCTGCCGCGATTCAATCGGTGGCTGACCTGGAAAATCGCACCCATCTCGGTTTTCTAGAGATGCTCCGGGTTCAAAACCTAGAAGCCTTGGCCGGCCGGCCGGTGCCGGGGGTGCCCCAAGCTTGGCGAACCGCCCAGATGCCTAAGCCCCAGTCCTAGGTGAGTAGGGCTTCGACGAACTCGTAGCTGGAGAAGGGCCGCAGGTCTTCAATCCCTTCCCCCGCCCCAATAAAGCGAATCGGCAGACCGAGTTGCTGGGTGATCGCCAAGGCAATCCCGCCTTTAGCGGTGCCGTCTAACTTGGTCAGGACAATACCACTGAGTTTGGCCACCTGGGTAAACACTTCAGCCTGGCGCAGGCCATTTTGGCCGAGGGTGGCATCTAAAACCAGGAGGGCCTCGACTTGGGCACCCGCAGCCTTGCGATCGACAATCCGCCGAATCTTGCCCAGTTCCTCCATCAGGTTCTGCTTATTTTGCAGGCGGCCGGCCGTGTCCACCAGCAGCAATTCTGTGCTACGGGCTTGGGCGGCGGTAATCGCATCGAAAACGACGGCAGCGGGGTCGGCATTGGGACTAGGGTTGGCAATTACCTCGACCCCAGAACGCTGACCCCAGACGGACACTTGTTCAACGGCCGCCGCCCGAAAGGTATCAGCGGCTGCAATTAAACAGCGATAGCCTGATTTCTGGGCCAGATGGGCGACCTTACCAATGGTTGTTGTCTTGCCAGCCCCATTGACCCCGGTGATCAGCCAGATGTTGAGGGTGTCTTTGCGGGGCGTAAATTGGGGTGTGTAGCCCTGGTGGTAGGGCGTTTCTAGAATCTCCCGCAGTAGGGACTTGAGGTACTGCACGGCCTGATCCGAGGGGAGCGCCTCTTGGCGAATGCGGGCTTGGAGTTGACTGATGATCTGATCCGTGGCCTGGACACCGACGTCGGCTTGAAGTAGGAGGGCTTCAATGTCTTCGACAGCTTGGGCATTGAGGGGGCCTTGGCCGACAACAGCTTTCAGTTGATTGACGAAGGCGCGCTGGGTCTTACCCAGGCCACGGCGCAGCTTTTGCAGCCAGGTAATTTCCTCCGCTGAGACGTCCTCCGGCCGGCGTCCCTGGGCAGCCAGCACCTCTGCCGACCAGAGAAACCCCTCATCAAAGGTAGGAACGTCTTCTTCAGTGGCAGCAGGAACCTCACTATCAACTGCATCGGGCATGGCCATCGGTGGTGGGGCTTCGGCCGGCCGTGCAGGGGCCGCAAGTTGGGCTTGCAGGGCGGCACGCCGTTCCTCCCGGAGCGCGGCAGCCTGGGCCAGAAAGGAGGCAGGTTCGGGGGGGGAAACGCTGGGAACTTCAGCAGGCGCCGCCGCAACCGGGGAGGGCAGGGTGGGGGTAACCTCGGTCAGGCTGGAGGCTAGGCCGATCTCGGCTGGAACTTCAGACTGGGCTACGGTTGTCTGCACGGGGGGCAGTTCCGTTGTCACCGCTCGTTCAGGTTCGGCAGGCGCTGCGGTGGGCAAGGTATCGCCATGCACCTGCTGCTGCATGTGGGCATAGGCAGCTTTGGCCCAGGCCAGATAATCAGGTTTTGAGCTTTCCGCAGGAGTGGTGGGGGCTTCGGGTGTAGGGGCGGCTGGCTCCTGAGGTTGAGCAGAGGCATCCTGCGCGGCCGGCCGGCGGAACCAGTTGAACACCATGAATGCTCTCAAACCCCGATGGTAACGGTTCAAACCTAGTGTAGCCCCCCGGCCGGCCGCGCCGTTGAGCACTCCCGTAGCGGGTACCCATAAAAAATTAACAATCACCCGATGAAAATGTGCTTTATTATACAGATATGGATAAATCGTTCATCTCTCCAGCCACACCATCCACCGGAGAGACGGAAGTAGGGAAGCATCCCGAAGGAACGCGCCTCAGTGTACCCAACCGATTCTGAAGATCTGGAGGCGAATCCTATGAAACTGATGTTCCACGCTGCCCAATACGAGCACAACCCGGTCACGATCACCCATTTGCTTATGGGTGCTCAAGGTAAGTATCGGGGTGCTGCGGTGCAGGTGGCGGCTCCCCTGCCCCATACCAAGGGCAACACCACCCTGACCTATCGGGGTGCTCGCTACACAACAGCCGCTTAAGTCTCTCCCAACCCTCTTTCTAGCTGACCCTCCCCTGTGGAGGGTTTTTTCTAGGTTTCCGATTGGGTTGGCCATGAAAACCAGGGCAATCCATCACACCTCTTCCGCAGTGGATTCCACTCAATGTTGGGGTCAGACCGAGCAGCTAAGGTTGAGGATCATCTGCAGCCACACTCGGCAAGGCGGCCGGCCGCTCCGTGACCCATGTCTTCACAAGCTCGTAACCCAAAATCAAGACAACGGGGCCGATGAAAAGACCCAAGATTCCCTGGGTCAGGGTACCGCCAATCACCCCCATCAAAATGATAATGATCGGGACGGGCAAACCCTGGGCCATGACAATGGGCTTGAGGATGTTGTCGATTAGGCCGGCCGGGATCATCCAAAGAGTGAAAAGGAAGGCCGTTAATTGGCCTAGGCTTGACCAAGCCCAAAATAAAGAGCCAAGCACAACTAAACCAGGGCCAATTTGAATAATGCACAAGACTAATACCAGGAGGGTCAGTAAACCAGCTCCAGGCATACCTGCGATAATTAAGCCAACACCAATCAACAGAGCCTGAAGTGCCGAAACCCCAATCACGCCTCGTGTGATGTTGCGGATCGTTGCGATGGCTAGGTGCATAAATTCCTTGCCACGGACGGGTGATAGTCGGCCAGCTATCAGGATTAAGCCCTGATTAATATTTCTGGCATTGATCATCAGAAGTGGGGCGATAATTATCGAGAAGATGGACTCGAGAAGTGTTAGTCCCGTGTTTTTGACAAGGAGAAGAAGGTATTTGGACAGTTCTTCAAGTTGGGGCTTGAACTGACTGAGCAGATCACCCAAGTTGACCGAAGCTTTTTGCCAAACCCTTTGCAGAAATACTCCAATAAAGGGCCAGTCTTCCAGATCTTGGGATGGGGGGGGAATGATGAGTTCCCCTGAGGCGATTCGATTCCCAAAGACCTGTGCATTGTTCAGTATTGCGGCCGGGTAGTAGTAAATAAGTAGTGAAAGCTTCTTTAGGCCGAGTCTAGAGATGCATT
>JACYLR010000232.1 GCA_015272465.1 Gloeomargaritaceae cyanobacterium C42_A2020_066
ATGGCAATGCGCATCCTTGCTCCCTGTTGAGATTTGATAGTGGCCAATCGCGTCAGGTTATTTAACAAACCTTAAGGCATCATACCGGCTGGATGTTCAAGGGGGGAGTGTCCTGAGTGCGTAACCGGCCGGCCGCTGCGCTATCCAAAAACCAGGCGTAGGTCTGGGCAATGCCTTCCCGCAGGGGAATCTGGGCCTGCCAGCCCAAGCTGTGCAAGCGGGTGACATCTAGGAGTTTGCGGGGGGTACCGTCGGGTTTGCTCCGGTCGTAGACCAAGGCCCCAGGGTAGCCCACCACGTCTTTGACGAGGCGGCTAAGTCAGCGATGGCGATGTCTTCCCCCACCCCAACATTGACAATTTCCGGACTGTCGTAGTGCTGCATCAGAAAAACCGCCGCATCGGCCAAGTCGTCGGCATGGAGGAACTCGCGGCGCGGGGTGCCGGTGCCCCAGCACTCCACCGCCGGCCGGCCGGCCAGGTTAGCCTCATGGAACTTGCGGATCAAGGCAGGCAAGACATGAGAGTTGTGGAGGTCAAAGTTGTCCCCCGGCCCGTAGAGATTGGTGGGCATCAGACTGATCGCTGACCAGCCGTACTGCTGCCGATAGGCCTGACAAAGTTTGATGCCGGCGATTTTGGCAATGGCGTACCACTCGTTGGTGGGTTCCAACGCCCCGGTAAGGAGGGCTGTCTCCTGGATCGGTTGGTCAGCGAACTTGGGGTAGATGCAGGACGACCCCAGGAAGGCCAGCTTTTTGACGCCATGGCGGTAGGCACTCTGGATCACATGGGTCTGGATTAAAAGGTTGTCCTGGAGAAAATCCACCGGATAAGTGCTGTTGGCCAGGATGCCCCCCACCTTGGCCGCCGCCAGGAAAACATACTCTGGCCGGTGCTGGGCGAACCATCGATCGACCGCTTGGGCATCCCGTAGATCGACATCCGGCCGGCCGGCCGTGAGCAGTTGGGTATGGCCCGCCGCTTGCAGCCGCCGCAGTATGGCACTGCCCACCAACCCCCGATGACCCGCCACCCACACCCGACTCTGCCGATCTATCGCAGTCATGACTGGTGAAATACCCCTAACAAACGGCTTGGGCATTGGCATCATACCGGTTCTGGAGAAGAGGGAATGGGATCACCCCTGCCTAGCGCCAGTTTGTCAGACATTGACCACAGGATGAAACCGCACCTGTACCCCCGACCCCAATGGGTTTAACAGCCCTGGTAAGCAGGCTCCTTGATCCAGCAGAAACGGGTCATTAAGGTCATCTATTGCAGTTTTTTAGCAACAATACACCTAACCTAACGCCCTTGAACCAGCCCACAGCACCTCGGTTTCGGCTCAGTTGCCGTTTATTCTCAATTAAATAATTTTATTGAAATTTAGCCTTCAATTGCGTTACGTTAGGAGTAACAAAATGTCCGGCTTCTTTCAGGAGGTTGCCATGGCTGAAGTAGCCACACCGGTGCAGGCTTGGGGCGAGTTGGCCCCCAACCCGGTTCTATTGGAGACAGCGGTCACGGGGCCAGTCTGTGAAGGATTGAATGCAGCCCTGGCCAGCTTCCAGGCCCTGTATTTGCAGTACCAAAAGCACCACTTTGTCATTGATGGCAGCGAGTTTTACTCCCTTCATGAATTCTTTGAAGAGAGCGCCAGTGAGGTTCGGGGCCATGTGCATACTCTTGGGGAACGGCTCAATGGTTTGGGTGGGGTGCCCGTGGCCAGTTTCAGCAAATTGGCCGAACTAACCTGCTTCACCCCCGAACCCGACGGCATCTTCCACTGTCGCCAGATGGTGGTGCATAACCTTGCCGCCGAACAGGGCTTGATTGGCTTGGTGCGGCGGTTGGCAGCCCAGGCCGAGAGCCTAGGGGATCGGGCCACCCGCTACCTCTACGAGCAGATTCTGCTGGAAACGGAGGATCGAGCCTTCCACCTGGATCACTTCTTGGCCCACAACAGCCTCACCCAAGCCTTCGTAGGCAATGGGGGGCGGGGCTAAATCCAGGTGCTTCGGGGTATGATCTCCCTTGTTGTACCGTCAGCATCCCTACGCTATGGACATTATTACCCTCGGCTGGGCGGGCCTCATGGCCCTCTTCACCTTCTCGATTGCCCTTGTGATCTGGGGCCGGGGCGGCTACTAGGCTGGCCGTACTGCTTATGACGGCCGAAGCCCTCAACGTCCTGTTCCTTGTGGCGCTCCTGCTCCTTGTCCTGGTCACCGGTGGCGTGGGCTACCTGACCTGGGCTGAGTGGCGGGATCGGCGGCGGCAGCAGCAGGATAATCGTCAGATGTTCAAGCGTTGAAACACCGTATCGAGGTAGCGCAAGTGGCGGCGGGGGTCAAAACACTCGGCCAGGGCTTGCGGGTCTAAGGTTGCCGCAATTTGGGGATCGGCTTCAACTCGGCTGCGGAAATCACCGCCAGAGGTATTCCAAGCGGCGTGGGCATGGTGCTGCACCACCCGGTAGGCCTCTTCCCGCGTCCACCCCTGGTTGACGAGGGCCAGCAAAACCTGCTGACTGAAGACCACCCCACCGTAGCAATTCAGGTTGCGGGCCATGTTCTCTGGGTAGACCTGGAGGGTGTGGATCAGGTCGGTGGTCTCCACCAGCATGAAGTGGGCGAGGATGGCGGCATCGGCGAGGGCCACCCGTTCTACAGCGCTGTGGGAGATATCGCGCTCATGCCAGAGGGCGACGTTTTCCAGGCCCGCAACGCTGTAGCTGCGGAGGAGGCGGGCTATCCCCGTCAGACGTTCCGAGCGGATCGGGTTGCGTTTGTGGGGCATGGCCGAGGATCCCTTCTGGCCGGGCGCAAAGTATTCCTCCACTTCCAGGACATCGGTGCGCTGGAGGTTGCGAATTTCCACCGCAAACCGCTCGATACTGGCCCCTAAGAGCGCTAGGGTTTGCAAATAGTCGGCGTGGCGGTCGCGGGAAATGACCTGGGTGGAGGCACAGTCGGGCATAAGTCCCAGGGCCTGGCAGGTGAGGGCTTCGATCTGGGGATCAATGTTGGCGTAGGTGCCCACCGCACCGGAAATCTTGCCGACGGCGACGGTGGCCCGCAGGCGGCTGAGGCGATCCCGGTGGCGGAGGAGTTCGGCTACCCAGCCCGCCAGTTTGAAGCCAAAGGTAATCGGTTCAGCATGGATGCCGTGGGAGCGGCCGGCCATCACCGTGTCCCGATGTTTCTGGGCCTGGACGCGGGTGGCTTGGATACAACGCTCTAGCCAAGGGAGGAGCACGTCCAGACTGGCCACCAGTTGCAGGGCTAAGGCCGTATCCAGGACATCGGAACTGGTCAATCCCAGGTGGATGTAGCGGCCGGCCGGGCCGACGTGTTCGTTGAGGTTGGTGAGGAAGGCGATCACATCGTGGCGGACTTCGGCTTCAATGGCCTGAATCCGCAGGGGGTCGAAGGCTGCCTTGGCCTTGATCTCGGCGAGGGCCGCAGCGGGAATCTGGCCAAGTTGGGCTTGGGCTTCACAGACCGCCAATTCCACCCGCAGCCAGGTTTGGTACTTGAAGGCGTCCGTCCAGAGGTCTCCCATCTCCGGGAGGGTGTAGCGCTCGATCAACGGCGTATCCCGCAGAAAAACCCTCCCATTCTACCCCTGGGCCGCAGCGGGGCAAATCTCACGATAGGTGCAGTGTGGGCAGTGTTCGGAGTTGGGTGTGGGGTCGAGTTCGCCCCGGTGCATCCGGTGGATAAGGGTTGCGGCTTCGTCGCGAAAAGTTTCCAGATCAGCGGCTGTGAAGGTGTGGAGGTGTTGGCGTTTCAGGTAAGCCAAGTGGGCGGCCGGCCGGTGGCTGAGGTGGGCGTAGGCCCAGAGTTGCAGGCGGTGTTCCTGGGGATGGATGCGCTGGTCGGTTTTGAAGTCGAGGACGAAGTCGGGGCCGAGCAGGTCGATGCTGCCGTGGAGCCAGAGGCCCTCAAACTCACCGGCGATCGGGGCTTCCTGGGCCTGGCGCTGGTTCCAGAGGGACTGGGTGTGCTCGTCCTGACGAAAGTGGTTGGCCAACTTCAGGGCTTCGGCCGCCCACTCCGGTTTGTCGGGGGCGAGGGCAGCAATGGCAGCTTCTTCCTGGAGGTCATGCTCCAGAATGCGGTGTACCAATGTGCCAAAGGCAGACCCGGCCGGCCGCAGGTCACCCTCTGGACTAACCACCGACTGGGCGAGGGGGTCGGGATGCGGCGGGTCGAGGTGTAGACCATCCAGGTACTGGTACTTGAACTGTCGCGGGCATTTCAGGTAGGCGGTGAGGGCGGTGGCCGGGAGTTCCAGCAATCCAGGGCCAACCGGGCCAACTAGACATGCCGGGGGTTCGGGCGGCAGGGGTGGCAGGGCAATATCGAGGGCAAGATCGGGGCTAGGGGGAATGGGTTGGATGGGGATATGGGCCGCCTTGAGGCCGGGCATGAGCAAATCCAAGCCTCCACCTTTGGCGTCATTCGCGGTCAGGAGCAGGTGATCCCGGACGCGAGTCAGGGCCACGTAAAAAACCCGGCAGGCTTCGGCCCGCTGGCGCTGCTGCTGTTGCTGATCAAGCAGCGTGTAGACGGCCGGCCGCTGGGTTTCCCCCTGGTCATCCCCCAGCCGCAGGCCCACCCCCAAGTGGCTATCCATCAACAGGGGACTGAAATTGGGCGGCAAGGGCCGATTGAGATCCACCACCGCCACGACGGGCCACTCCAGCCCCTTGGCACTGTGAATGGTCATCAGAGAAACGGCGTCCTGGCCCACCAGCACCGGCCGGCCGACTTCCTGGCGCGACCGGATCAGTTGCTGCACCTGCCGTCCCACCGTAAACGGGTCGGGGGATTGGACCTCCAGGGTACGCAGTAGGGTGAGGAAACCCTGCCAGTCCGCCAGCCGCCGTTCCCCATCCGGTAGGTTGGCCAGCACCGCCGTGTAGCCTCGCTGGAGATCTGCGGCCTGCAAAAGTTGACTGGGGACAGACCCATAGCGGCCGGCCGCCAAGTCTGCGAGAAACACCTGGGCCGGCCGCAACTCAGGCAGATCGGTATCCCGCAGATGTGTCCACCAGTCCGCCCCCTTGGGCAGGGTCTGGGCAAAGCTGAACAACACCCGGTCACTCACCGCTAGCCAGGGACTACGCAGCACCGCCACCAGGGCTAGGGTATCCGTCGGGTCGAGGAGCCAGCGCAGCAACGCCCAGGCATCCTGGGCCGGCCGAGTGGAGAGCAGGTCAGTGCCACCCCCCAGAACCACAGGGATACCCAGGGCTTCCAGGGCTTCCCCGTAGACCTCCAAACCATCCCAGGTGCGGGACAAAATCGCCATGTCCCCCGGTTGCACCGGCCGCCGGGCACTGCCCTTGGGGTGGACGGCACACCCCTGGTCGAGCATGGCTTTGAAGCGTTGGGCAACAAACTGGGCTTCCTGGCGCTGACGGATCTTCTTCTCTAGGTGCTCTCCCTGGAGCGTAAACACCTGAAGGTGCGGCCCCTCCTCGGGTGCTTCGGTGCGATGGGCTAGCAGGTCTTGGTGCAGGTTCCCCAAAACTGGGGCAAACACCTGGTTGATCACCTGCACCAGGGGTCTGTGGGTGCGGAAACTGGTCTGTAGCGGGCAAATCTGGCCGCCCTGATCGGCAATGGTTTCCCGGTAGCGGAGAAACACGGTGACATCGGCGCGGCGGAAACTGTAGATGGACTGTTTTTCATCGCCCACGATGGTGAGCACGGCCGGCCCCACGAGTTGCGCCAGTAATTCCGCTTGGGCCGGGTTGGTGTCCTGAAACTCATCCACCAGGTAGGCCCGCCAGCGTTCGTGGTAGTACGCCTGCACCTCTGGGTGGGCCAGGGCGCGCAGGGCACCCAGTTCTAGGTCGGCGTAGTCGAGGACACGGGCTTCGCTCTTCAGGTGTTGGAGGGCCGTGATCGCGTCCTGAAAAGCATCCTTGAGGGCGGGCAGCATCCCGATCAGCACCTCGTCCCACGGCCCCATCTCTAGGGCAACCAGGCCCATCTTTTGGGCATTGCGGGCCGCGTCGCGCAGGTCATTGAGGGCATCGCGCACCGGGCCGATCTGTCCTACAGGCCAGTTTTTGGCCCAGCCCCCCAGGGTTTTGAGCCTGGCCAGCGTTGTTAGAGCGGGGGCGGCCGGCCGGCCGGTTTCCAGGGCTGCAATGGCCTCTAGGGCTTCCCGGCGGGAGAGTTCTAGCCGATCCTCGGCCTGGCCTTCCACCCCCTGGAGGAGGGCGCAGGCCGCCCGCCAAGCTGGATCCGTGAGGAATTCCGCCAGGGCCTGCTGTTGGATGGCGGCGATCTGGGCGGGCCAGGTGGTAGGACTAACCGCCAGAGCCTGCTGGGCCGTGTAGGGATCCCGAAGCAGAGCCTGGAGGGCCGGCCGGAGTTGGCCATAGGAAATCCGGTCGCAATACTGCGCCGCCAGATTGCCCACCACCCGCTCCACGTGGCGATCCAGCCAGAGGCCGCTGAGGGTGTCGGCCAGGATGGCAAAGTCGGGGGGAACATCGGCTTGTTCCGGGTGGTCGCGGCAGATGCGCGCCGCCAAGGCATGGAGTGTGCTGATTTGGGCCGTCTCTAGCTCCATCAGACAATCCGGCCGGCCGGGGAGACGCTCGTAGACCTGCTGGCGAATCCGCTGCCGGAGCTCTGCGGCCGCCTTTTCGGTAAAGGTCACCGCCACCACCGCCAGGGGGGAATGGCCCTGCCCCGTCAGGTGGAACAGGTAGCGCTCGGCCAGTAGATGGGTCTTGCCTGTACCCGCCCCGGCGGTCACCGCCACACTTCCCGGTGCCCAGGCGGCAGCTTGTTGTTCAGGCGTCAAGGGCATGGCAGGTTCTGAAAGACTCTGGCCACCAGGATAGTACGCCCCCTTCCCGGCCCCCGCGTCTCTGTGTCCTAGATCACCTTCTGGGCTGGGTAAGGGCCGCAGGTCGATTAGTTAAGGAGTGTGACAGGCTGCGGGCGACGTTCTGCGTAAGCTGGATTACCATGGAGCTACCATGGGCGACGGCAACTATCGGGTGCGGCGACACAAGCTGGTGCGGGACAAGATGCCCGAACCTCAACCCCCGCGCCGGTTGCGCCACTACGAGGGCAAAGCCTACCAGGAGGCCCTCCTAGCCAAGCTGGAAGAGGAGACCGAGGAACTGATCCAGGCGGCCAGTGGCCAGCGGCTCGACAAAATGATGCAGGTGTTAGAAGAGGCGGCGGATGTGCTGGAGGTGGTCTACACCCTCGCCCAACTCTACGGCATTACCCCGGCAGCAATTGAGGAAACCCGCCAGCAGAAACGGGCAGCGCGGGGAGGCTTCACCACGGGCCGCGGGATCGAAATCGACTAGTGGCACGGCCGGCCGTCAAGATTTGTGGCCTGACCCAGGTTGATCAGGCGGTCGCCCTGGCAGAACTGGGGGTGGAGGCCCTGGGCTTTATTTGCGTCCCCCAATCGCCGCGCTATCGGCCGGCCGCGGTGTTTCGTCAGATTACCCTCGCCCTGGCGGGTTGGCAGGGGCGGCGGATCGGCGTGTTTGCCAATGCTGACCTAGACACCATCCTCGCCACCGTAGACACGGCCGGCCTGAATGGGGTGCAGTTGCATGGTTCCGAGCCGCCCGCATTCTGCCAGCACCTGCACCGGGCACGCCCCGACTTGATCCTGATCAAGGCGCTGCGGGTGCGCGATTCCCTAACCTTGCGACAGGCAACCGAATACCTGGGTGTGGTCGGTACCCTCCTCCTCGATGCCTACCATCCTGACCAGCTTGGCGGTACTGGGTTAACCCTCAACTGGGCTGATTTGCGGGAATTTCGGCCGGCCGCACCCTGGTGGCTGGCGGGGGGACTGACACCCGAAAACTGTGGTCAGGCGGTGCAGTTGGCCCGTCCCCAGGGCGTTGACCTGTCGAGCGGGGTGGAGCGGCAGCCCGGGGATAAGGACATCGGGCGCGTCCGCGACCTACTCCGCAACCTGGAGCGCACGACAGAAGCGGCCCAGGAGGCTGTGGAAGGGCAGGGCATCGGCGAGATGGTGTAAATGGTAGTCGGGGCCATCGACAGCCCACGTTGCCCCTTTTTGGAGGTACACAGCCATCCGCGCACTGAGCAGCCAGCCGCCCCCCAGGTTCAGGGCGAGGCTGACTAGGTGGGCACTGATCCCCCAGCCCATCCCTGGATCAGTCCAGGGCAATCCCAGGCCCCAGCCCAAGCCCACCAACCCCAGATTGACCCCCAGTTGCCGCCAGACGAGTTCCCCCCCATGGCTGGTGAAGGGCAACTGATACAAGCGACCCAAGAAGCGGCCGTAGCCCAGATCCAGGAGGACACTCAGCGCCAGCCCCAGCAGCACCGGTGTTCCGAGTCCCAGGGTGATGCCCCGGAGCAGCAGGTAGCCACCGCGCAGTCGGCCGGCCGTCCCCTGACAGGCTGCTATCCGTGCTGCCGCTAAGCCCCGCAGGACGCGCCGTTGACAGACCAGCAGATGCACGAGCACCAGGGGTTGGGACAACAGGCTGTCTAGGAGTGTGTGCAGATCAGCCAAGTGGGACGGGGAAACCCTGAGGGTGGCCCGGCCGGCCGGCGGCCCCGGTTCCGGGAGTGTTTGGCTACAGACTAGGGTCACCGCCGCATCCTCCCCAATACCCAGGGCTGCTCGCAGGTCGGCCGGCCGCCAATCGGGGAATCGATCCTGCTTGTGGAGGACGATCACCACCGGTTTCTCGGCGCGGCGTAACTCCGCCCAGAGGGCAACCTCCCGCGGTGTCGGCGGGCCGGCCGTTAGCCACAGCACCAGATCCGCCGCCCGCACCGCGGCCCAGGTCATGGCCTCCCGCTCTGGATTGGCCGCATCGTCAAAGCCCGGCGTATCCACCCAGTCCACTGGCCGGCCGCCCCAATCGCTGCGCAGGGTGTGGGGCCAGGCTGTAATGCCGTGGGTGGGGCCGACAGCAAACACCGGCCGGCCGGCTAGGGCATTCAGCAAACTTGACTTGCCCCGACTGACCAAGCCCACGGCCACCACCTGGGGCACGGGCTGATCCAGGCGCGCCAACAACGTGCTGAGGGCAACGCGTTCGGGTTCCACATCATCGGGCCACGGTTCGGGATGGGCGTCCAAAAGGGCCGCAACACTGGCATGCACGGCCTCGCCTAAGCGCCCCAGTGCCACATCACACTCCTTAGATGCCTGTCGGCGTTTAGGTGCCGACCCCCCGCCGCCGCCGTCGGGTCACCTGTAGCAACTGCTGACCGATCAGTTCCAGAAGCGCTTGGCGTTCCTGCAAACTGCTCGGATAGGTGAATTCTTCCCGCACCTGCACCTCCAGGCCAGGGATCACCTCCAACCGCGTCAACCGGGTTGGCCGCGCCTCACCGCCCTCGCTGGTGTCGGCTGGGGCTTCGGCCACCGCATGGCGCACCGGGGCTGCGACTGCGCGCAGCGACCCGACCAGCGCCGGATTGGCTGTGCCGAGGGTCAACTGGACGCCCCCCTGGAGCAGGGCCTCCAATTCCTCAGTGGTGGTGTCGGTCATCAGCGTACTGAGCACCTGGGCACTGTAGCCCTCGGTGAGCAACCGCCGCACCACCAGCAGTTGAATGATGTGGCGGTAGATGTAGCGGGCCTCGCGCCCCACCTTGAGGGGTTTATCGAGGAGTCCGAGGGTGGTGTAGTGGCGTACCAGTCGGGGGTTGACCTCCTCCAGCGGCCGGCCGCTACGGGCCTCCTGGGGCAGGTACTGGGGCAGCAATTGATTAGCAACCTGCACCAGTTCTTCCAGGGACCAGCGCCGGTCAGTCATTGTCAGGCTTTGAAGTGAGGTCATGGACACATCAATACATCCAACTAGAGTGTTTTAGGGTACAAAGGCAAGGCGTTACGACGATCTGAGGATCTGGTGGGTCAGGTCAAGACATGAGACCTAGACCCTGGTGCGATTCCAACTTGACCCGTTTGAGATTCCAAGGAGAGACGTTACCCTGGTAGATAGCTGTATGCTTCCTACTCACTAGAGTACCGCTGAGGCGGTTTTTCGTGTGTTCTGGGTGACGCCCAAGTAGGTTAAGCAGGTGAGAAACCCATTGTAAAGTGGGTACTACGCAAGAAAAATCATACCCGTGCTGTCAATACTGACTAGAAACCTTCCAGAAAAGTTAACGGACTGGGATGTCATTGTGGTGGGATCAGGCATCGGTGGCCTGGTCACCGCCACCCAACTGGCGGCCAAGGGTGCCCAGGTGCTGGTGTTGGAGCGCTACCTGATCCCCGGCGGCAGTGCCGGTTATTTCGAGCGGGCAGGCTATCACTTCGATGTCGGGGCCTCGATGATTTTCGGCTTTGGTACCCAGGGCACCACCAATCTGCTCACCCGCGCCCTGGCGGCGGTGGGGCAAACCCTGGAGACGTTCCCCGATCTGGTGCAGGTGCACTACCACTTGCCGGCCGGCCGGTCGATCCGCGTCCACCGCGACTACGAAACTTTCCTGAGTGAGCTGGCTACCCAGTTCCCCGATTCAGCGGCCGGCCTGCGCCAGTTCTACGACGAGTGCTGGCAGGTGTTCCGCTGCCTGAACAGTATGGAACTGCTCTCGTTGGAGGAACCCCGTTACCTGCTGCGGGTGTTTGCCCAACGGCCGGGGTCGTGCCTGGGCTTGGTGAAATACCTGCCCCAGAACGTCGGCGATGTGGCCCGGCGCTACATTCGCGATCCCGAAGTCCTCAGTTTCATTGACCTGGAGTGCTACATCTGGTCGGTGGTGCCAGCCCTGCAAACGCCGATGATCAATGCGGGCATGGTGTTCTCGGATCGCCACTACGGCGGCATCAACTATCCCAAGGGTGGTGTGGGACAAATCGCGGCCAAGCTGGTGGCGGGCCTAGAGAGCCACGGCGGCCAGATTCGCTACCGTTCCCGGGTGACACGCATCCTCACCGAGGCCGGCCGGGCTGTTGGGGTGCAACTGGCCACGGGTGAAGTGTTCCGCGCCCGCCGCATTGTCTCCAATGCCACCCGCTGGGACACCTTTGGCGACTTGCTACCGGAAATCCCCCCGCGGGAAGTCCGTTGGCGACGGCGCTACCAACTGTCCCCCAGTTTCCTCAGTCTGCACCTGGGGGTGGCCGCAGAAGTTTTGCCCCCGGATACGGATTGCCACCATGTCCTGCTGGAGGACTGGGCGGAGATGGAGACCCCGGAAGCGACCCTGTTTGTCTCGATTCCCACCCTGCTCGATCCCAGTCTGGCCCCGGCCGGCCGGCATATTGTCCATGCCTTTACCCCCAGTTGGCTGGCGGACTGGCAGGGCCTTTCCCCCCAGGACTACGCCGCGGAAAAACAGGCCGCGGCCGGCCGGATCATTGCCCGTCTGGATCGCCTGTGGCCCGGTTTGGCCGAAGCCATTGACCACCAGGAAGTGGGCACCCCCCGCACCCATCGCCGGTTTTTGGGACGGCGGGACGGCACCTATGGCCCCATTCCGCGCTACCGCCTACCGGGCTTGCTGACCATGCCCTTCAACCGCACTGCTGTGCCGGGCCTCTACTGCGTCGGGGACAGCACCTTTCCGGGGCAGGGCCTCAATGCTGTTGCTTTTTCCGGGTTTGCCTGCGCCCACCGCATTGCGGTTGACCTGGGCTATCGTTAAGAAAAGTTGCACTCATGGCGAAAGCAGGTTACATTAGTTAACAAATCCGGTATGACCCCCTGGAGGATCCCATGAGCAACGAAACACGGAATGCCTGGAGCTGGGGCTTTACCCTGGGCGCTGAAAATTGGAATGGCCGCTTGGCAATGTTGGGCTTTGTGGCTGCCCTGATTGTCGAAGCCCTGAGCGGTCAAGGCGTGCTCCACTTCTTCGGCCTGCTGTAGGCCCTGCTGAGCTTCTATCCTTAGTCAACCTCACTGCCGGGGGGTCTCCACGAGGCCCCTTTTTTGTTGTTCGGATAGGCCCTGTTTACCAAGGTTTTCGCCGTCGATTTAGGGCTTGCCAATCCCCCGGCACCCGGGTGTTTCAGTTGAGGGCTGAGCAGACTATGACAATGCAGCTTTCACCGGCCGGCCGTCAAATAGCGGTCGTACTCAATCTGGCCATAGTTGAGCTTGATCACCCGATCCGCCAAGTGGAAATAATGGTCATCGTGGCTGATCACCAGCACCGTCTTCCCCTGGTTGCGTAAACCCGCCAGAAATTCGGTGTAAAACACTTCCCGAAATTGGGGATCCTGATCCGCCGCCCACTCATCAAAGAGGTAAATCGGGCGATCCTCCAGGTAAGCTACCAGGAGGGTCAGGCGCTTGCGTTGACCTTGGGAAAGGGCTGTGGTGGACAGACGACCCTGGTTGATTTCGACCTTGTGCTCCAGTTGCAGCTTTTGCAGATAGTGGCGAGCCTTGGCATCCAAGTCGGGGTTATCTAATCCCAAAAGTCTTTCAAACAGATAGAAATCTGAAAATACGGCGGAAAAATGCTGGCGATACCATTCCCGATTATGGCTGTCAATGGGTTCCCCATCGAGCCAAACCTCCCCCTGACTCGGCGTGTATAGCCCGGTGATCAACTTACTGAGGGTTGATTTGCCACTGCCATTGCCACCAATAATAAACACCAATTCCCCAGGATAGAGCGTTAAATCCACCGGGCCGAAGGTGAAACCGTCCTCCTCATCCTGGCGATAGATATGACTGACGTGACTAAGGCTTAGCTTCTCCCAATTGGTATGGATGGCAGGTGGCACCGACTCCTGCTCCGCGTGCTGAGCCAAGTCCAGGCCCAGGGACTCAATTTTCGTCAGGGCAATCCCAGCTCGACTGAGGACGGGCAACCCGTTGATCAGGTTGTCCATCGGCAGCATCAGATAGGTGAAGGTGAGGATGTAGCCGGCCAGGGTTTGGGCTGGCAGGGTCAGTAGTTTGGGGAGGGAGAAGAGGACAAAACCAATCGCAAAAAAGAAGATTAACTTACCCCAACTACTGGTAGCGGAAAAGAGGGTAAGACCCTCAATGTTGTGGCGGCGAAACCGGCCGGCCGTGACCTCCAAGTCCTCCTGGATAAAAGCCTGGCGGCGGCGGTAGTTGAGCTTGAGTTCTTTGATGCCCTCCGTCAGGCTGCGCAGATGGCCATAGAGATCATCCTGGACTTCGCGGGCGAGCGTCAGGCGCTTGCTGCCCTGATTGATCAACAACTGGCAACTGCCCACCGCCACCCCCATCAGGCCCAGCACCAGCACCAGCACCAACCAGGAGAGCCAAGTGATGTAGGTGAGGCAACCGACCACAATCGCCAGGTCAATGCAGAGGAAGGGAATCATAAACACTGCATTGGCCACGGATTGAATGTCCTCCGTCAGGGTGGCCAAGAGCCGGGGGTTCCCCAGACCCTCGAGGCGGCTCAAGTCCGCGGCCAAAATCTGGCGGGCCAGTTGGAGGCGTAGCTCAAAGACGGCCTTCTGGGAGAGGCGGATCAGCATCACCTGGGAGAGGATGCTGGTGACCAGGGCAATCAGGGCCAAGCCGCCAAAGCCGATGGCCAGGGCTGGGATTTCCGCCACTGCCCCCTGGCTGATGGCGCGGCTGATCAGCGCGATCAGACCCGCACTGCATCCGCCGCTAATAAACCCGGCCGTAATGGCCAGGGTTACCAAGAGCCAGGAGGAGCGCAACAAAAAGAGAAGTAGGTTCACAGGGGCGGCCGGCCGGGAGTGGGAGAAAATCGAAACAAATTGTGAAGTGTGACTATCCTACCCTCCCCTGGCGGGCCGGCCGGCCGCAGCCCCTGAGATATGCGATAGATTGAGTAGCCTGTGCGTTGGGGGAACCCGTCGATGACTGCTGGCCCGCTGCCTGTGCTTGCCTTGCCCCAGTCCCCGGAAGCCTCGACCTGGAGCATTGAAAACAGCGAGGAACTCTACCGGATTCGCGGCTGGGGTGAACCCTACTTCTCGATCAACGCGGCCGGCCATGTGACGGTCTCGCCGATGGGTGAACGGGGTGGATCTCTGGATTTATTTGAGTTGGTGCAAGCCCTCCAGCAGCGGGGCCTTTCCCTACCGTTGCTGATCCGCTTCTCCGACATCCTCCAGGATCGGATCGAACGACTCCACGCCTGTTTTGCCCGCGCCATCGCCCGCTACAACTACCCCGGCGTCTACCGGGGAGTTTTCCCGGTCAAATGCAATCAACAGCGGCACTTGGTCGAGGATTTGGTGCGGTTTGGTGAACCCCATCATTTTGGTCTGGAGTGCGGCTCGAAGCCGGAACTGCTGATCGCCTTAGCCACCCTCAAGCCCAGCGATGACCCCGATCCGCCCCTGCTGATCTGCAATGGCTACAAGGATCGGGAGTACATT
>JACYLR010000216.1 GCA_015272465.1 Gloeomargaritaceae cyanobacterium C42_A2020_066
CGCATCTAAGCCAACGGCTCCCACCACCACCACGGTCATGTTGGCAGGCTGGTAATAGTGGCGATGGAAACGGCGCAGGGTTTCGGGGTGGAGTTGGGTGAGGGATTCGGGTGTGCCAAGGATAGGGCGGCAGTAGGGGTGGGCACCGTAGGCCACCTCCAGCAGAGTTTGGTGAGCCAGCCAATCCGGGTCATCCTGGGTCTGGCGCAATTCCTCAAACACCACCTGCCGTTCCCGCCAAAACTCCTCCTCTGGAATGGCCGCCCCCAGAAGGAGATCGGCCAGGGTGATCAGGGGTTGTTGCCAGTGACTGGCGGCAGTCACCACCGAGTAGTGGGCGTAATCCAAACTGGTGGCGGCGTTGGTGATGCCTCCGTGAGCTTCGATGAGTTGGTCAAATACCCCAGGGGCCGTGGCCTCCGTACCCTTGAAGACCATGTGCTCCAGAAAATGGGCGACGCCAAGTTCCGCATCGGATTCGAGGCGCGCCCCCGCCCCGACCCACACATCCACCGCCACAACGCCTGTAGCGGACAGTTCTTGGTGGATGAGCTTGAGACCGTTGGGGAAGCGCTGGACGTGGGCCGGGAAGGGCTGGGCTAGACAGGTGGTCAAGGAGAACAAGCCTCAGTGACGGTTGAGACAAGCCTGTACCACGCCTACCCTAGGGCCGGCCTGGTCTTCAGGTCTGCAATCAAAATGACCAACCTCTCCGTCAATCCTCGTTCTGTTGACGACAGAATGTGTCGAGGAAAACAAAATCGTAGCCCCACTATAGCAAACCCAGCCAGATACGCCAGGATTCGTACCAGACTGGTGTTTGGAGGGGAGTTGGGTGGACACCAACAGCAACCGGGCTGGGTTCAGGCTCCATGATTCCCTAGGGCTAGACCCCCCCCTGGAGCCAAAGACGAAGAAGTCGTTTGACGCTGGGAGTGAGTTGAGTGCGACGGTAGCTGTCCCCCAGCTTGCGCAGAACTTCGGTGCGGGTGGGATAGGGAAAGATACCCTGGGCGAGGTCTGCCAGTCCCAGGCGGCCAATCATCGCTACGGTGAGACTGCCGATTAATTCGCCCGCTTGATGTCCCACGGCCGTGGCCCCTAGAATGCGGCCGCTGCGGGGCTGGGCGTAGACCTTGATCCACCCCAGGGTGTGGCCATCGGTAGCGGCCCGATCTAGGGCAGCCATGGGCACGGTGACGGTCTGGAACGGCCGGCCGTGGTGCTGGAGTTCGTCCGGTGCGAGACCCACCTGGGCAATCTCCGGGTCGGTGTAGAGGGCGCGGGGCACGGTGAGGTGGCTGAGGCGCTTGCGACCCGCAAATAGGGCGTTCTGGAGGACGATCCGGGCGGCGGCATCGGCAGCATGGGTAAATTTCCAGGGCAGGCAGACATCCCCGGCGGCGTAGATCGGCGCGTGGGTGGTCTGGAGGAAGTCATTGACGTGGACTCCCTGCCGCAGGTCATAGGCGACACCCGCCTGTTCCAGGCCCAACCCTTCGACATTGGGCACTCGTCCTGCACTGACCAGGATGGCATCGACGGTGTGGGTGACCCGGCCGGCCGGCGTATCGATGAGGAGGGGATAGCCCTGCTCGCCTTGTCCGACGTGGAGAACCTGGCTGTTGAGATGAACCGTGAGGCCCTGCTGCCGCAACTGATCGAGGAGGATCTGGGCCGCCTCCGGGTCTTCGCGGGGTACCAGTTGGCCGCTGTGGTGGATCAGGCACACCTGACTGCCCAATAGGTGAAACGCCTGGGCCAATTCGCACCCCACTGGCCCACCCCCAATGACCCCCAAACGGGCCGGCCGCTCCGTGAGTTCAAAAATCGTTTCATGGGTGAGGTAGGGCACTTCAGCCAGACCTGGAATCTCTGGCACGGCCGGCCGACTCCCGGTGGCGATTACAGCTCGCTTGAAGGGGAGTGTCTGACCAGCCACCTCAATCGTGCGCGGCCCCGTGAACCGGCCGGCCCCCAGAAACACATCCATGCCTAGGCTTTGGAAGCGAGCGGCACTGTCCTGGTGACTCAGATCGGCCCGTACTTGCCGCACACGAGCCATCACTGCCCCAAAGTCTGGCCTGCCGGCGTCAATTCCCAGTCCCCATGTCGCCGCCTGCCGCACTTCAGCGAGGAGATGGGCCGGCCGGAGCAGAGCTTTGGAGGGCACGCACCCCGTATTCAGGCAGTCGCCCCCCAGCCAGTGTTTTTCCACCAGGGCTACCTTGGCCCCCAATCCCGCCGCCCCCACGGCCGCCACTAGGCCGGCCGGCCCGCCCCCCACCACAACCAGGTGGTAGCGTTCCTGGGGCACGGGGTTTACCCAGTCGGCCGGCCGGACGTGCTGAAGCCAGGTTTGGCGTGTGGCGTCTTCCAGGTTGATCACGCTGGGTGTCTATCTCTCAATCCAGGGTTGCTCCCACTGACCCATTTCTTAAGCCTAAATAAGCTGCAAGGCATGAATAATCTCCTGGAGACTGCATCGAGAGTTCCACATAAACTCAGTCTAGCGACTGGTACCGGCCGCCCTAGAGGCAATGGTTTTGTGCCATGCCCATAGGTGACCGAACTGGGTCTGGCACAGGGTCTCGAACACAGCTTTAGAGGGGATTAGTCTCAGATTTACGGATTCAACCAACAGATTCCATGAGGATGGCACGGCAACGAAACCCTAACCTAAAGCCTATTGCCTGAGAGGGCAGCAACCGATGCTGGCATGGCTGAGTCAGTTTTGAGTAACCACTGGGCCGCCCGCAGCAGCAGACTATCCATCGGATTTCCACCACTGTCCAATTCACTGGCGCACAGGATCAGTTCACCCTCACAAGCCCGCCCCAAACCCTGGGTAATTTGGAGCAGAATCTGTTGGCGACGCGCTAGATCATCCTCAGGAGTCCATTCCCGGCCGGCCGGCCACTCCCGTCCCAGGACAACAGGATGGGTCAAAATCTGCTGGGGTGGCGACCACCAATCACTACTGCCCACATCCAGCCAGACCTGAAGCCGATGGTGATGCTCCCCCAGAAGATAGGGATAGATGGGGCTGATCAGCACCCCCTGGGAGACTTCCGGCCCATCTAGGGCGTATTGGGCCGCCACAACCCCCTGTTCCACGAGTTCCAGGTAGGCCCGGCCGGCCGTCAGGTCATCCCACTCTAGGGCGGGGCCAAGTTCGCGGAACCGCTTCACAGATTCCACCAGTTGGGTATAGGCCCGGGCCTGGGAGGGCTGGAGGTCTGGCCCGGACAAGACTTCCGCAAACAGGCGACAGAGAAAGGCATCCAGGGGCGAAGGGGTTTCGTTGCTGTAGGTCTCCAACCAACCCCAGAGACGCTGGTAGGCCATTAGGGGGTCTTGGCCAATCCGCTGGCGTTCACTCTCCGTTAACTCTGTCACGGGCTGGAGGCCAAACCCGGCCGGCCGAGTCAGGCGCTGGGCCAATAGGGTCGCCCGCAAAGGATCAAGCTGGGGCAAAACCCTCTCTAGGGCTGTAGCGATGGCAAATTCGGCCGGCCGGCGCTGCCAATCGGGATGGGCCAGGGTTGCCAGAGTCAAGACAGCCCGAATCCAGGGATCCTCCCGGAGACTCTGGGAACGGCGCTCCAGGGTATGGGGAATGCCCGTCTTCACTAGGCGCTCGGTCAGACTAAAGGCCAAAACCCCGTCGATATAGGGGGCCACAAGGGCGATCTGGTCTGGAGGCAGCCCCCCCGCAATCCGGCGTTCTAGGGCCTTGATCGCGGCGTCAATCATCTCGGCTCGGTAGCGACGCAGCAGTAACTGGACGCCTGTTGGTAGCGTGGGCAGCCGGCTGAAGGTCTGGCGCAGGACAAAAGCACGTAGGCCATCGATAAAGGCCCCGATGCCCGTCGTCAAAGGGGGAGCCTCCAGTTCCACCACCCGTTGGCAAAGGTCGCGCAGCCGGCCGGCCGAGGTGGGCGCAGCCCCCAGAAACGTCCGATACCCCCCCTCTGGATTCCAGGCCAGGAGGGCCGACTCACAGGTGGGGAGATGCTGGGACAGCCAATCCTGCGCCAAGGGCACCGACTCCTCCAGCCCCTCGACCAGTAGGTGCCGGTAGCGATCCCGCAAAAATCGCTGAAAGGGGGGGTGATCCATCAGTACCCGAAACCCCTCCAAAATCAGGGAGAAGTCCAGCCAGCCCCGCTGCCGGCAGATGGCCCGAAAAGCCTGAATGCACTGCTGGGCTTGGTGGTAGTCCTGAAGTCGATGGCGTTCCCCCGTCCACGCGGCGCGCAGGCGAGCTTCCACCAGCTCCAGGGGATAGGCATTGACCGCCGCCTTATTGAGATTGTCCAGCAGTTGGGAAACCAGGCGCTGGGGCCGCAGGGTCAAATCGGCAAAGACCCCCTGCTCCAGATAGGGGGCCAGCACCTCCGCCATGGTGTACTGGGCCGTCTCGTAGGTCAGGTAGACGGCCGGCCGCTGGGGTTGGGGCAGGGCGAGGGTCTCGGCCACCCAGGGCCAGAACAGATGCACCATCTGGTGAGCCAAGCCATAGAAGGTCTGCACCTGTACCGAAGCAAAAGGCCCCAACTCCGGTGCCTGACAGAGGCGCTCGTACACCCGACTGCGGCGGTGCTCTGGCGTCAAAACCAGGATGCTATAGCCCGGCACCCCAGCCCGGATCAGGTACAGCAGGCGCTCAGCCAACACGTGGGTGAGGTCGTGCCGCTCTACCCCCACCAGAAAAAGTGTTTGGTGTCCTTCCGTGGCCGCCTCGATCACTGAGGTGCGGGCCTGATCGAGACTGTGGGGGGCGGCCATGATCGATGCACTGGGTTAGATGCACCCAGCATATCCAGCCGGCCGGCCGTTGCGCCTTCTGGCCCAAACGACAAGTTTCCTAGGGAAAAACCGCACCATCAGCCAATAGCCAACCGGCTAGACTCCCATCCAGCAGCGCAGTTCCTGCCCCGACCACCGCAGAACCCCCTTTCTCTGGAGGGGTCAACCCTGGCGCATAGCTCAATCGAGCCTAGTTGAGGGATTCCAGATAGCCCCGCATCCGATTCCGGCGCTTCGGCTGGCGGAGTTTTTGGAGGGCCTTGGACTCGATCTGCCGCACCCGCTCCCGCGACAAATTCAGGGCACGCCCAATTTCTGCCAGGGAGTAGCTATGGCCATCGTGCAACCCGTAGCGCATGGCAACCACATCCCGCTCCCGGTGCGTCAGGTCGGCGAGCATCTCCTGGAGATCGGCGTGGAGGGATTCCATCAGCAGATGCTCTTCCGGCGTACTGCCCTCGTCCTCCAATAGATCGCCCAGTTCCGTGTCCCGATCCTTGCCGACACGAGTCTCCAGGGAAACCGCCCGCGGTACCCGTGCCAGGAGTTCCCGCACCTGATCCCGATCCATATCCAGTTCCGCGGCGATTTCGGCAAGGCTGGGGGTATGACCGCAGGTCTGGGCAATCTGGCGCTGGGCCTTTTTGATCCGATTCAGCTTTTCGATAATGTGAACTGGCAACCGAATCGAACGGGATTGGGTGGCAATGGCCCGGGTAATCCCCTGGCGAATCCACCAGTAGGCGTAGGTACTGAAGCGATAGCCCTTGGTGGGGTCGAACTTTTCCACCGCCCGCTCCAAGCCCAGGGAGCCTTCCTGGATGAGGTCGAGAAACTCAAGGCCCCGATTCTGGTACTTCTTGGCAACAGAAACCACCAGGCGGAGGTTGGCTTCGATCATCTGGTCGCGGGCGCGCTGACCAATCCGCTCTTGGTGGCGGAGGGCATCCAGACTCAGATTGGCCTGCTCGGCCCAGGCTTGCCGGCCGGCCGCCACCGCGTCCTCTAGGTCATCCGGCTCCACATCCACCGCCTGGCTCCACACCTCCAAACTGGGGGGATAGCCCAGTTGGCTGGTCAACTGATCCCGCATCTGGAGCAACCGGGCGTACTGTCCCAGAGGGGTGTCGGCAGGAGCCGCTTCCCGCAGGGCCAACAGGTGCATGTAGCGTTGGACATGCTGGGCCTTACTCACCTCCTCATCCCGGCTGAGCAAGGGTATCCGGCCAATTTCCTGGAGGTAGAGGCGCACCATATCCGTGCCCGGCCGGCCGGCGGGCAGGTTTAATGCTTCTGGGGCCTCCGCAGCCTCCACTTCCCAGCCAGCACCCAGCGGCTCCTCGTCGAGGGCAAGGGTGCTCGCCGATAGCCTAGATGTTTGAGATAGGGATTCTTGGGATAACACGAACCAGTTCACTCCCGTCACAACCTGGGTTGAGCGTAGCCTGATTCCTCGGCCCGTCCGGTGTTGAAGGTTACCAGAGTGGGGCCTATCCGCAAGAAAGTCTCGGTTTTCCAGAAGTTTTTAGGATTAAGATCAGGCCAAAGCCTAGGTCATCCTTTTTGAATGCTATGACCCTACCGATTTTGTCCTCGATCGGGGTTTTAACCGGCTTGCTCACCGTGGGACTGGTGTTTTTTGTCCGCGCCGCCAGCAAGGATCGCACCCAGGAGCACACCCTCCCCTGCGATCCCAGCCACGATGTGGTGCCGGCTCTGGATCACCATCTCAAGGGGCAGGGCTACACACTGGTCGCTCAAGATACGGTAGCCCGTCAGTTGGTCTGGGAAGGCCACGGCCGGCCGAGTGGATTCCTGACCCTTTTCCTGGGGGGCATGGTCAGTGTCAACGCCGTGTGTCTGGGGTTAGTCCTGGAAAGTGTAACGGCGTTGCCGCCCGTAGTCGTTCCGACCCTGGCGCTCCTTGGCCCCCTGGCCGCGGGGTTGTACTGGCGCCAAGCCGGCCGGCCGCAGCGGGTTCAGGTGCAACTTGACCCCGGCCCACCCCCCCAGTTCATTCTCCGGGCGCAGCGCCACGAACTGCCCGCCCTCAGCCAGGTGCTCCAAGGCCGGCCGGCCGGCTAATTTTCGGCGGTGACCATCCCCTGGGAAACCGCAGGATACAATAAGAGACACACTGACGGCACCCCGCCCCAGCTCACAGAAGACGCGTCCATGGGCAAAATTGTCGGCATTGACCTGGGAACCACCAACTCAGTTGTGGCGGTGGTGGAAGGGGGCAAGCCCATTGTCATTACCAATGCCGAAGGCAGCCGTACCACCCCCAGCGTTGTCGCCTTCAGCAAAGATGGGGAGCGCTTGGTAGGGCAGTTGGCCCGCCGCCAAGCCGTACTCAACCCCAAAAACACCTTCTACGGGGTCAAACGTTTTATCGGTCGGCTCTACAGCGAGTTGACCGCCCAAGCCAAACGCGTTCCCTATCCCCTGGCACGGGATGCCCAAGATCGGATTAAGCTCCACTGCCCCCGTCTCGAGCGGGACTTTGCTCCAGAGGAAATCTCGGCCCAGGTGCTGCGCAAACTCGCCGATGAGGCCGGCCGCTATCTGGGGGAACCGGTCACCGACGCGGTGATCACCGTTCCTGCCTATTTCAACGATGCCCAGCGCCAAGCCACCCGCGACGCCGGCCGCCTAGCGGGCTTGGAGGTGCGCCGCATTCTCAACGAACCGACGGCAGCGGCCCTCGCCTACGGCCTCGATCGCAAGGGCGACCAGTGCATCCTGGTGTTTGATTTGGGGGGTGGCACCTTTGATGTGTCCATCCTAGACGTGGGCGACGGAGTCTTTGAGGTACGGGCCACTAGCGGCGACACGGAGCTAGGGGGCGCGGACTTTGATGAAAAAATTGTCGATTGGTTGGCAGAGCAGTTCCTGGCTAGCGACGGAAAGGATCTGCGTCGGGATCGCCAGGCCCTCCAGCGGCTCACCGAAGCGGCCGAACGGGCCAAGATCGAGCTTTCTGGCCTGACGACGACGGAGATCAATCTGCCCTTCATTACGGCTACAGAAGAGGGGCCGCGCCACCTGGAGACCACCCTCAGCCGCACGGAGTTTGAGGGGCTGTGTACGGATCTACTGGAGCGCCTCGGCCGGCCGCTGCGCCAAGCCCTGCGAGACGCGGGCCTCACCCCCGACGACATTGACCAAGTGCTGTTGGTGGGGGGAGCCACCCGGATGCCCATGGTGCGGGAACTGGTTCAGGAACTGCTGCGGCGGGAACCCTGCCAGGGCGTCAACCCCGATGAGGTGGTGGCGGTCGGCGCGGCTGTACAGGCGGCCGTGCTGGCGGGTGACCTCAAGGATGTGTTGCTGCTGGATGTGACGCCCCTCTCCCTGGGCCTAGAGACCGTGGGGGGCGTCATGAAAACCCTGATTCCCCGCAACACCACAATTCCGGTGCGCCGCGGCGATGTCTTTTCTACGGGTGAGGACAACCAATCCGCCGTTGAGATCCATGTCCTCCAGGGGGAGCGCCCCATGGCAACGGGGAACAAGTCCCTCGGTCGGTTTCGGTTGACGGGTATTCCCCCAGCGCCCCGCGGCATTCCCCAGATCCAGGTCTCCTTTGACATCGATGCCAATGGCATTTTGCAGGTGACCGCGATGGATCGGCAGACGGGCCGGGAACAGGGAATCACAGTTCAGGGGGCCTCCACCCTGAGCCAGCAGGAGATTGCGGATCTGCTCCAAGCTGCGGAAGAGGCGGCTCCTGATGACCGGCAGCAGCGCCTGCGTATCCAGCGCCGCCACCAGGCTGAAGCCTTGATTCAGCGGGCCGAGCGGCAGTTGCGTCAGGTTACCCTAGACTTTGGTTTTCTGTTTGTGCGCGAGCGCCGCCAAGCCATTGAAGCCCAGATTCGCGAGTTACGGCGCTGCCTGAATGAGGGCAATGAGGCGCGGCTTGATCAGCAGTACGGCCGCTTGCAGGAAGCCCTGGCTGAACTGATGGAGGTAGTGCGGGCTGAAAACCAGGGCGAGGAGGAGGGTTGGTTGACGCCCCCCTGGTCGCGGCGGGAGGAGGACTGGACAGAGGTACCGCGGCCGGCCGGCCGGGAGAGTCGTTCCCGCAGTGAACCGGCGTCACCCCGCCGCCGTCCCAGTGACGACACCTGGGAGGAGGATAGTTGGCTGTAGTGCCTACGGCCCGGCATCCGGGTTCCTGAGTCAATATCCATGCGGAATTTTCGCAATTACTACGCCATCCTAGGGGTGGCCCGTGATGCCCCGGCCGAGGAGGTGAAGCGGGCCTATCGTCGCTTGGCTCGCCAGTACCATCCTGACCTCAACCCCGGCAACAAGGCGGCGGAAGAGCAGTTTAAGGTAGTCGGGGAAGCCTACGCCGTCTTGTCCGACCCAGAGCGGCGCGCCCAGTACGACCAGTTTGGCAAGTTCTGGAAGCAGCAGGGTTTTCAGTCGGCTCCTCGCTCTGAAGCGGCCGACGACTACGGCCAGTACGCCGACTTTCTTGATTTTGTGGAAAAACTCCTCGGGCGCTTGGGGGGCCGCAACGGCAGCGAACGGCGTGTGCCCCGGCCCTACCCCGGCCGGCCGGCCGCCACCGTAGACCAGGAATCCGATGGATATCCGGCCGCGCCTGAAACCCAGGGTGAGGACATTGAGGCTCGCCTGACACTGCCCCTGGCTAAAGCCTATCGAGGGGGCCGTGAACGGGTACGGTTAGTCAATGGCCGCAGCCTAGAGGTCAAACTACCGCCGGGGATGGTGACTGGACAGCGGCTGCGGTTCCGGGGGCAGGGGAATCAGGGCGGCGACCTGTTCCTCCGCATCACCGTGGCCCCGGACGCCGTGTGGCGACTCGAGGGCTATGACCTGCACTGCACTGTACCGGTTACCCCCAGTGAGGCGGTACTGGGTGCCCAGGTGGAGGTGCCCACCCTCGAAGGTCTGGTGACACTGGCTTTACCTCCAGGGGTTCAACCGGGGCAACGCTTGCGGCTGACGGGCCGGGGCTATCCTCAGCCGGAGGGTGGGGTAGGGGATTTGGTCGTCGAAATTCAGATTGCGATTCCCACAGCAGTGACCCCGGAGGAACGACAGCTTTACAGTCAACTGCTTCAGGTGGAAACCTTCGACCCGCGCCAAGAACGGCCGGCCGGCCCTAGTCAACCGGTGGGGCCGTAATCCAGATTCAAGTTGCTTAGGTTTGGGCAAAATGCCACCGCCGCCAGATTGCCCAGGCTCCAGAGAGGAGGAGACCGACCACGCTGGGGGGTGCTGGCACGGAGCGAGAAGTGCTGGTGATACGGCCAAAGGTGGGAATCACATCGGCAAAGGTCGGCTCTAATGCAACACCGTAGAGAGCGAAGGTGGATCTGGTGCCACCGGCATTTGTCAGGCTACCCTCGAAAAACAACTGGAAGAAACTGCCGCCCGGTGTCAGGCGAAAGGGGGCACTGGCCTCCGCCAAAATTAACTGGGTCGGGTCACCCAAAAGCACATCTGAGTTGCGGTAGGCGCGGGGAAAGGGATAGGTCGGAAAGGCTGCACTCGCCGAGTCGGGGTTGGCCACCGTAATCTGAATTCTGTTAAAGCGATTAGTATCGGCATTGTAGTTAAAGCGGCCCGTTGCCGTTGTGCCATCATCGAAGGTGAAGCCACTCAGCGTCCAGGTCAGGCTTGCCGCCTCGGCCGGCCGGGGGGATGTGCCCACAACCGCACCACCCACAGCCAAGGCCGCAACAGTCGCCAGCCCATACCCCCTGCGGATAACCCCCATAGCCTCGGTATCGTAAACATCCCTAACAGACTTTAGGGTGAGGGGCCTTCCGGCTGAGTAGCCAGGGATACGCGCGGTGAAACATCCAACAAGGCGAGGGGTATTCGGTTATTGAGAAACTAAGGGTTACTGCCAGTTACCGACCAAGACAAAGGCAGCCCATGTGATCGGATGGGCGTACTGCTGCTGATCGGATTTGCGATTGTTGGGGTCACTTAATAGCTGGAGTTGGGCCTGACGTAGGGCTGCCGCCCGACTGCCCGACGCTTGTGTCAACTGCCGATAGAACTCAATCATCAGCCGCGAGGACAGTTCGTCATCCACATACCAAAGGGAAGCCACCGTGCTGCGGGCACCGGCGCGCACCGCCACTCCGGCCAATCCCAGGGTGGCTCGATCATCCCCCACCGCTGTCCGGCAGGCGCTGAGTACCAACAATTCCGGCCGGCCGCCCCCTTGTTGCAGCAGTTGGCCCAATTGATTGCCGGTAATCCGTCCGTCCCAGGTGAGTAGGAAGGTATCCTCCGGGTCAGAACTAAACTCGCCATGGGTAGCTAGGTGAATAACTGAAGGCGGGCGCTGGGCCAAGGCTTGGGCAAGATTGGTCTGTGTAAAGTCCGGGTCTACAAACTTTGAAGCCGTGGGCACAATCGACTGGATGGCCTTGAGTTCGGTGGGCACACTGGCCAGGGGCGAAAACCCCTCCCGGCTTTCCGAGAGGCCCCCCAGTAATGAGCGCAGTTCCTGGCGCGCCAGAGGGGTGGACGGGGTGACCTCCAAGCCCAGGTTGAGGACGATGTTGTAGGACTGCACCAGGTATTGCTGGCCATCGTAGAGCGCCGCCATTGGAATCTGGCGCAACGCCCCATCCAACACAAACACTAGGGTTTTGACATCCGCCTGCTGCAAGGCTCGGCCGGCCGGCCCCACTACCCAGTCATAGATGCGACGGGCACGGGGTAGGTAGTTTGTCTCGAAGGTGCGGCGATCAACAATGCTGCGCCGAAAAGCACTCAATTCGGCCTCAAGATCATTCTGAGTAATGGCCGACCGGTAGTGGCGCAGGGTTGAATTCCCTGGCAGTTTGAGGATCACCTCGAGACGGTCGGGCAGGATAATCGGATAAATAACTGCCGTATCCGGTGCGCTGGTATCCACCACCTGATCCAGGTTGAGCGTGTTATCGAGACAAGCTTCTTGGAGATAATCATTCAATTCCGCCACCTGAAGCGTCTCGATCACCTGGCGGGCTTCGACTAGGGCCGCCTGATCGGGGGTGGGGGCCTGGAGGAGCAGACTGACCCATTGCCGGTACATCGGTTCAATGCTGGTGCGGTAGGAAAATTGGGCGTCGGGATTGAGATTGACTAGATCGCGCTGAAGGGATTGGGAGAGGCCATAGGCCGCTCGATAGGCTTGCTTGGCCAAGTCCATTTGCCCTTGAGCCGCGTACAGCCGCCCCATCTGCCACTGCCACTCATAGACCAACTCTGATGCTTGCAACTGTTGTGCAACCTGAAGAGCCTCGGCTGTGAGTTGACGGGCCACCTCCCATTGCCGGCCGGCCTCGTAGAGGTTGCCCCAGTAGCCCAACCCGTAGGACAGGGTGCGCCGATCCCCCAGGGCACGGGCCTCATCGACAGCCTGAGCAAATTGGGAAACAACGGTTGCGCCGGAGACCTCGGTTCGGGGCAGACGTTGCAGACTGCGGGCAAAGTTGAGACGGGCCTCAACCGCCGGCCGGCCGGGGGGCAGTTGGGCCAGACGTTGAGGCAGGGTGGTCACCAGGGTTTGCCGCAGGGCCTGTTGAACGGCAGACAATTGGGGGGCACTGGCCAGCAGCCGTAACTGGTTAAGCTGGGCGCTCAGGCCCGGCCGGCCGGTTGGATCAGCCTCGGCCGCCGCCGCGTAAAACTGGAGAGCCTCCGTAATCTGCCCTTGGGCATGGGCGGTATTCCCCAAGGCGACCCACACACTCGCCAGGGTTTCACCGGGTACCTCAGGGAGTGATTTTGCAACCGCCAGTGCCGATTGGAGCGTAGCCTGAGCACGCTTGCGATCCCCCGTCAGCCGGAAGCTGTTGCCCAGTTCCTGGAGAAACCGTACCTTAGCTAGGGAATTGGGCTGCCCCGCCACCCGCTCCTCTTCCCTCCGGAGGATACGCAGCGCACGCTGATTCAGGCCCAAGCCCCGTAACATCAACGCCTGGCCCATCAATGCCTGGAGTTCTCCCTGCTGATCACCGAGTTGCTGGTAAAGAACCGTGGCTCGTTCCAACACCGGCAACCCCACCTCAAATTTCCCTTGTACCCAGAGCAACCGTCCTTGCACCATCAGGGCCTGGGCCAAGTTGACGCGATCCCCTGGAGCAATCCGAGCAAGGGCTTGGCCAATCAGATCCTCGGTCTTGAACCACTCTCCGCGCTCCTGGGCTGACCTAGCGCGCTCAATCAGGGTGACGGCCCCATCCTCAGCAGCCCTAGCAGGCGCCCCCGTACCTGCGAGGACTAGCAAGCCAACTACCAACCCCGGAAGGGACTGAATTGCACGGTGAAGTAGATGCCGTTGTCCTGCCATGTGTTATCCTCCGTCCGCACTGCCACGAGGGGAATCCCGTAATCTAGCCGCAGGCTAAACCGCTCCGTCAGTTCAAAGTTGAGGCCAATGCCCGCCCCGGCGATCAGATTGGGCCTAGGGTCTGGGAACCCAGAGTTATTCCAGCCCACCCCCACATCCGTGAACGGGACAATCTGAAACACACTCTGACCGTCCTCACTACGCCAGAGGGGCACTCGCACCTCCGCCGAGAGTAGGGCACCATTGTCCGTGATCAGAAAATCCTGGGAATACCCGCGCACACTCTGTTGGCCCCCCAAACTGAACTGCTCGACGGCAGGCAGCGCGCGGTCTGCAACCTGAACATCTCCCCGCACCAAAAAGAGGGTTTGAGGCGCTAGCTGGTAGGCATATTGGGCCTGGCCTCGCCAAGCGAAAAAGAGGGCATCCGGCGGCTCTGGGTTAATCGTGGCATCAAACAGGTTGAGACCAAAGCTGAATTGGGAGCGAACTGCCAGTACATCCTGGGCACCGCGACGCAGATAGTCTTGAAAAAAGCGAAGGACAGACAGCCGGGTCTGGCCCTCATTGTTGGCCCCAGCGGAGATGGGGATGGGTAGACCCAGCACCGTACTCTGGCTCTGGGAACGGGTAAAGGTGACGCCCAACGCCGCTTCCTGGGCTGCGGAACGCACCATAGGCTGGCGATAGGTGAAATCCAGGGTCCAAGCGGTGACCTTGATATCCAGTTCATCAAAAGGTGGCTGGATAACAGTGCTATCGCTGTTCTGGAAGCTAAGGGCCAGGGTGCCATTGCGGGCATTGATCGGCGCGGTGTAGCTGAAATTTTGGACGTTGCTGCCCTGGGTGCCCTGGTAGTTAACACTGATGGCATCGCCCCGACCCGACACATTGGCTTCACTGACAAAGGGCACGTACTGGAAGGTACCTACGCTTTCCACTGCATTGTTATTGGCGGCAATCCCCAATTGGAAGGTTTTGGCTTCCGTCGCTACAACGCGCAGAATGTTCTGGCCGGGGCGAGTTCCCGCTTCAAGCTCGGCGTTGATCGAGGCAATCAGAGGATCAAGCTGGAGAAGGCGAAGGCTGTCAACCAGTTGGTTAATGTTCAGGGGTTTGGGGGTGCCGACTGCAATCCGATCCCGAACATAGCTGGGGAAAAGACGTTTGAGGCCGGTTACCTCAATGGCTTCC
>JACYLR010000142.1 GCA_015272465.1 Gloeomargaritaceae cyanobacterium C42_A2020_066
TGCCCCGCAAAAGGATTGGGAGGTGAACCAGCCCGCCCAACTGGCCCCGGTGCTCCAGACACTAGAGGCCATCCAGACAGCGTTTAACCAGGCCCAGACTGGCGGAAAGCGGGTCTCTCTGGCAGATCTAATTGTCTTGGGGGGCTGTGCGGGCGTCGAGCGGGCGGCCCGGAGCGCGGGATACGATGTCACAGTTCCCTTCCAGCCTGGCCGTACTGATGCCACCCAGGAGCAAACGGATGTGGTCTCGTTTGCAGTGCTAGAACCCAAGGCAGACGGGTTCCGCAACTACCTGAAGGCTGACCAGGGCCTACGGCCGGAGGAGTTGCTGGTGGATCGCGCCCAGTTACTGACGCTGAGTGCACCAGAGATGACGGTTCTGGTGGGGGGCTTGCGGGTGTTGAATACCAACTTTGGCGGGACGCAGCAGGGTGTCTTGACCCGGCGACCTGAGACTTTGACCCACGATTTCTTCGTGAACCTATTGGATCTGGGCACACGGTGGCAGGTGGATCTGGGCACACGGTGGCAGGCGACCTCTGAGGCCAAGGCGGTGTTTGAGGGGCGCTACCGGACAACCGGTGAACTGAAGTGGACAGCAACCCGTGTTGACCTGATCTTTGGTTCTAATTCACAGCTTCGAGCCATTGCCGAGGTTTACGCCTGTGAGGACGCGCAGCCAAAGTTCGTACAGGACTTTGTGGCGGCCTGGAATAAGGTGATGAACCTCGACCGTTTCGACCTCACCTAGGTAAAGTCACAGGTCTTTGGGGAGGCTGAGTGGGATGCCCGATGTTCTGGTGCTGGCAGGACGGATGTATCTTCCCAATCTCCCCAAGTCATGAGCTAGGATCGCGGCCGGCCGGCCTTTGCTCCCTCTGTCATGATCCTGCACGTCGCCAATCTCCGCCACAACTACAGTCGGGAGGGCTTCCTTGAAGCGGATGCCCTCCCTGACCCCCTAGCTCAGTTTCGCCTGTGGTTTGAGCAAGCCCTGGAAGCAGGTGTGCCTGAACCCAATGCCATGACCCTGGCCACGGTTGATCACTACGGCCGGCCGGCCGGGCGCATCGTTCTACTCAAGGGCCTAGATGAGCGGGGGTTTGTGTTCTACACCAACTACGAGAGTGCCAAGGGCCAACAGTTGCAGCAGACACCCTATGCGGCCTTAGTGTTCTGGTGGGCCGAACTGGAGCGTCAGGTGCGGATTACGGGGTCTGTTGACCGGGTCAGTGCGGCCGAAACCGAAGCCTACTTTCACAGCCGGCCGCGGGCCAGCCAGTTGGGTGCGTGGGCCTCCCCCCAGAGCCAGCCCCTACCGGATCGGGCCAGCCTTGACCAGCGCTACCAGGCCCTGGAAGCTCGGTATGCCGACCAAGTGATCCCCCGGCCGCTCCATTGGGGAGGTTTCCGGGTCATGCCCGACACCCTTGAGTTTTGGCAAGGCCGGCCGAGCCGGCTCCACGACCGACTCTGCTACATTCGCCAAGGGGATGGCCAGTGGCTGCGCCAACGGTTGGCTCCTTAACCTGCCGGTACTCAACCCAGTACCCCTCAGCGCTTCTGGGGAAACCACTCCTGCCACAGTTGGGGCAACTGGCCCGCCTGGCGTAGTAACTCCTCTGGCCCGATACCAAACCCCACCCGCAGCATCACCAAAATAATCCCCACCACGAGCGCCGCCCGTAGGGTAGCAGCAGTCACCTTCATCGCCCAGGTGATCAGAATCCAGCCGATCACTAGGGTGGCGGTGAGCACAACAATATCGCCCAGTACCATGCCGGGTTACTTGGCCTCCATCCAATTGCGGCCGGCCTTGATGTCCACCTGGAGGGGCACACTTAGCGCCAGGGCCTCGGTCATCTGGGCACGAATCACCGGCTCCACGGCCGGCCACTCCGAGGGCGGCACCTCAAAGACCAGTTCATCATGCACCTGGAGCAGCATCCGTGTCTGAAAACCTGCTAAGGCCGGCCGGAGGCGCACCATCGCTTGCTTGATCAAGTCGGCGCTCGATCCCTGAATCGGGGCGTTGGCCGCCGCCCGCAGCAGACCTGAGTCCCCCGGACTAAACCCCTTGGTGAGGCCCTCATCGTTCAAGGTGTCAGGATGCTGGCCCCGGTAAGCCCGCGCCGCTGCACTGGTGAACTCAAAATAGCGCCGCCGACCCATCACAGTCTCCACGTAGCCCTGGGTGAGGGCGAGCCGCTCCATCCGTTGCAGAAAGCCAAAAACGGCCGGATAGCGTTCGTAGAATCGCGCAATAAATCCCTTGGCCTCGGCATAGCTCACCCCCGCCTCCCGCATGAACCGCTGCGGCCCCATGCCGTAGATCACGCCGTAGTTGATGATCTTGGCCAACCGCCGCTGATCTGCCGTAACGGTATCCGTGTCCAGCAGGATCTGAGCCGTCAGGGTGTGGACATCCTGGTTGGTCTGGTAGGCGGTCACCAACACCGGTTCCTGGCTGAGGTGAGCAAGGATGCGTAACTGGATCTGGGAGTAGTCCGCCGACACCAGCCGCCAGCAGGGTTCTGGGATGAAGGCGGCACGAATTTGACGGCCCAGTTCGGTGCGAATCGGGATGTTTTGCAGGTTGGGGTTGGAGGAGGAGAGGCGCCCCGTAGCGGTTACCGCCTGGTTAAAGTCGGTGTGCAGCCGACCCGTGTCGGGGCGTACCAGTTGGGGCAGGGCATCCACATAGGTGGACTTGAGCTTGGCTAGGGTGCGATGCTCCAAAATCCACTCCACCAGGGGATGGTCGTCCCGCAGTTTCTCCAGGGTGGCGGCATCGGTGGCGTAGCCGGTCTTGGTCTTGCGGGTTTTCTTTTTGCTGAGGCCCAGTTCGTCGAAGAGGATTTCCCCCAGTTGGCGGGGGGAGTTGAGGTTAAACGGCCGGCCGGCCGCGGCGTGGGCTTCAGCTTCGATGCGCTGGAGTTCTTGGTCAAAGGTGGCCCCCAGGATTTCCAAGTAGGGCACATCCAGGCAAATCCCCCAGGTTTCCATCTCTGCCAGGATCGGTTCTAGGGGCAGTTCCACCGTCTCCAACAGGGTTTGGAGAGCTGGCACTTCGGCCAGTTGGTGGCGCAACTTGGGCACCAGATGAAACACCGTGTAGGCATCCATGCCACAGTACTGGGCCACCGCGAAAATCGGCCGATCTGCAAGGGTTTGGCCACGGGGCACCAGATCGTCGTAGGTCTGGGCTACCAACCCCAAGTGGTGATACCCCAAGTCGGCGAGTTTGTGGCTGCTCTCTGGGTTGAGCAGGTAGGCGGCGAGGAGGGTATCGAACACCACGCCCCGCAGGTGAATGCCCTGATGCTGGAGCACTAACCGGTCGTACTTGGCGTTTTGCAGGGCCTTGGGGTGCTGCGGACTCTGGAGCACCGGGGCCAGGGCTGCCAGGGTTGTCCCCAGATCCAGCATCCGGCCGGCCGTGTGGCCGAGGGGCACATAGGCCACCTGATCCGGTTCAGATCCCCAGCAGCACCCCAGGCCGACTAGCGTGGCATCCCGCGGTTCTAGGCCCGTGGTTTCCGTGTCCCAGGCCACCGGCCGGCCGGCATCCTGGCAGGTTTCCAGGGTGTGGATCAGGGTGGCGAGGGCTTCCGGCGTATCGATAATCTGGACGCGAAACGGAGCATGGGCGCGGGCCGTATCCGCAGGACTGTAGAACCAGAGGGCGTCCTCCCCGTCAGGATCGGGATCAGAGTCTGCGGGAGCAGCGACGGGCACCCCCCCCAAGCGGGTCTGGAGTTGGCGAAGCTGGCGCAAAAACGACTGAAACTCCAGTTTCTCCAGCCAGGGCTGCACTGCCGCCAGGTCAAAGCCCCGCAATTGACAGGCATCGAGATCAACCTCCAGAGGCACATCCCGGTGAATCCGTGCCAAAAACTGGGCATGGAAAGCCGCCTCCCGGCCGGCCGCCAGTTTCTCCCGTTGGCTGGCTGGGAGTTGCTCCAGATGGGCATATAGGTTTTCCAGGGTTCCCCAGGTTTTGAGGAGACTAACCGCTGTTTTGGGGCCAATCCCGCGCACCCCAGGGATGTTGTCCGAACTGTCACCACAGAGGGCCTTGTAGTCCACCACCTGATCGGGGCGAATCCCGAGCTTGGCCTCCACGGCCGCCGGATCACAGGGGGTCGGCCGGCCGCCGCTGCCCCCCAAGTGGAGCACGCCAATGCCCTGGTCGGGATCAACCATCTGAAACAAATCCTGGTCTCCCGACAAAATCTTGACCGCGTAGCCGGCCTGGGCGGCCCGGATTGCCAGCGTGCCGAGAATATCGTCCGCCTCAAAGCCTGGCAGCTTGAGGGTTGTCAGGTTGAGGGCTGCGAGCACCGCCTGGAGATTGGCCACATCGGGGTGAAAATCCGGGGGAGTCTCCGGCCGGCCGTCCTTGTAGGTGGCATCTGCTTGGTGGCGAAAGGTCGGTTCTCCCACATCAAAGGCAATCGCCAGGTGGGTGGCATTTTCCTGCTGCAACACCTCCAGCAAGGTCTTCAGAAAACCAAAGCTGACGCTGGTGGGGATGCCCGTCGATGTCCGCAACCCGCCGTCCCGCCCGCGCGCGAAGGCGTAGAAGGCCCGAAAGGCCAAGGAGTGACCATCGATCAGCAAAAGCACTGGCTGGGGCATTGCAAGTCGCGGTAAGGCTAGGCAGAGTCAAACTGGATCCAAATCCGGGGCCAAGACAGTAAGTCTATCCTAGTGTTAGCTAATCGAGGGCGAGCAGGATAAGGCTAGCCGTGCATAGTGTAAGCCTAAGTAAAATCCTGATTTCCCAAGCTGGGATTAGGCTCTTCCAATGAGAGAATTAGCACCTCTCGTCGAGGCTCTTCACCAATTAAACTCTGGATTTTATCTAAGAGGTATTTCAAAACGCCTTCCATCATCATCTCATGAGAGGAGTTGGGGCTACTGAGAAAGGTTTTGGCGCTAGCAGAATCTTGTGGATCCTTCACAATTAAATCTGCAGATTGGAGTAACTGTAGCACGGATTTAACTGTTTTCTCGGGTAAATTAGCATGCAAAGAAGCGGAAAGCCTCTCGATAGCTCCCTGAAGTGTTTCTTGATCAAGAGGATGTGCTGCAAGCTCTGAGCAAATCCTAGCAAGCACCTCATAGGAAGGTAGATATTGGACAGGCAGCGGTTCAGCCAAAAGCGACCGATAGACCGCTGGTGAATGAGGATCTCCAGACTCTAAGTCCGAGAGTATCTCGTAGCCTTGGATTGGCTGAAATCTCAGCCCAACTTTAACATCAGAGGGCGGTTTTGAATAGAGACATAACTCAGTATCTCGAAAAAAACACCTGAGGAGTTGGGCGAATTTCTGGAAGCCCAGTCTCTGTGGAGTCATATTTTGCAGAACCAAACTAAAAACCTCCTTAAACACTGAAGGACTTATGCCGGTTCTTAAGGTATTTCTCCATCTAGAATCTGATAAAATAAGCCCTATTGTTTCTTTTGCTTTACTAAGTATATCCTCGCGGTTACTCGTCAAACAATTAAGGGGGGTTATTTGTCTCAGATTTTGGAATTCTTGTTTTGTAGATTGAATGTTTCGCGGAGGATTTATCTCATTCTTATCTGTTATAATATCACTTTCACAATCCGGATCTTCTATCGATATAAAATAATCACAAACTGCTTCAAAAACCTTACTTGTAGCGTTTTGATAAGCACCACCAATAACAACTTTTCCATATTCGTGAAGTTTCTTGGCAAGTGCAGAGAAGGCTCCATCACCAGAAATTATTACGAAGACATTGACAAAAAGCCGAGTATGTACGATATCCATGGCATCGATGGCCAGTTGGATATCGGCGGCATTCTTGCCTTGATTAGCCGAGAAGCCAAAAAGCTGTATCGGTTCAATGCCTAGCTCTAAAATTTCATTTCTCAAGAATTTTAATCGTAGATCACTCCAGTTTGCATATGCTCTCTTAATTGCAACATTCTTGACGATATCTAGACTCTCTACATTTTTAGTGATTTCCTTTAGTGATAGACCCTGTTCAATTTTCCGATTAAATGAATAGCCTTTTGTTAGATTTTCAATGTCATAGAGAATAACTGTGTCGAATCTCATTTCAAAGACTCCTGCTTGTTAGAATCTGTGTATTCCTGACTTAAGTGGCAGCTTCAAATCAATATATCACTGCTGCCACCCTAAGAATACCGCTCATGTTAAGCCTGTTCAGAGTGCTTCGTTGAGTATCACGCCGAGATGCAAGAAGGAAAAACGGCTGTATCTATCGACTTGGGGTTGCAATAGTTGCTGTTACCCCGCATCCTAACCCCCTCATGTACCCAACGGATTTAGGCGATGGCTCAGTTTCCCCGTTGATCCCAGGCGGGGGTCGAACGCTGGAGGAAGGCGGTCATCAGCCCTTCAGCGAGGTTCTGAAAGCTGGGGAAGTACTGGGGGCCGGCCGCCAAGATCTGATCCAGGTCAAACCGATCTGGGTTGCCCAAGTCGCGGGTTTCTTGTACCCAATGGCCCACGATTTTTGGCGTCACCTCCAGATGAAACTGGAGACCCCATGCCTGGCGGTTGTCCGTAAAGGCTTGCAGATAGTGATCGGAGTGGGCCAGCAGCGTACAGCCCTGGGGCAAGTCAAAGGTGTCGAAGTGCCACTGAAAGGCTTGGAGGTGCTGGGGGAAGCCTTGAAACAAGGGGTCGCGGCCGGCCGCCGATGTGAAAGAAACCGAATGCCAACCGACCTCCGGGCCATGGCTGCCGCGGCGCACCTGGGTACCAAGCACTTGAGCCAGCATTTGTGACCCCAGACATATCCCCAAGAGGGGGATGTGGAGGTTGAGGGCTTCTTCGATCAGGTCATACTCCAACCGCAGGTGGGGATAGCGTTCCACCTCGTAGGCCCCCATCGCGCCCCCCAACACCACCACATGAGAGTAGGTCTGGAGCGCGCCCTCCAAGACCTGGCCCTGGCCGGGGTCAAGGTAGTCGTGGGCAACCCCCAAGGCATGACAGACTTGGGCGAAGGTGCCCAACCCGCCGTACTCGCCGTGGCGAATCGCCAGGATCCGAGGGGTGAGTTCCGCTGAAGTAGAGGCAGTCATGGAAACCTAGGGTAAAGGATCGAAAACGGTTACCGAGAGATTTAATGACGGCCCCGTCGCCACTCCCAGGGAGGAATGGCATCCGGGTCACGCCAAACCCCTAACTTTTCCCGCTGCGCCGCTTTCTGGGCATTGAGGAGGTTTTGGGTCGGACAGCTCCCCTGATAGCGTAAATCGACATAGGCCAAGCCGGCCCGTACCAAATGTCGTTGCGCCAAGTCTCGCCCCATCCAGGCCAGCACTACCGGCCGGCCGAAGCGATCCACATCGGTGGTTTCGAGATGCGTGATGGCAGGCATGAGTTCCTGGAGGGCCTCCTGGCTGGCCCGCCCCCAGGGCTGGGACCATTCGGGAGCATCCACACAGGCCAACCGATAGTTCACCCCTGCTTGGCGAATCGAGTCGCCGTCAACAGCCATCGCCGCCAGTACCAGCCACCCGGTTATCCCCAACATCACCCTCTACGCTGCATAACCGCACCGAACCCGTAGCCCACAGCGAGTAACCACTTGAACTTAACCAACGAGTCCAGGAAATCGCTACTTATTCAGCCTAGCAAGGAGCAGCTAAATATGTTTGCTAACTATAGGGGCTGCCCAGACTGATAGATTCCCAACAAAGGGCGCGTTCAGAAAATTGATAGATGTGTTTTCTATAGGATCGGACTGAAGGATATCTTCAGTCGATGAACTCCCATTACATCAATACCAGAATGCTTTCTGAGATGCTGTTTATAAACTGGGTGATTGTGCCAAGGTTATCCCTCAAAACCTGAGCAACCTTGGATGTTGGACAATTGCCGACTCGTAGATAAATAAACTTTGGAGGATGTCCATACAGTAAGCTACGCTGATGAAAATCAGCATCTTTGGAAACAATTACAAAACTATTCACTTTTGCATATTCCCAGATCAACCCATCATCCGTATGAATCAGTCCTAGCGCCTTGACATGCTCAGAATCTGGGTAAAGATTGACAATCCTCTGAATTATCCGGTCGGACAGGTTTTCATCTAGAAGTAGTTTCACAACGATGTCAAGAATAATTTCTTCTCACGATCAGCCGCAAAAGCCAGACATGCCTTGATATCTTCAGAAGTGAGTTCAGAAAAATCTTCCAAAATTTCAGCTTCGGTCATTCCACCTGCCAAATATTCGAGGATGTCGTATACCGTGATTCGCATCCCACGAATACACGGCTTGCCACTACGCTTCCCAGGCTCAATGGTGATGATGTTTTGGTAGTCCATATAAAAAATGGGGTAACGAGGAACATGCTATACCGATCATCCAAGCTGCAAATATTGGTCGAACCTGGCGCAGCCGGGGCGTTCAGGCGGCCCCACTGCCACACTTGATCTTGCTACCCGTCTCCGAACCTGAGGATTACCGAGATAGCCATAACCCAATCCTATCCCCAGAAAGCTCGCGCTAATCTGAAGGGGGCTTGATCGGGAGGTGGCTCGGCCGTGGAATTCGAGCGCACGGATGTGGCCTGGCAAGGGCGTCTGCTGCTGCAACACCTAGGCGAAACCTGGGAATCCCTCTGGGCGGGCAACCCCACGCTGCCCTCCTGGCCGGACGTTGACCTTGATCCTCTCTGGTGGCGGGGTCTGCTGTGGTTGCTCCTGACAACTTTGGCGGTTGGGCTCGTTCTGGGTTTGCGGCATGCCCGCTGGCGGCGACCCACCTTCCGTATCCCGCGCCGGCCGGCCGGCCGCCGGGGTTCTCCCTCGGTTCAGAATGAGTTAGCCCAGGCCCAAGCCCTCGCCCACCAAGGGGCCTATGGCGAAGCGGCCCGCTGCCTCTATCGAGCGCTGCTCCAGGATCTTCACGATCAGTCCCTCATTGCCCATAGCCCCGGCCGGCCGGATGGGGAGTATCAGCGTCTGCTCCAGGATCTGCCCCTTGCCGCCGGGTGTGAGGTCCTGATCCTCACCCACGAACAGTGGCGCTTTGCCGGCCGGCCGGTTTCCGCCGAGGGCTACCAGGACTGCCTGTGGGCCTACGAACGCTTTTGCCAACGCTTGCAGGACGCGTCATGAAGCGATCTCTACCGACCTGGGTGTGGATCGGCTTGGGGGTGGCGGTTGTGCTCCTCGGCCTGATCCTGCCCAGCCGTGGCCCCGACTTGGATAGCGGCTCCACCTACAGTCGCAAGCCCGCGGGCTACGGGGCCTGGTATGCCTATATGGAGCAACGGGGAACTCCGGTGCAGCGCTGGCAACGACCCCTGAGTGCCCTGGAAACCCTCCAAGAACCGATCACCCTGATCCGCATCTTTCCTGATCTGAGATCCGCGGATTGGGGTGAGACACGCCCCTGGGTGGAGGCTGGCCATCGGCTGATCCTGCTGGGTTTGCGGGCACCCGTGGCGGATGTCCCCTTTCGCACCGAGCAAGATACCAGCAAGGGGCCTGTGCTGATCCAAACGCGTCGCCGCCATCGGCTGGTCGAAAGTGAGTTTATCCGCCTAGGAGAAGGCGACTTGGCCGTGGTCTGGCAGCCGTACGGGGCAGGGCAGGCTGGTAGGGGCGAAAGTGGCCTGGTCGCGGCCGTGACCCCTCATATAGCAGCCAACGCCTACCAGGATGCCCCCGGAAACTTTGCCTTCCTAGCAGATCTGGCCACGGAATTCGGCCGGCCGGTGTGGGTGGATGAATACCTTCATGGCCACCGCGACGCTGAAGAGAAGGAAACCCTACCCCTGACCTCGCCTTGGGCGTACCTATGGCAGTCGCCCGTCAGCCTGCTGTTAATCCAGAGCGCAGTGCTGGGTCTGGCGCTCATCTGGGGCTTCAACCACTGGCGCGGGCGACTGATCACTCTCCGAGCACCCCCGGTGGACAATACCATTACTCAGATTGAATCCCTGGCGGGGCTGTTGGCACGAGCGGGTAGTACGGATTTTGTCCTGCATCTTGTAGGTCAGGCGGAACAACGTCAGCTCCAGCGCCACCTGGGCCTAGGGCGTGATTTGCTGGCTCCCGAACGCCTGCTGGAACTGTGGCAAGCCAGCGGCCGGCCGCGCCAGCCCCTAGAACGACTGCTCGTGCGCACCACTGACCCGCGACGTATCCCGCCCAATGAGCTTCAGCAGTGGCTGCGGGACTGGCAGCGTATCCGCCACCAACTCCAGGCCCCAGCAGACTTGAAGCAGTAGATTAAAGCAGTAGATTAGAATCAAGGCGTAATCAGTTACAAACCGCAATAACCCCCATGAGCGTCGCCTATCCCCGCAAGTTTGGTTCCTTCAGTGCCCGAACCATCCTGGAGCAGGTGGTGCGCGACCGGGAAGTTCACATGATCACCCTGAATCGCTATCGGTTCAGTGAGCAGCGCAGTTGCAAAGACCTCACGGAATTGGTGGAAAAGCTCGATGGCGAACCCCGGGAACTGGTGCGTGATCTCTCTCGCCACATCAGTGATGAAGCTCGCCACGCCATGTGGTTGACCGACCTGCTGCACGACCTGGGTGCCCCCCTCGGCCGGCCGCCCGGCACCAGCTATATCGATGAGTTTGAGCGGCTGCTGGATACCGCCAACCTGGAGGCCGATGCTCCCAAAGAAGACCTTGTCATCAACTCCCTAGCAGCGATAAACGTCACCGAAAAGCGGGGCTGTGAATACTTCTCCAGCCACATTGCCGCCCTCAAAGCCGCCCCTCCCTCCGAGGAAAACCAGGCTATTCAGGGGGTTCTAGAACAGATTTTCCCGGAGGAAGCGGCCCACGTGCGGTGGGGCAACCGCTGGCTGGCCACGCTTTCTCGCCAGAGCACAGCCCATCGTCAGAAAGTAGAGGCGGCAAAGATACGCTATGCCTCGATCGAGCAAGCAGCCTTTGAATCGGGCATGGACATCACCTTAGGAGCAGAACTGCGGCGAGTGGAGCGTTTACTGGGTGTGACCGCCACCCTGCCTGCCTGGCAGCGGCCGGCCTATTTCATGGAGCGCCTGCCCCAAACCCTGCTAGCCCCCGATTTGCAGGGAACACGCTTAGACATTGCCCAGCGGGCCTGGAAGCGAGACCCCCAAGCCTTTTTTGAGCGGTTCATTCCTCTCTTTCTCAATGGCCCCAAAGCTCCTGCAAAACAGGCCGCTTCCCATCCCTAGAGTTGGGAGTGTTTACGGCCCTCGAATGCAGCCCCTCGAAAGCCAACGCTCCTGGGGACTACCCTAGGTCTCACAGACCTGAGAACCGGAGGGATGCTAGAAGACCCGCAATCACTAGGGCAGGAAGCAGATTCACGACCCGAATGGCCTTCAGGTTTAATAGGTCGAGGCCCGTGCCCATCAGCAGCAATCCCCCCACCGCACTGACTTCCGCCACCACACTGGGGTTTAGCCAGTCCCGGCTCCAAGCGGCGAGTACCGTCAGGCTCCCTTGGTAGGCAGCGAGGGGAATAGCAGCCCAGATCACCCCTTCGCCCAAACCACTGGCCAGGGCCAAAGCTGCCAGAGCATCTAGGAGGGATTTTTGGAGGAGGATGCGGGGAAATTGACCCCGGCCGGCCTCCAAGGATCCCAGGATAGCCATTGCACCGACACAAAAGAGAAGGGTACTGCTGACCAAGCCCTGGACAAACCGGGGGTTGTGGGAACCCAAGGTTTTCTGGGTCTGAGTAGCCCATGTCTCGACTCGACCGGCCAGGTCTAGGGTTTCCTCCAGGATCGCCCCCAGAACCAAGCTGAGGATGAGGACAAGGCCCTGCTGGCCCTGCATAGCCATGCCCAAGCCCAGCCCCAGGGTGAGCAGCCCCAGGGCATCAAACAGGAGGGTAACCAAGCGCGCCGACAGATGCTGATGCAGTCGTATACCCAGTCCCGCCCCCACGCCAATGGCGAGGGTATTCACCCCCGTAGCCCACAGCCCCGTCATCCTAGGAGACCTCTGGCCGAGAGTAACGCTTGGTTACGGATTTCAAAGACTGACAAAGGGGCTGTGCTAAATTGCCCATGACCTGACAGGCGACAACCACCTGGACAACAGGGGAGAACAGACACCATTATGCAAGCTGCATCCTTCACAGACACGCATGAACGGGAGCCGTTGGGCGAGTACGTGGCCCACTTGCAGTTGCACATGGCCCTCCATTCCCGCAATCTGGTGCCCAAGATGAGCGCTGGGATGGGTGACAGTCGAGCCGAGTTACTGTCCCAAACCCAGGCCCTTGTGGAGAAATATGCTTCCCGTCAGTGGGTTTCAGCTCCCTGAAGTCTGGCGATGATGCCCTATCACAGGTAGATACAGCCTGGGAAAGCGGCCGGCCGATGCTCGGATTGGTGGTGGGGAACACGCATCACCATTGGGCTTGGTTTCGCTCGAACAGGCTTTGGCGTACCTGGCAAACTCCAGGGGAGCATGCTACGGCCGTGTGGGCCTTTGGACAACGGACTTATCCATTGCGGATAGTCTCCGTTGTACCCGCAGCAACGCGCCATTGGCAGGTTCATCCCCTCGCCCAGGTTGTCACCTTGGCTCATATCCCGTTGCAGGAAACCTACCCCAGCCTGGGGGTAGATCGGGCCTTGGCCGTGTGGGGTGCGGGGCAACGGTGGGGCCGGCCGGCCCTGGTGATTGACGCCGGTACGGGCCTATCTCTGACTGGCATGGACGCGGCCGGCCGACTGATGGGGGGGGCGATTCTCCCCGGTTGGAGCCTCCAGCACCGGATGCTTCACCAGCAAACAGGGGCACTGCCCTGGGTACCCCTACCCGATGGGCTGCCCGACCGCTGGGCTAGGGATACAACCACAGCCATTCAGAGCGGTGTTTTCTATACCCTGGTGGCGGGCCTGGTGGATTTTGTGACCGATTGGGCGGAGCGGTTTCCGGGGCCAATGGTTGTCACAGGCGGGGATGGGCCTCGTCTGTGGCCTCACCTGTGCGCGAGGTTGCCCGGAACCTTAGGGGTGCGACTGCATCTCGAACCCCATCACCTGCTCCACAGCCTGGGTGCCCTGGAGATTTGAAGGTATTCTGGAACTGCATCTCTATGGCGGGCTATGACCTCCCCTTCCACGCCGGCCGGCCGGGCCGTGTCTACGCAGGATCTGACCAAGATCTACCGCACCGGCTTTTGGATGGCCCAAAAAGTAGCCTCCCTGGTGAGCTGCTCCCTCACCGTCGAGATGGGTGAGACCTTTGGTCTCTTAGGGCCTAATGGAGCGGGCAAGACTACGTTTATCAAACTGCTGCTGGGCATTATCCGCCCCACCTCCGGACAAGGCACCCTTCTCGGCCGGCCGCTGGGGGATCGGCGGGTGAAAGCTCGCATCGGTTACCTGCCAGAGAACCCCTACCTCTACGAAGCCCTCACCGGCTGGGAATGCCTGAGTTTGATGGCCACGTTGCATCAAGTACCGGGGGCGGTGCAGCGGCAACGGATTCCCCAACTCCTGGACTTGGTGGGCCTAGCCCAAGGGGCTGCCCGCCGCAAGACCCTCCGCCGCTACTCCAAGGGTATGGTGCAGCGAATCGGGTTGGCCCAGGCGTTGATCAACGACCCCGACTTGGTGCTTTTGGATGAGCCGATGTCTGGCCTCGATCCCCTAGGTCGCTATCAGGTGCGGGAGATTATTCTGCAACTCAAGGCCCAGGGCAAAACGATCTTCTTCAATAGCCATATCCTTTCCGATGTGGAGCATATCTGCGACCGGGTGGCCATTCTGGCGCGGGGGGAACTGCTGACAGTGGGGTCGCTGACGGAGTTGCTGGGGACGGGGGAAACCTACCACGCGGCCGGCCGGGGGGGAGAACAGGCCTATCTGGCCAGCACCCTGGACAGCTTCACTCAGGAGGGGGATTACTGGCAGGGCCAGGTGACGGGCAACCCCTATACGTTCTTAACGGGCCTAGAGGCTGCGGGCGGCACCATTTTGCACTTCACCCTCGATCGGCCTTCCCTGGAGGCATTTTTTGTACAACAATTGCGCGACCGGGGCATTACCCAAAGTCAGTAGGTGAGTGGGCCGGCCGGCCTAGCTCAAAATCTCCAAAATTCTATGTTCGCCCCATCATTTACCTCCAGATCAGCCATGGGTTCTGCACCAAGTTCACCCGCCAGCCGCACAGAGATTCTGGCTGCCTTGGGCCTGACCGCTGTGTTGTTGTTGCTGATCAGCCGGGTCTGGCTAGCCCTCGATCCAGTTCCCCTCCTGCCAGTCACCT
>JACYLR010000023.1 GCA_015272465.1 Gloeomargaritaceae cyanobacterium C42_A2020_066
GTGAAACAGAAGCTGTGGGGCGGAGAGTTTTGGAGTGATGGTTATTTTGCTAGCATAGTAGGGAAACACGGGGATGAAGGGATGATTGCGAAATACGTCAAGGATCAGGGGAATGAATATCTCCAGCTACACCGAGATGAGCAGCTTACGCTTTTTTGATTCTGATACCCCGTCTGCTTGCAGCGGGGTAGTTCATTCATGAAAGATTGATATGGCACTATTGTCCACAACTATAATGCATCTTTAGATTCTGCCTGAAGAAGCTTTCACTACTTATTTACTACTACCCAATTTTGATTTATGAGCTAGTTATCGTGCAAACTGGTTGTTGGATCCTTATTATTGCTTGACGGAGAGGGAGGGATTCGAACCCTCGGATAGGAGTTACCTGCCTATCAACAGATTAGCAATCTGCCGCTTTCGACCACTCAGCCACCTCTCCAGAGTGAACTGAGCATATACACTAGCACAAAACCCGGCCGGCCGTTAGTCCCGCATTCCCCGGATAACGGCCCGAATCGCATCCGCTGGAACCTCATCCGTCACCTGAGCCGCGCCGATAGCCGTGGGCAACACAAACCGCACCCGGCCGGCCTGCACCTTCTTATCCCACTGGAGGGTAGCCAGCGTATCCTCCACCCCAACCGTCGCTGGCCAAGCTACGGGTAACCCAGCCTTGCGGATCAGGGCCTCCTGACGTTGGGCCTCCGCGTCCGACCACCAGCCCAATACCACCGCCAGCCGGCCGGCCGCCACCATCCCCACGGCCACCGCTTCCCCGTGTTTATAGCGGCGGTAGTGGGTGAGGCTTTCCAGGGCATGTCCCAGGGTGTGGCCATAGTTGAGCAGGGCACGCAACCCCGATTCCCGCTCATCCTTGCTGACAATGGTCGCCTTAGCCTGACAGGCGTGGGTCAGCATTGTCTGAAGTAGGCCAGGGTCGAGGCGCTGGTAGGTCTTTAGGTGCGCGGCCGCTTCCATGGCTGTAAACAAGCCTGCATCCCAGATCACACCGTATTTGATCACCTCAGCCACCCCGGCTCGATACTCCCGCGGCCGCAGTGTAGCCAAGACTTCCGGGTCGATCAGCACACCACGAGGCTGGTGGAACGCGCCAATCAGGTTTTTGCCTTTAGGATGGTTGACCCCGGTTTTGCCGCCAATGGCCGCATCCACCATCGCCAGTAGGGTAGTGGGCACCTGTACCACAGCAACCCCTCGCAACCACGTGGCGGCCGCAAAACCAGCCATATCTCCCACCACGCCGCCGCCCAAGGCCACCACAGTAGACCCCCGTTCCAAACGGTGATCCAGGGCCGCATCATAGATTTTGCTGACGGTTTTCAGCGTCTTAAAGCGTTCCCCATCGGGTACCAGGCAGACCGCCACCTCAAACCCCGCCTGCCGCAGACTGGCTTCGACCTCGGCCCCATAAGGGCTAAACACCGGGGGTTGGGAAACGAGCAACACACGCCCCCGCCGGCCGGCCGCCCGCAGCGCATTCCCCACGCTCGACCGCAGGCCCGCCCCAATCTGAATCGGGTAACTCCGCTCGTCCAGATCAACGGTCAGGGTTGTGGTGGCCGTCATGCCCTTCAATCATCAGCAGGCCATTCCCAGTCTAGGCCGCTGCTGGCACCTCGGCCGGCCGGAACCAATCCGGGCAGTAGTCGGCCAACCAGGGGGTGCGGTAGCCGGTCTGCGTCCAGAGAATTGGGAAAAAGCTCTCATCCAGAGACACATCCCCCTGGCGCTTATACCGACCGTAGATGTAGCCGGGGGGGTTATGGGGGTGAAAGCTCGCCGCCGCCGGAATGGTGTGGATGCCAATGCTGTGGAACATTCCCTGGGTGCGAGTCGTGCGCGCCAGGCCGTGCCAAGTCCGCCCGTGGTGAATCGCCACCCCCCCGGCGGGGATATTCACTACCACCAATTCCGGCTCCGGGACGCCGGCCGCCGCCGCCGCCTGGAGCATGGCCCAGCGATAGTCCTTCTGGGGGGCATGGAACTCCCCGGCCACATCGACCAAGGGCCAACGGTGAGACCCGCGGACATAGACCAGGGTGCCATCGGCCAGGGAGGCGTCATCTAGAGGAATCCAGCAGGTCATCATTGCGGGCGGATCGAGGTAATCAATATAGGCCCCATCCTGGTGCAGAGCCACTTCAGTGGCGTTGGGCGGCTTGACCCACAGACTGTCCTGGCCAATGCGCGCCCCTGACCACCCCGCCAGGGTCGCCGTCACCCGTCCGACTTCCGAGGAGAGCACAAGGCCAGCCACCGCAGGGTCACACTTCCAACCGTTGCACATCTCCCGTGTGACATCCATGCGGCTGAGGCCCGGCCGCCAATACCACTCATCGGGGTAAATACCGGTGGGGAAGTCTCCGTGGAACAGGGGTTCGAGGCGAGGTCGGACGGCTGCCACCCCCTCCGGCGGCACAAAGCGCTCCAGAATCAAAAAACCGTCCGCCTGGAATTGGGCGATGTGGGCGGGGGTCAGGTCAACCAGGAGCGCAGACATGGTCACCACCTTAGGGGGCATCATCCTAACTTGTTATAATAAGCGGCCGGCCGAAACTGTGCTGACCGTTACGGTTTCCATTTCTCTCAAGGTGTGGCCAGTCTTAGCGCCCCTGATGGAAACGGTAGGGATCAGGCTAGGGGCAGTCGGGTTCAATACGTCAAGTGCTGACCACGGCTTGGGCCAGTCCCCCCCTCAGCAGGCGCCGGCCGGCCGGGGACGAGGATGGGCGGCCATTAACCCCTGCACCTGCTCCGCGTGGTAGGAACTGCGGGTGAGGGGGGACGCCACCACCTGGAGGAATCCCAGCCTCTCGCCCAAATGCCGCCAGCGGTCAAACTCATCCGGGTGGACAAACCGATCCACCGGCAAATGCTTAGGGCTGGGTTGAAGGTATTGTCCCAGGGTGAGAATGTCACAGTCCACGGCCCGCAGGTCGGCCATCACCTGATCGACCTCCTCCGGGGTTTCCCCCACCCCCACCATGACACCGGATTTGGTGTAAACCCAGGGGGCAAGAGATCGGGTTCGCCGCAGCAACTCCAGCGTCCGGGCGTAGTCTCCTTGGGGGCGCACCCGCCGGTAAAGCCGGGGTACGGTTTCGGTGTTGTGGTTAAGAACATCAGGGCCGGCCGCCAGGATCACCGCCAGGGCCTCCCAGTTGCCACACAGATCTGGAATCAGAACCTCAATCGTTGTGCCAGGACAGCGTCGGCGCACCGCCTCAATACACCGCTGGAATTGCTGGGCACCCCCGTCGGGCAGGTCATCCCGATTGACGGAGGTGATCACCACATGGCGCAACTGCATCCGGGCAACCGCCTCGGCCAGACGCGTCGGCTCCGTGGCATCGAGGCCCCGCGGCGTCTTATCGAAGTCGATGTCGCAGTAGGGGCAGGCTCGGGTGCAGGCTGGCCCCATGATCAAAAAGGTGGCTGTCCCTTGGCTAAAGCACTCACCGATGTTCGGACAGGAGGCTTCTTCGCACACGGTGTTCAGGCCCAAGTCCCGAAGGATGTCCTTGACAGTGCCTACACGGGGGACGAGGGGAGCTTTGACCCGCAGCCATTCGGGTTTGACGGCCATAGTAGTGTTCCTGAAACACGGGCATTGGGGAGACGCGGCCCCGGACTTCTAGTGTAGGGTGGCCGGCCGGCCGGTGGGGGGCCTAGACTGGCGGCAGGGTGTGGAGACAGCTCATGCGCTTTACGGTCGTCAGTCACGCCGGGTTGTATGTGGAAGATCAGGGGATTTCAGTCCTGATCGATCCCTGGCTGATCGGCTCCTGCTACTGGCGGAGTTGGTGGAATTTCCCCGAACCTGACCCAGCGCTGCGGTCGAGCCTGAAGCCCGACTACATCTACCTGACCCACCTCCACTGGGATCATTTCCACGGCCCTTCCCTGCGCCGTTTTCCCAGGGATACCCACCTGTTGGTGCCCCAGGTACACACCCACCGCATGGTCACAGATCTGCGGGATATTGGCTTTAGCCAAATCAGCGAAATCCCCCACGGCCGGCCGTTTCAGTTAGGGCCAAACCTAACCTTGCACAGTTTTCAATTTGGGTTCACGGTCGACTCGGCTGTGGTGATCAGCAATGGCCAGGTGACCTTGTTCAACAGCAACGACTGCAAAGCCTTCGGCCGGCCGCTGGCCCAGATCTTGGCTCGCTTCCCCAAGATTGACTTTGTATTTCGCAGCTATTCCAGTGCCTCCTCTATCCCCTACTGCATTGAGGGCTATCCAGAGCGCTACGGTGACCTGCGGCCTCCCCAAGACTACATGGAGGAATTTACGGCCTTTGCCCTAGGGGTCGGGGCCACCTACGCCATTCCTTTCGCCAGTAACCACTGTTTTCTGCATCGGGATACGGTGCCCTTCAACGCTTTCGCTGTCTCTCCAACACGGGTCGAACAGGTCTGCAATCGGGAGGCCGAGCGAAGGGGACTGACCACTCGCTGCATCGTCATGCCCGCTGGCAGCACCTGGGACTCGGAAGCCGGCTTCAAGCTGGCCCCCTTCGATTACGAACACACCGACATTCACATTGCCGAACTGGCAGCCCGACACCGCCTCACCCTGGAGCACCAGTACGCCCGTGAGGCCCAAGTACGGGGAAGCTACACCGCCTTTGAGCGCTATTTCGAGGCCCTATTGCGGTCTTTGCCCCCCTGGCTGCCCCGTCTGGGTACCCTGACCCTCCTGTTTCGGGTGCAGGAAGGCAAGGGCGAACAGTGGTGGTGGCTCGATCTGGGGCAGCGGCGGGTGGAAAAGTTGCCTGAACCCCGGCCGGCCGCCCTGACCATTGCCGTCCCAGCCCTAGTGATCAACGACTGTACGCGCAAGCGAATGTTCTCCACCTGGGGGCCATCCAAGCGGCTGCGGGTCACCCTGGGGGAGGGTCGCTCCTGGGTGGATATGCGCCTCTTCCTCTCCCTCCTGGATGCCTACGAAAATGACTACCTGCCCCTCTGGAGACACCTCAGTCCCCGCTATCTGGGCATTTGGCTGCGGCGCTGGCGGGAGTTCTGGGAGGCTGCCCATCTGCTGGTGACCTATAAGCTGCGCGGCCGGCCGTTCAAGGTGAGCGAGATTTATCGGCGGTCGGTTAGTTAGGACAGGTACTGATCACTGGATACTGGGTTGATCGTGGGGCGTTGCTGACATGGGCTATACCTTCCTCCTGGAAACACCACCAACCCCCATCCACCGCCGCATTGCGGCCGGCCTCACCCAAGCACTCCTCTGCCAAGGGCAGCGAGTCTTGCAGTTTTCCGCGGCCCAGGTTCCCAGTGGAGCAGCCCTACTCCCCCAAATAGCCCGTGCGGGCGTGGATTGGGTTCTCGTCACCACCCAGGGCGACCTGTTCTGCGATCCCTTACCCGATCAGGACAGCTTTGTCTTTGCCCAGTCTCCGGTACCCGTTGTCTTTCTCCACCACGAGACCTTGCTCAGCCACTGCCTGGATCGGCCGGCCATAGCCCAAGGCTGGCGGGCTTTTCAGGAGGCAGCCGCCCAGACTCGCCATTTTTGCCTAGAGCGGCACAATGTCACTGCCCTCCAGAATTTAGGTGTCCATCAGGCTTGGCAGACCGACCATGCCTCCGAGTTCACCTATTTCGACCCCCAGGGGGAGTACTGGTACGACGTCAGCTTTGTCGGTCATGTCCTGCCAGGTCTAGGGGAGAAACTGGCCCAACTCCCCCCCCCACTCGCTCACCTGCGTCAGGCGATTGAGGCCAGGCTCCAGGATCTGACAACACCCCTAGGGCCGGCCGGCCGGGCCTTGTCGCCAGATCCCGCAGGGTTGCTTGAGGATCTGACAGAAGCGACTTTACACTTGGCCCTTGCCCACCGCATATCCCAGCAGTTTCGCGGTGCACTGCTGAACCGCCTTGAGGGGGTAACCGTGGATATCATCGGGGGCGATCCGGCTTACCTGCGCCAGTCCGGCGAACCGCTGCGATACTTGGACAGTCCCCACATCCGCACCCACCCACCCACAGCTAATGAACAGGCCACAGCCGAAGTCTATGCTCGGTCGCGCATCAATTTAAATATCACGTCCCTCCAATTCGATGCTGCGGTGATCAACCGGGTGATCGATGTCGGGGCCGTGGGGGGCTTTATTCTGACGGATTGGCGAGAAGACCTAGCGCGTATCACTTCAGTACACGAGGAGATCGCCTATCGCACTCCAGAAGAACTGAATGCCAAGATTCACTACTACCTAAGCCATGAAGCAGAACGACTGGCAGTGGCAAAGCAATTGCATCGGGATGTTCGGGAAGGGTACACCTACGGCCACAAGGCACAAAACATGCTCCGCTACTTATAAGACAGAGAATTTTACCTCTGAATGATAACAATCTCTTGGGACAGTAACACTCAGATACTGCCACTGCCAATCTATAAAATCCTAGAGTTGTCAGTGTGCCCCGGCCAAATTGGCTTGGGTTGGCACGCCTGCAGAAGACTAGGCCCCAGGGCAGATTCGTCCAACTCTCTGGTTGACCGTAGAAATCGATGGCTGAGATCCATCGGAGCCTCTTTTCCACTAGATCGTCCCGGGGCTGGCAAGTCACACTTGCTGAACCGCCTGTGACCTACTTCCTTGACAAATTTCGTAAATATACTGTGGTCAACTTAAATTCTTTATGGGAAAATCACAGAGCCAAGAAAAGAAAACTTTTTCGGCTCTGGGAGAAAGCAAATGTCCATGGTATTGACAGCCTTAGGTGCACCTAGAATCACACTCCAGTCAACTCTCCAGAAAGCCAGTCCATTTGTAGTAGCTCTCGTCGGCCTAGCGGTTTTTGAAGTGGGCAACCTCAAGCCCGCTCAGGCCATTACCCTGACCATTCCTTCTACCCCGATCACGAATCTCAATGGGGGCACCCCTGGCCTTGGATACTCAACCTTTTCCGGCTTCGGTACAGCAGTAGCTGGCCAAGTGGCTGGAAGCGCTTCCTTCACAACAGCCAACGTGGGCGACCGAACCGCTGCTTTTTCAGTCCTGAGTCCTGTATTTGGCCCCAACGTCTTCTTGACAGGTGTGACGATTAACGACATAACAGACACTGGGGTAGTTGGTCAAAACTACTTCGTCAACGTAGATCTGTACCGCTTGCCAGCACCGGTGGTAGGTTCTGTAGCTGTCCCTGGACTGAACCCACCGCCCACAGTTTTTCAGAATCTCTTCACGGTGAGTGTGCCAATTGTTATTCCTCCTGGTGACTTTACCGTGTTTTCTGGCAGCCTAGCCCTTGACCCAGCCTTCCAGTACTTCCTGGGGGTGAGAACTGGGCCGTTGAGTGGTGTCAATGGTGCCCGCACTGTTACTTTCAGCTCGATTGACTTCACTGTCGAAGCCACTGCAGTTCCCGTACCGCCCCAAGTTCTGGGTGTTGTCCTAACGGGAGCACTAGCAGCTTGGCGCAAGCGGAAGGTCGGCCAAGCACAGGCGGTTTAGGGTGGTGCCGTAGAGCTGCCCAAGGTTAACAGTGCATTAAACTAAGGGAATTAAGGGGGGCTTTGCACAGGCCCCTCTTTATCATTGTGATTATTCCAGTCACCCCCTCTGCATACAAGGAGGAGACAGGCTAAAAGCAATCAAAGGCGCAGCGCTGTAGCCGCTTAGCTAAGGAATGACCTAAACCCTCCCGCATGGGGTAATAGCCATCAAACTCAGGACTCTGCCAGAGATTGAGGGTGCTGCGGGTGCGCGCCCAGATTTCCCGCTGTACCAAAAACCCGTACTTGCCGCTGGAGTACACCGTCCACAGTTTGTTGATGATCCGCAAATCAGGGCAGGGAAAGCTATCTAGGTGGATACTGCTGAGAAATCCTTGACTTTGCGCCTCTGAGCCAGCCACTTGGAGCATGAGGCGCTGGGTTTCACAGTCGGCAGCTTCCCAATCCTGCTGTTCTAGGAGTTGGCGCAACAAACCATAATCCGCTTGAGGGGTGCGGAGTAGCCAATGATCTGTCTCCCGCAGACAGTTTTGACAGGGAGCTAGGGTTAAGGCCGTACCCTGACTGGCGGATTCCAAGATTTCCAAACGCTCTAAGAGCGTTTCCCGACCTAATACTAGGTCAGCATTATCCCGTTGGAGCGCCAGATTGGCCCGCTGGAGTAGACTGAGTTGCGACTCCAGCTCGTGAATGCGGGCGGTCAGCGCATCATCAGAAGGGCGGGACATGAACCTGGAGGGGCCGGCCGCAAGACAGCATCAGCCCCTACTTTATCGCAGGTTCAGGGTGCCTAGGGTGGCTAGAAGCCCACAGAGGCAACTTCCGGGTCTGCTGTTGTCCGCCGCCGCCGCGTCCGCCCCTTAGTTCCGTTGTCGGAGTCGCCCTCAGTGCTGGCTGTCAAGCCAACCTGACCACGAGCCGTCACAGGCTGGAGCAGGAAGATCAGCAGGGGGTTACTCTTCAGTTCGCGGCGCAGGAGACGGCGGAGGGCAGTTTCCATCTCAGTTTGCAGGCCCGCCCAGTCCACATCCGGGGCTTCACCGGGTGCAAAACTGCGTGCCACACTGGGCCAGTGATCTTGAAGAACCTGGGCGATGGTGTTCTGGAGTTGGCGGGCCAACTGGGTGGGATCGAGGGTGGTGACAACTCCCCGCAACATGACTTCGGGTGGGGCCACAAGACGCCCCTGATCGCTGATGGAGGTGGCAACGGTGACTACGCCATCGGCAGCCAGTTGCTGACGCTCCTTGAGCACCCGGCTATCTACCACACCCTCACGGGAGTTATCCACCAACTCGATGCCTGCTTTGACCCGGCCGGCCGTACCCAGGCGAGTGGGGGTCAGTTCAATCACATCGCCATTATCGACAATGACCATGTTGTCCCGGGGAATGCCCATGCTCATGGCAGTTTCGGAATGCTTGACGAGCATCCGATGTTCCCCGTGGATGGGGATGAAGAACTTGGGTCGGGTGAGAGCCAGCATCAGCTTGTGATCTTCCTGGCAGCCGTGACCAGAGACGTGAATCCCCCGATCCTTGCCATAGATAACCTTGGCACCCTGCTGCATCAGTTTGTCGATGGTGTTGACCACAGCAATGGTGTTGCCGGGAATGGGGTTGGCCGAGAACACCACCGTGTCGCCCTCACGGATTTGCAGGTCTTTATGCTCTTTGTTGGCGATGCGGGTCAGGGCAGAGAGGGGTTCCCCCTGGGAGCCGGTGGTCAGGATCACAACCCGGTCGTCGGGAAGATGGCGGATGGCATGGAGGGGCTGGAGCAGGCTGTCCTCACAGCGGACGTACCCCAAGGTGCGGGCTTGGGCAATCACGTTCAGCATCGAGCGACCCAGGACGGTGACCACCCGGCCGTGTTTCTGGGCCAGTTGGAGGATGATGTTGACCCGGTGCACCGAGGAGGCAAAGGTCGTGACGATCAACCGGCCGGCCGCCTGGGCAAAGACCCGATCCAGGTTGGGCACCACAGCCGCTTCGGAGGGCGTGAAGCCGGGAATCTCGGCGTTGGTGGAGTCGCTCATTAGGCAGAGCACCCCCTTTTCCCCGTGTTCGGCCAGACGGGCCAGGTCAAAGTGCTCCCCATCAATGGGGGTGTGGTCAAATTTGAAGTCGCCGGTGTGGATTACCAGGCCGGCCGGGGTGTGGAGGGCCACGGTGAAGCTATCGGCAATGGAGTGGGTGTTGCGGATGAACTCGACAAAGAAGGAATTGCCAACGCGCACAATATCCCGCGGCCCAACGGTGCGAATTTCGGTACGGTGGGCCACACCCGCTTCTTCCATCTTGCCCCGTAGCAGGGACATGGCCAGCCGCGGCCCATAAATCACAGGAATGTCGAGCTGGCGCAGGTGGAAGGGAATACCGCCAATGTGATCCTCGTGGCCGTGGGTGACGATCATGCCTTTGATCCGATGGCGATTCTCCCGCAGGTAGGTCAAATCCGGCAGGACAATTTGCACCCCATGCATACTGGCGGTGGGAAAGGCCAGCCCGGCGTCTAGGAGGAGAATCTCATCATTGATTTCAAAGACGCAGGTATTTTTACCAATTTCATGGAGACCGCCCAGGGGGATGATCTTGAGGGTGGGTTCACTGGTGGAATTGGCTACGGTTGTCGGGACTGAACGGGGGGCAGTGGTTTTGGTCATGGAGTTGGGGGAAAAGAGGACACGGATAACAGGAACTCAGGGAAAAACGGCCGGCCGAAAATACCAGTTCAGAGGAACATGCTTAAGGTCGACTCAATTCAACGTTTGGACATCTTACAGATTCAGAGCAGGTGTAGGGACATCATGACCTCACGGAGTTGTTGAGTGAGTTCGGGGGACGCTTCGCAGAGGGGGGGGCGGGGAGCACCCACAGCCCAACCCTGGAGTTGTAAACCACGCTTTACAGGAATGGGATTGGTACTGGCAAACAGTACTTTGAACAGAGGAAAAAGCTGGAGATGAATGTGGGTAGCAACCTGAACTTTACCTTCAGCGTAGGCTTGGATCATGGCTTTCATACTGCGGGTCGCTAGATGGCTCGCAACACTGATCACGCCCACCGAACCCAAAGCCAACATAGGAAGTGTCAAGGAATCATCGCCAGAATAGATCGCAAAGTTTTCTGGCATATCTCGACGCAAAGCGCTCACCTGATCCAAATTGCCGCTCGCTTCCTTAATGCCTACTATGTTAGCGTGATTCTCCACGAGACGGAAGACTGTTTCCGGGAGGAGATTCTGACCGGTTCGTCCGGGAATGTTGTAGAGCAAAATCGGTAAATCGGGAACCGCTGCGGCCAGGGTGTGGAAATGATGGTACAAGCCTTCCTGGGGGGGCTTGTTATAGTAAGGAACCACTTGTAACGAACCATCTAAGCCCAGCTTAGCAGCTTTCTCCGTGGCGGTGATCGCCTCACGGGTGGAGTTGGAGCCAGTCCCGGCCAATACCTTGGCTCGGCCGGCCGCCGCCTGACGGATGACCTGAAACAGTTCGTATTCCTCGTCCCAAGTGAGGGTGGGGGATTCGCCTGTGGTGCCACAGACAACCAAGCTGTCGTTGCCCTCGTCGATCAGGTGGAGGGCAAGTTGTTCTGCAACGCCATAGTCCACCTGGCCCTCAGCATTGAAGGGGGTTACAAGGGCCGTAATCAGGGTTCCGAACACGCAGGCAAGGTCCTCTGGGGGGGATTCACGTCAGGGCTGGGGCCCGCCCGGCCGGCCGGACAAGGGCTTGGCGGTCGATCAGGGTTTCGGCGATCTGGACGGCGTTGAGGGCTGCCCCCTTGAGCAGTTGATCCCCCGCAATGAAAAAGTCAAGGCCATGCTCAAACACTAAGCTGGCCCGCAGCCGACCGACCTCAACCGGATAGCGGCCCGTGGCGTGCAGGGGTAGGGGATAGCGGCCGGCCGCTGGATCATCAATAACCTCAATCCCTGGAGTTTCTGCCAGGATTTGCCGGGCTGCTTCTGGGGTGACCGGCCGGCCGAACTCAACCGTCACGGCTTCGCTGTGGACGCGCAGGGTGGGCACCCGTACCGCCGTGCAGGAAAGCTTGAGGGCCGAGTCGCCGAGAATCTTACGGGTTTCCAGGACGACTTTCATCTCCTCGCGAGTGTAGCCATTGCTCTGGAAGGTGTCGATGTGGGGAATGACATTGAAAGGTAAGGGATGGGCAAAGGTGTGGGGAACAACAGTCTCTCCTGCCAACCACTGGCGGGTGCCCACGAGGAGCTCATCCATGCCCCGCGCCCCGGCTCCTGAGGCGGATTGGTAGGTGCTAACGATCACCCGCTGAGCGATGAACGCCCGATGCAGGGGGGCCAAGGCCGTCACCAGGATCGCCGTGGTGCAGTTGGGGTTGGCGATCACGCCGTGGTGCTGGTCTACGGCTTCGGGATTGACTTCCGGAACAACCAAGGGTACCTGGAGGTCGAGGCGAAAGGCACTGGAGTTGTCGATGACGACAGCGCCGGCGGCAACCGCTTGGGGTGCCCAGGTTTTGGACAGGCTGGCCCCGGCGGAGGCAAGCACCAAGTCGAGACCTTGAAAGGCTTCTGGTGTGACTGCCTGAACGGTGTGGGGGGTGCCCGCAAAGGATAATTGGCGGCCGGCCGAGCGCTCAGAGGCCAACAGACGCAATTCTGCAACGGGGAAACGGCGCTGCTCTAAAACGGCCAACAGCTCTGCCCCCACAGCCCCTGTAGCCCCTAGAATGGCGACTCGATAGCCTTGGCTCAAGCCTCTGTCCTCCGTCTCGCAATCCAATACAGCGCAATTTCGGGATACTCGTGGGTGGGGTGCAGGCCCAAACCCTTAAGGCATTATGGCAGAAAGCCGGAAGGGGGAACGGTCAATCCTGAATTGGCAGGGGAAGTCGGATGTTGATGAAGATGAATCTCCAGCCTTGTCAGCGGTGTCAGGCGCGGGTCGCCCTCCGTTACCGTGTGCAGCTTGATGCGACACACACCTGGGTTTTGGTCTGCTCGGCCTGTCAGGCCCAGGTGAGCCAGGGCAACCCCCACTACCGCTACGGAGGTACGTGGAAGGCGCGCCGCCGCCGGAAAACGCCTGATTCGTGAGGGACTAGACCCTTCCCTAGCAGGCTGACTGGCAGACTGCATTGAGACCCATGGATTACCGCACCTTTTGCCCAGAATAGTCCAGGCTGGATAGGACTCCGCCCGCCAGATCTGGGCACCCAGTCCTCAGATCTGGGCACTATAAGTAAGGGTGATGAAGTAAGCCAGTAATCGATGATCAACTGGGATACTCCCGTCACTAGGGGGTTCTCAAGTCAGGAATGTTAAGCTACCTACGGCTTTGGCAAGCGAACCGATGGCAATCCGGATTGGCAACGGCTACGACATTCATCAACTGGTGAGCGGCCGGCCGCTGATCTTGGGAGGGGTCGCCATTCCCCACACCCTTGGCCTGCTGGGCCACAGCGATGCGGATGTCCTCACCCACGCCATCATGGATGCCCTTCTGGGTGCCCTTAGCCTGGGGGATATTGGCCACTATTTCCCCCCGGATGATCCCCAATGGGCAGGGGCGGACAGTACCCAACTCCTGGCTCACGTAGCGGGCCTGATCCACAGTCGCGGCTGGCAGATCGGCAACCTGGATACCGTGGTTGTGGCAGAACGGCCCAAACTCAAGCCCCATATTCCAGCGATGCAGGCGCGCTTGGCGGAAGTTCTGGGGTTAGCACCTGACCAGGTGGGCATCAAAGCTACCACGAACGAAAAGCTCGGCCCCGTCGGTCGGGAGGAGGGCATTGCCGCCTACGCCGTCGCCCTGCTGGAACGGCCGGCCGCACCCTGATGACTATGATTCTGTGGTCTGTCCACCGCCGCCCCACCTGTACCCTGACCCGCTGGCCGGGGGGATTCCGTTTGGAACTCCCGGATGGGACAACCCTGGCCGGCCGGCCGGCGGAACTGGCGACCTTGAAGACGCGGGTATTGACCTATCTTCAGGAGCCGACCCCAGCCACCCCGTCCTCCCCAGAGTCGCCCACCTCGTCAGTTCCGGCGGACAATGCCCTGGTGGTGGCCCGGCCGGCCGGTGCCCATACCTTAGATCTCAGCCTGGCCACCGCGGCGGGAACCTGTGCCCTCTCCCTGCGAGAGCTTTACGACCTGGCCACCCTACTGGAACAGACTCAGCCGATTGCATCGCCCCCCGTTTGGCAGCAGGCCGCCGGATGGGGCGCGCTGGCTGTGGCCCTCAGTTTGGCTCTGGGACTCTACCATTGGCTCCAACCCGCCCTCGTGGTGCAGCGTCCCAACCCCACCCTTGTTGTGCCCCCCCGGCCGGCCGCGGCACCCCTAGCCAAAACCCCACCGACCCCGGCTGACGAACCGCCGCCGCCACCCGTCACTGGAATAGGCTCCCTGCCACCCCCCCCCAGTCCGGGCCAATGGCCGGTTGCTCCCTTGGTGGTGCCCCAATCCTTGCCACCCCCCCCTCCTATTCCGGAAGC
>JACYLR010000213.1 GCA_015272465.1 Gloeomargaritaceae cyanobacterium C42_A2020_066
CCTAACAGCTCTTGATCATCTAATAGTCATTTCACTACATCTTTATTACTACCCTCGCTGGAAAGAGTTGTCTATTTCGTTAGGGAGGCTGAACCCTAGTACTCTGGAACTGTAGAATCAATCTCCCGACTCCAGGCAAGGATTCCTCCCCTGATGTTGGTACCGGAGATACCAGCTTCCTTGAGTAGGCCCAGAGCCTTCATCGACCGGCCTCCCATTTTGCAGTGCACCAGCAGTTCCTGGCCATCTTGCACCAAGCCACGCACCCGCTCAATACCATTGCCATTTTCAATGTCCGGCAGGGGTACTAACACCGATCCAGGAATCCGGGCCACCTCGTATTCCCCTGGATTGCGGACATCTAGCAGCACAAAATCCGGCCGGCCGCTCTCTAGGCGGGCCTTGAGATCGTGAACCGTGATTTCAGGAATTTCAGCTTGCATTTTGGCCTCCGCTGCCTTGGCCTGGGGAATTCCGCAGAACATTTCGTAGTCGATCAGCTTATCAATCACGGGCCGGTCGGGATTAGGCCGCAACTTCAACTCCCGGAAGCTCATGGTCAGGGCATTGTAGAGCAGCAGCCGACCACTCAGGGTTGTGCCTTCTTCCAGGATGATTTTGATGGTTTCGGTGGCTTGAATGGCGCCAATCACGCCGCAGAGGACGCCCAGCACCCCACCCTCAGCGCAGGAAGGCACGGCCCCCGGCGGGGGCGGTTCGGGGAATAAATCGCGATAGGAAGGGCCGCCCTGGTAGTTAAACACACTGGCCTGACCTTCAAACCAGAGGATGGAGCCATACACAAATGGCTTATTGAGCAGCGTGCAGGCGTCGTTGACCAGGTAGCGTGTGGGGAAGTTGTCCGTTCCATCCACAATCACGTCGTAGTCACCGAGAATGTCTAGGGCATTCCCGGCCGTCAGCCGAGTATTATGCAACTCCACCTGGCAGAGCGGGTTGATTTCTTCAATCCGATGGCGAGCAGACTCAATCTTAGGCTTGCCCACCCACTCCATGCCGTGGATAATCTGCCGCTGGAGGTTGGAGACATCCACCACATCGAAGTCAATGATGCCAATCCGACCGACACCCGCGGCCGCCAGATAGAGGAGCACGGGTGACCCCAATCCCCCCGTGCCGACACACAGGACACTGGCTGCCTTCAACCGTTTCTGGCCTTCGAGGCCCACCCCCGGCAAAATCAGATGGCGGGAATAGCGCTCGTATTCGGCCTTAGTCAGTTCGATGGTGTCCAAATTCCCCTCCAGAAGCCTG
>JACYLR010000143.1 GCA_015272465.1 Gloeomargaritaceae cyanobacterium C42_A2020_066
AGGTTCACGCTTCGTCTTTAGGTCTATTGAGTTTTCTCTAGTCCGGGCCGCCCTCAGGCGCTTTATTAAGCTAGCAAATCCCTCATCCTTTCGTCAACCCTAGACCAGGATTCATTGAACTGGGAGAGGGGGAACTGGTTTGAGGTACGGCCGGCCGAGGCGCTGGAGTTGTTGAACCAGCAGACTGAGAAAGAGTCCTACATCGGTGACAATGCCCATGGATTCGAGGGAACCCCGATCCGCCAGCTTGGTAACGACGGCAGGGTTAATGTCCACGCAGATCAGTTTGACGCCGGAGGGGGTCATGTTGCCGACACCGATGGAGTGCAGCATGGTCGAGAGCATGAGGATGAGGTCGGCACCCTGAATCAACTGGCTATACTCCTGTTGGGCCTTTACCAAGTCCATCTGAGTTTCCGGCAGCGGGCCATCATCGCGAATTGAGCCAGCTAAGGCAAAGGGTACCTGGTGACGAATACATTCGTAGAAGATACCCGACTGGATGAAGTTGGCTTCTACAGCCGCAGCGATGCTGCCGTAGTGACGAATGGTGTTGATGGTTTTGAGGTGATGACGATGGCCGCCCTTCACCGGCCGGCCTCGCCCCAGGTCAACCCCTAGAGAGGTGCCATAGACCGCCTGTTCTAGGTCGTGGACAGCGATGGCGTTCCCCCCTAAAAGCGCTTGGACATAGCCCTCGCGAATCAGGGTGGCCAGATGAGGGCTACCGCCTGTGTGAATCACAACAGGGCCAGCGACCACAACGGTTTTGCCGCCCCGATCCTTAATACGGCGCAATTCCCAGGCGATCTGCTCCACGAGCAACTCCACCCGGCGCTCACTGGAGACACCAGAGTCCATGAAGCTAAACTCTTGACTGCGTTCTTGGGTGGCCTTGTGCAGCGTGCGAATGCCGTCTACGCCGCAGACAACCCGATCGCCCACCTGTAGGTCGCGAATCAGGCAGCAGTAGGCTTGCGGGCTAGTCTGATCTCGATCCTGGAGAACAATGACGCCATCCATGCGCTGCTGGCTGACAGATACCCACTGTCCCTGGTGGTAAATCTGGGTGGGGTAGATGGTGGTGACATAGAAGTCCTCAGGCGCAACGCCAGGCTGGGTCACCGTTTCCAAAAGCACCTGGGTGCGGGAGTCTTCGGGAAGACGGGCACCGAGGTCGATCAGACTGGAAAGAATGGTCGCCAGGGTTGCTTCAGTGGGCGCAGAAACCTGAAGCTGAACGTTGGAGGTATTTTGCCGGTGAGACCCCAGGTTAAGACGCTGGATTTGGAAACTGCCACCCTGCTCAACGATGGTATCGAGGGCTTCGTTGAGGAGGTTGCTATCGACCAGATGTCCTTCCAAGGTGATCAGACGCTGACTGACCCCTGCAACAGGTTCAGCAGCAGGGAGGGCAGTTTCGGTGAGGCGAAGGGTGAGGCACTTGGCTGCTCCACCGGCTTTGAGAAACTCAGAGAGGTCGGTGGTCAGCACCCGAAACCCCTGTGCCTCTAAACGGGCTTGAAGTTCGGAACTGATCAGATTGGCAACCAGGGTGCGATTGACTTCGACAGCATTACAGGCAAATTGCGTGGCATCGGCCTCAGAAACGGGAATACGCTTATCCGCAGGTACTCGCAGTTCGATCAAGCGGTTGGAATAGGTGTCGAAGGCCGGAGGGTAGTAGAGGAGGTAGCCATCGGAGAGAGGGCAGAAACAGGTGTCGAGGTGATAAAAGCGCTTGTCGATCAGCCGTAGCGACAGGACTTCGATATCGAGCCAACGGGCCAGGTAAGGATGGGCTTCTAGGAGGGAACGAAAGCCGTAACCCGCCCATAGCCAGCGGCCGGCCCGATCGAGGAGGGCGTCCCCTGCCCCTTCAAAGGCCAAATCTTCCGGCAATTCGTGAACCTGGTAGCCCTGTTGTTCAAACCAGGCCTTGAAGTGGGGTTGCTCACCCTGCCGTTCGGGATGATAGAAGCGACTGAGGACAACGGTGTTCCCCAAGACGAGGCCAGCATTGGCAGTGAAGACCATGTCGGGCCACCCTTGAACGGGGTTAACCAAATCAATATGGGCCTGAGCCGCCAAAAGGGTGTTGAGTTGTTGCCATTGCTGCTGGGCGCGCGCTTGGGAAGAGCGATGGATATTGCCCTCCATCCAGGGGTTGATGACGTAGTTCACGTCGTAGTGTTCAGGGGAACACATCAGAATGCGCACGGGAGCAGGGGTCATGGAGATACCTGAAACGTTCTGCAACAAGGAGGCGACCCCATCTTCCCACACTCGTTGCCTAGCCACAGTCTCTCGTGCCGCTGAGATGCAACAGGCAGTACAGGTGCCGGAACCTACAGGGGGTTCGAGTTGATGACTCTAATCTGATGGGGCGCGTTCAGGGTCATGGCACAGCCCCCCTCTGGGGAACTTGTCGGCTCAACCTGCCGGAGCACGACCTGTTTGCGATTGATCGTCCCCGGTGATGTGCCTCCTGGCACCTGACTGAGGAGGGGCAGTGGAATGGTGACCTGGCATACCTGGCCATCGCGCTGTTCGAGACGCAGGCGTACCTGCTCGCCCGGCAGCAGGGTAAAGCCGTTGATCTTACCTGTGATACCCTCTGGTATAGGCGACTCCGTACTGGCCTGCGGGCAAAAGAACTGGACTGGGGAACGGCTGAAGTCGGCGCAGGTGAGAACTTCCTCGGAGCGGAGGGAAATGGCGCGCAGGGTGTCGTATTCGGGTTCGGTGCCACTGCCGAAATTGGCCTCTTCTCGCAGGGATTGGGGGGCGGTTAGGAGTAGGTCTTGGAGTTGCTGCTGAAGCGGTGGGGCGAGGGCAGGCGAGAGGTAGACACCAGAGCCGGGGATCGGACGGCTGACATGAATCACCCGAAAGCGGGAGTCGGTCTCTACGGAACCATAGACCGCTGCCCCCACATCTGCCCGGCCCGTGGCCACAAGATCGATGATGTCTCGCCCCCGGTGGCCAACGAGGGCCTTAAAGGATTTGCCGTAGAGATCGTAGGCGGGGACATAGAAACTGGAGGCGGAGCCAAAGTCTCCCAGGGCAACTCGGGTGCGAGGAGTGATGTCGTTCAGGGTTTGGATGGGGCTGTTGGCCCGCACGAATAGCGCGGATTGGTAGGTCGTTGGGGAGTTGGGGAACATCCGCCCTACCCATTGGTAACCGTTGTCCTTGGCCCGCAGGCTATTCATGGGGGAGTAGGCGAAGACAAGATCCCAGGTTTGGCGGGCGATGGCATTCTGGGCTTCCTGGTAGGTTGTACGGGGGCCGCCCTCAACCACGACATCCTTGGCTTGAGTTCCCAATGTCTGGCGGAGGTAGCTGACTAGGGGGCGGTAGGTTTCCGGGGGCGTTAACACGCCGATGACGAGGGGTTCCTGGGTCAGATCCTTGTAACAACCGCCTGCAACCCGCACCTGACGGGGCTGGGGGCACGGCCGGCCGTGCCACAGATGTTGCCCCAGGGTAACGACACCGCCAAGAACCAGGGCCGCGACCGTCAGCTTCATCATGCCCATGTGCTGACCCAGCCCAGGGATGCGGCGGCGGGCATACCGGGCCGTAGGGGGGGCGTTGCGGGACTGCTGCGGCGCGCGGCCAGAAAGGGTCAGTCCGCTGGGGGCGACTTTTTCAGTGGGGGAGACAGGCTGGGCGGCCGGCCGGCCGAGGGGGCCAGATCGGGTACTCGGTGGTCGGGGGCTGGAGGGGAGGGTGCCCCCAAGAGGTTGGGGCGGGTGAGTCCCGGTGGTCAGGGCTGCCAACTGGGATTGGGGAATACCCACCAATTCACTGACCAGCCGATTCAGACCAATTTCCTGAACTTTGTCGTAGATCTGGGGGTTGGGTTGCACCTGGCTCAGGACGTACTCCAGTTGGGAGAGATGACTGACGCAGATGGCCCGACCTTCCTTGAGGGTGTTGATGGATGCGTTACTCACCAGAAACCGTGCTCGGTCGGGCGCGACAATCAACGAGTAGACCCAGAAGCGGGTTTTGCCCAACAGCAGTTGCAGCCGATTCTTGATCACCAGGGTGTAGCGCTCAGCCTGGTCGTAGGGGTTGATGCCACTGGATTTAATTTCCTGGCCATCACACAGCCATTTGGTATTGACGCCGCCGATCCAGTTACCGGTATAGGCTTTGGCCTCTAAACACACGAAGATGCCGTTATCCAGAAGCACAATCCCATCGGGACGGTGCTGCTTACCTGACCGAGCTTCCTGGATACTGAAGCCGAGGAGGGCATAGCCTGAGAGCTGGGCCTGCTCCAAGTAAACTTTGAGTTCCTGCTCGAATCCGTTAAAGGTTGCGCCCTGGGGAAACAGTACTCTCATAAGCTGGATATCTACGCTTGTCAGTCGCTCGAGGGGTGCTGACCGAGAACCCCGATAAGCTCGAACAGAGTTGGGTTGGCCCCATCTTATCGATGACGTTAACCTACGCTAACCTGCCCGTCAAAACGCTCTCAGGAGCAGAGTTAGGTCAACTCCCTAGGAGCAGGTCAAGACCGTAAGGATGGAAACCATAACCATAAAAGCCGTCAACTGCAACTCTACTTCACAGATGAGGCCCAGCCCTTGAGTGGCCGCACTGCGGCGGATTCCCCGGCGTGCCAATCCCCTAGGAAGGAATCGGTAACAATGAGAGGGCTTGTATCCAGTGGTCTTCAGGCCCTGTCCCATTCATCGAGAAGCATGGCCACACGGACAGAAACCTACCTGACTGCCCTGCCTGGGGAGTCCTGGATCAATCTCCAGCGGGCCGATCAGGTGTGGCAGCGCCTCAAATCTGGCACAACCGACATGGGCGGCCGGCCGGCCGGGGGGGCGGGCACAGGGCAGTGGTCAACTACCGACCCGGAGCACTTGGCCGTGAGTACAAGTACTCAACCCTTGGAGTCGGTGGACTGGGACGTGGTGGTCTGTGGCGGTACCCTAGGGGTCTTTCTGGCCTGTGCCTTGGTGCAGCGGGGCTGGCGAGTTGCCCTAGTGGAACAGGGTGTCCTTCAGGGACGTGCCCAGGAGTGGAACATTGCCCGATCCGAACTCCAGGTTCTGCTGGACTTAGACCTGCTCACGCCTGCGGAACTGGAGGCTACCATTGCCACGGAGTTCAATCCGATGCGGGTGGCGATCCGGGGGTGGGCACCGGTGGCGATCCGCAATGTTCTCAACCTGGGGATACGGCCGGCCGTACTCTTGGCCACCCTAAAGGCCCGCTTTTTGGCCAAGGGCGGACAGCTGTTGGAACATAGCCCCTTCACCCAGGCCATTGTCCATCCCGATGGGGTGGCGGTCACGGCCGGCCGACGGCTGACGACCCGGCTACTCCTCGATGCCATGGGCCACTTTTCACCCATCGTGCGTCAGGCCCGCCAGGGTGAGCGCCCCGATAGCCTCTGCCTGGTGGTCGGCACCTGCGCCACGGGCCTGCCTGCTCAAGAGGGCGGCGATTTACTGGCCACCACCACGCCAGTCGAGAACCACTGCCAGTATTTCTGGGAAGCCTTCCCCGCCCAGAATGGTCGCACCACCTATCTCTTCACCTACGTCGATGCCCAGCCCGGCCGGCCGGGATTAATGGATCTGTTTGAGACCTACTGGCGTCTCCTGCCTGACTATCAGGGGGTTGAAACCGAGGCGCTGGGTCTGCACCGTGCCTTGTTTGGGTTTTTCCCCAGCTATCGCCGCAGTCCCTTGACGCCCCAGTGGTCGCGGATTTTGGCGGTGGGGGACAGCAGTGGGTTGCAATCCCCCCTCAGTTTTGGTGGGTTTGGTGCCCTGCTCCGCCACCTGCCTCGCCTGAGTCAGGGATGCCACGACGCCTTGCAGGCCGACAGTCTGGAGCGGGCTGCCCTGGCCGCCTTGCTGCCCTACCAACCCAACCTCGCGGTGACTTGGCTATTTCAGGAGGTGATGCGCGTGCCCCTGGATCGGCCGGCCGCGCCGGATCAGGTCAACGCCATTCTGGGGCCTGTGTTCCAGGCCATGGCGGCCCAGGGCGATGCGGTGCTCAAACCCTTTTTGCAGGATGCCATCCAGTTTCCGGCCCTGGTGCGCAGCCTGGCCGCCATCGATCCCCGCCAACTCAACCTGGTGGGCTTGCTGCAACGGGTGGGGCCGGCCGCCCTGCTCGACTGGACGCGCCACTTCCTGGCCTTGGGCTTGTATCACGGCTTGAGTCAGGGGGCACCCAGCCTGGCGCCTTACCTCCGTTCCCCTGCGGCGCAGCGGTGGCTAGAGGCGATGTGCTACGGGGCGGGGCAAGAACACAAACTCGGCCGGCCGGGCGGCGGCAGTCGCTCAGGTTAGGGCCGCACCCTGGGTCAACCTTTGATAGCGCTGCTTAAACAGAGCCTGCTGGCGCTTGTGATCCACAATCGGGGGCGGATAACCCCGGCCGGCCCGCTCTATGGGCAGCATCTGGCCGCTGAGTAATTCGGGCGTATCGACACCGCGCAACTCCGGCAGCCAGTGGCGGATGTAGGCCCCCTCTGGGTCAAAGCGGGCCGCCTGGGTGGCGGGATTGAAAATCCGCAGGGGTTTAGGGTCCATGCCCACGGAGGCGCTCCACTGCCAGCCGCCGTTATTGGCACTCAGATCGCCATCGACCAGCCGCTCCATGAAGTAGTGCTCGCCCCAGCGCCAGTCGATCAGCAAGTCCTTGGTCAAAAAGCTGGCGACAATCATCCGGCAGCGGTTGTGCATCCAGCCGGTTTCATTCAGTTGGCGCATGGCGGCATCCACCATCGGATAGCCGGTCTGGCCAGTACACCACGCCTCGAAGTGGGCGGCCTGATTGTCCCAGGGGAACTGGTCAAAGATGCGCCGATGGGCCTGATCCACTAGGTGAGGAAAGTGGTAGAGGCCGTGCTGATAAAACTCCCGCCAGGCCAGTTCCTGCTGCCAGGTCTGAATCGCTGCCTGCTCAAGGTCACCGGGATACAGGCCGGCCGCCTCTTGGCTGGCAGCCCACACCTGGCGGATGCCGACTACACCGAATTTGAGCGCGGCACTGAGCTGGGATGTTCCTGGGATGGCGGGGAAATTGCGGTCTTCGCCGTAGCGACGGATGGGGTCGGCACAGAAGGTTTCCAGTAGATGGAGTGCTGCGGATGTGCCCGGTTCAACCCCCAGTTCAACCGCAGACTCGTAGCCCAAGTCCCTCAAGGTGGGCAGGTCGCGGCGGACAACTGCCTTGACTCGGTTCATTTCCTCCGGTGTTAAGCCTACGCAATTTTGGGGCGTGGGCAACGGATCACCCTTGGGCAGGCGGTTCCAGGCTTTCCAGAAGGGTGTATAGACCGTGAACGGCCGGCCGGCCTGGGTGGTTACGGCATCCGGTGGATGGAGGAGTTGATCCCAAAAGGTTTGAGAGGGAATGCCTAGATCCGCGAGAGCTTGGGCCACCGCCGCGTCGCGCTGGCGGGCGTAGGGTTCCACATCCTGGTGCCAATACACCGCTTGGGGACGGAGTGTTGCGGCCACCTGGGGGATCATCTGACGCGGGTCGCCCTCAACCAGGATCAGGTGACTACCGATGCGATGGTACGCCTGTTGCAGATCCGCCAAACAGCCCAGCAGGTACTGGACTCGCACGGCCGCCACCCCAGGGCCGCGCAAGAGGATCGGATCCAGGCAGAAAAGACCGACAATTCGGGGCGTGAGGGCACGGCCGGCCGCTAGACCCGTACTGTCTTCGAGGCGCAGGTCGCGGCGGTGCCAAAACAGGATCAGGTCAGCCACGGCCAGCATTCCCCGGTCCTGCGGCGGGAAACACCACACTAACCAGTGGCCCTAGCCAAGCAGCCACCAGACCCAGGCCGATCAGAGCCTCCCAACGCCGTAGGTGAGGTGGCAAGGATTTGGCCTGTTGGAACCCGGCGCGGACTTGCCCCAGCCAGGCCCTCGGGGTATCCTCGGCCCGGACGCGCACCGCCAGCATCGACGCCAGCAGCGGCCGGCCGCCCAGCATCAGGCCGATGCACACATGAAGCACCAGCAAGGCCAGGAGAAGTGCCCAAGCCCCCAAATGTACCCAGTACCACCCATGATTCAGTTGCCCGGCCGGCAACCAGTTTTCCTGCATGTGTCGTCCTGAAACCACCGCCAGGGTGGCTGCCCCCAAAAGACCCAGGTTGGTAAAGCTGTGGTAAAGCCGCCAGACGGCCGGCCGGTTGCCTTGCGAGGCGCGCGCCCCCCGACGAGGTGGCAGTCGGTGCGCGCCAAGATGGAAGCTATACCCCACCAGTAAGGGCAGGACAATCAGAAACCCCAACCCTACAGTGCCGTGGACATCGATCAGATCATCAATCGGAGGCAAGGGCAAGCGGACGACGCGGCCATCGTAACGGTTGTAGACTGCCCAACCCGTGATCAGGGCCAAGATCCCAAGGCCGGCCGTCAGGATATGGGTGAAACGCAACAGGCTGGGCTGATAAGGGGGTGAGGTCGCCATAGGAAGGGGGTCTCGAACCACGCGAGGAGCACACTGGGGCCAGTCTAGACCACCCTCCGCGACCCTCGGTCAGTTAGATACTCGGATGCCCCAGAACGGTGACCACTCGGTGAGGAACCTGCCTGCTGACCATCGGGCCTAGAGAAGCCATCGGTTACGCCCCTACAATGCAGGGCATGACCCAGTCCCGCCTCACCGCCTCGGGCTTTCAACTCCCCGAAGCCGATCTGCTCTCCTTGATCCGGCTGGATCAGCACCCGGTCACGGTCTATCTAGCTCGACTAGGGCCAGGGTCGCGCCGGGCGATGCAGGCTGCCCTCAACACCATTGCCCATCTTGCCAGTCAGGGCCAATGCTCCGCTCTCGAGTTCCCCTGGGAGCGGTTGGGCTACCAACATACGGCCGCGGTGCGCTCGGCCCTCACTCAACGCTATGCTCCTGCCACTGTCAACAAGCAACTGGCAGCGCTGCGAGGTGTACTGCGGGAATGCTGGCGACTGGGCTTGATGACCGCCGAAGCCTACCAGCGGGCTGCGGATATGCCTGCGGTACAGGGGCAACGACTTCCCCGGGGTCGTGTTGTGCAAAACCAAGAACTCCAGGCCCTATTTCATGTGTGTTTTGCGGACAGTAGCCCGGCCGGCCGGCGAGATCGGGCACTGATTGGGGTAATGGCGGGATCGGGGCCGCGCCGCGCCGAAGTTGTTGCCCTCAATCATGATGACTACTCTCCCTCCACCCGGGGACTGGTGATTCGCCAGGGCAAGGGCAACAAAGACCGCCTCGTCTACGTGGCTCCTGGCGTGGATCTGGCGTTACAGGCATGGTTGGAGGTGCGCGGGCCTATAGCCGGCCCTCTCTTCTGCCCAGTGAATCGGTGGGGTGGCGTGGTACTGCGGCGTCTTACTGACCAAGCCGTGCTCAACATCCTCAGGAAACGGGCATTGCAAGCTGGAGTCACGCCCTTCAGCCCCCACGACCTGCGGCGTACCTTCATTTCCAACCTCTTGGATGCAGGGGTAGACCTGGCCACGGTACAAAAACTGGCGGGCCACGCCAATGTCCAGACCACCACCCGCTACGACCGACGGGGCGAAGCGACCAAGCAGGCAGCGGTGGCGCGCCTCAACCTCCCGATTTAGAAATCCTTACGGGGATCAGCGGCCAGCGTCATCAATCTACATCGGCATCCGCGAACGAGTCGCCGATAATATGCTTAGGAAAAGCCGGAAATGTACTTTCCCAACACACCTGCGCGAGAGGAAAAGTCCATGACGCCCCCGCCGGAACTGGGACATTTAGTCAGCCTTGAGAACTGGGAACTTGATGAAGGCAGTCCATTTCCCTTAGGTGTAACCTGGCTTGGCGATCAACAAGCTTGGAATTTTGCCCTATATTCCCAAAATGCCACCGCTGTAACCCTTCTTCTCTATGCCCACGACGATCCGATAAATCCGATCTTTCAATATCAACTCAGTGAAATTGATAATAAGTCAAGCAGAATATGGCACTGCATGGTCTTTGAGAACAATGCTGGGAAAGCCAAGTATTATGCTTACCGGATTGACGGCCCCAAAGGCCCTGAGTCGGGGCATCAATTTGATCCTGGTAAAATTTTGTTAGACCCCCTTGCGACGGCTGTCTATTTCCCACCCCAATTTTCTCGCCACATCTGCTCTCAGTCCGGCCCCACCCACGGCCATGCACCCTTGGGAATTTTGCCTCAAGCGCAAGACCTGGATACCTTGCCCTCCATCCCCCCACCCCGTCACACCCACGACGCCGTGATCTACGAGGTACATGTCAAGGGATTCACAGCCCATCCCTCTTCTGAGGTCTCTACAGAAAAGCGAGGCACATTTTTGGGTCTGATTGAGAAAATACCCTACCTGAAGGAATTGGGCGTAACCGTGGTGGAACTGCTGCCCATTCACCAGTTCGATCCCCAGGAAGGGAATTATTGGGGCTACATGACACTCAATTTTTTTGCCCCGCACCAGGGTTACGCCAATCACGATCCCCTCGTTGAGTTCCAAACAATGGTTCGGGCTTTCCATGAAGCCGGTCTGGAGATTTGGCTGGATGTGGTCTATAACCACACTTGTGAAGGGGACGCAACAGGGCCAACCTACTCTTGGCGGGGGATTGATAGTAAGAGCTACTATCTGACGGACGACAGGGGGCACTATTGGAATGACAGTGGATGTGGGAATACCTTACGCTGTGCCCATCCCGCGACCAGAGCACTGATCCTGCGCAGTCTGAAACATTGGGCCAACTTGGGCGTGGATGGTTTCCGGTTTGATCTCGCCTCGGTTCTTGCCAGGGATACCCAGGGTCAAGTACTTGTTGAAGACGCCCCTGTTGTCAGTGAAATCAGTGTCCTGGCTGCTCTTCTAGACGTCCGCTTAGTCGCTGAAGCTTGGGATATCGGCGCCTACCTCCTAGGCCAATGCTACCCAGGATTGTTGTGGCGACAGTGGAATGGACAGTTCCGGGATGATATTCGGGCTTTTGTTAAGGGCGACCCCGGTAAAGTTCCAGCTCTAATGAGGCGTCTCTATGGCAGTGATGACCTCTTTCCGGATGGGCCGGGCGATGTTTACCATCCCTACCAAAGTGTGAATTTTGTCACAGCCCACGATGGATTCTGCCTATATGACTTGGTGAGCTATAACCACAAGCATAATGAGATTAATGGCCACGGAAATACGGATGGAACAGACTCAAATCTAAGTTGGAATTGTGGGTGGGAGGGGGATATTCATGTACCATCAGAGATCCTGAGGGTGCGGCGACAACAAGTCAAGAATTTCTTTTGCTTGCTAATGCTTGCCAACGGAACGCCCATGTTCTGTGCAGGGGATGAATTTCTCAACACGCAGAATGGCAATAACAATCCCTATAACCAGGACAACGAAATTACCTGGCTAGACTGGTCACAGCTTCAGGAAAACCGAGATATCTTTCGATTCTTTCAAAAGATGATTGCCTTCCGGAAGTCGCGCCAGTCCCTAGGGCGGAGTCGCTACTGGCGGGAGGACGTGACCTGGTACGGGCCAGAGGGCGCAACCGACCTGAGACCTGAGTCCCACACCCTCGCCTACGCCCTATCAGGAGCTAGGTTTCAAGAAGGTGATCTCTACGTGATGATCAACGCCTTTTGGGAGCCGGTTCGATTTACCGTCCAGGAGGGTGAAGCCCGGGACTGGCGGCGGGCCGTGGACACCAGCCTACCTTCACCCGAGGATATGGCAGAGCCTAGCGCCTATCGAGCGCTGGATTCGCTTACCTACAGCGTTGCAGCCCGTTCGGTGGTGGTTCTTGTCCGGGACAGAGCCGTGGGTGGGGGGCAGATCACTTCTTGGGGGCGAGAATCATGATCAGGCTGCGACCCTCCGCCTTGGGATACTGCTGAATTTCTGCGACTTCCTGCATGTCCTGAGCTAGACGATCGAGCAAGGTTCTGGCTAGTTCGGAGTGCTGAATCTCCCGACCCCGGAAGGTAATGGTGGCCTTAACTTTGTCTCCTTCCTTGATAAAGCGCTTGGCTTGACTGACACGCACCTGGTAATCGTGCTCGTCAATTTTGTAGCGCATCTTGACTTCTTTGACCTCGATCACCTGCTGCTTTTTGCGGGCTTCCCGGGCCTTTTTCTCTTGGAGAAACTTAAATTTGCCGTAATCCATGATCCGGCAAACGGGCGGGTCGGCCTTGTCGCTTAAAAGTACAAGGTCAAGTTCTCGCTCTTGGGCGAGGGCAAGGGCTTCCCGGGAACTTAAGATGCCAAGCTGCGACCCATCTTCATCAATCAGGCGCACCTTAGGGAAGCGAATCCGCTCGTTAATGTTAGGTAAGGCTCGTTGGGGGGCGCGCTTCTCAGGGGGAGGATTGGTCACAGACAAAGGGATCACCCGAATGGGACACTTGACTTTCTATCAGTATACCTAGGTCTATTTGAACTAGTGTAGCGGGGTTGACTCGGAATCTGGGGTGGGGGCGCAGGTTTCCGGCTCTAGCGCTTCCGGGAGGAGGGTGACTGTCTGCCAGCCCTGGGGCAGGGTTGTGGTGGATTCTGGCCCCAGGATCAGCCCCACCCAGGCCCGGGGTGGAAGCAGGTGTCGGCCGGCCGCCGCCTGTACCTGTTCTGGGGTCACGGTTTGGATGGCGGTTTGGTAGCGCTGGAGAAAGTCGTCAGGGTAGCCGTAGAAACGGTAGGTGAGTAGGCGGTCGAGAAGGGTGCCTCGGTCGGCAATCTGGAAGACCCAGCGGTTCAGGAGACCCTCTCGCGCCCTATCGAGGTCGGCGGCGGTGGGAGCCTGGGTGCGGCTTGTCTGGAAAATGGTCTGAAGGGATTCGATCAACTGAGCGGTGGCGGCCGGCCGGGTTTGGCCTCCGGCAACGAACAAACCCGGGTAGGTGTACTGGGGTTGCCAGCGGCCGTAGGTGTTGTAGCTGAGGCCCTGCTGACTGCGGACTTGGTTGGTGATCTGTCCCCCTAGGCCGTTGAGGAGGGTGTTGAGGAGGTCGAGGGCGGGAAAATCCGGGTCGTCTAGGCGTCCCCCGACTTGGCCCAGTTGGACGGTGGTTTGGGTAAGGTCAGGACGGTTGATCAGTACCAAGGTGCCGCCGGGTTGGGCAGGCGTGACATCCACTTGGGGTTCCGGCTCCTCCCGGCCGGCCGGCCAATCCCCAAAGCGGGCCTGGATGAGGGCCTTGACCGCCTCGGTTTCAAAATCCCCCACCAATCCGAGCACCATCCGGTCGGGGGTGACGTAACGCTGGTAGAAGGCCACTACATCCGACCGTTGGATACGCGCCAGGGTGCAAGGGTCTGGTGTGCGGGCCGCCGCGCTCTGGGTACCGTAGACTCGTTTGGCAAACTCGCGGGAGGCCATCGTCTGGGGGTCATCGTTGCGCCGGAGCAGAGCACTGTGTATCTGCTGTTGAGCCAGGGCCAGCTTGTCTTCGGGAAAGCGGGGCGCGCGCAGGATCTCCGCCAGCCAAGTGATCAAGTCCTCTAGATCCGTGGCCAATCCCCCAAACCCCAGGGTGAGGGCGGTGCGGCCGGCCGCCGCCTCCAGAGATGCGCCCCGGTCATCTAAAAGGTCATCTAGAACGGGGCCGGGATGGGCAAGGCTGCCGCCACTACGCAAGACAGCCGCGGTGATTGTGGCTAAACCCAGGCGATCGGGTGGGTCCCAGAAACTACCGGCTCGGATCAACACTGTGCCCGAAACCAGGGGCAACTCGTGATCCTCCAGCAGCAGGATTGTCAGGCCATTGGGTAATGACCAGGTGTCTACC
>JACYLR010000141.1 GCA_015272465.1 Gloeomargaritaceae cyanobacterium C42_A2020_066
GGCAAGATCATCACCCGGATCAGCAGTGACGTGGAAGCCCTGGGGGATGTGTTTGCCACGGGAGCCGTTGGCATCTTTATTGATCTGTTCACCCTGCTGGGTTTGGCGGCCGCCATGCTCTGGCAACAGTGGTTCCTGGGGCTGGCACTCCTGGGGCTACTGGCGCCGGTGACGGTGTTGGTGACCTACTTTCAGGCTCAGTACCGCCGCGCCAACTACCAGTCCCGCGAAGAACTCTCCCGCCTCAATGCCACCCTCCAGGAAACCATCCAGGGGATTGGTGTGATTCAACTCTTTCGCCGGGAAACCTACAACGCTGGCCTGTTTCGCGGGATCAACCGCAGCTATGTTGCCCAGGTTGATAAGACTATTTATTACGACTCGGCTATTTCTGCCACCCTGGAATGGATTGCCCTGGTGGCCATTGCCCTAGTGCTGCTTTTGGGGGGCTGGCTGGTGCTGGGGGCGGATTTGCCCTTTGGGGTGCTGGCCGCCTTTATCCTGTTTGCCCAGCGTCTGTTTGATCCCCTGCGGGAGTTGGCGGAAAAGTTCACCCTCTTGCAGTCAGGGTTCACGGCGATTGAGCGCATCCATGAGGTGTTGCAGCAGCCGGTGACGATTGCCGATCCACCCCAGCCACAAGCTTTGCCTGGGGGCGGCGGCGGTGAAATCTGCTTTGAGCAGGTTTCCCTGGCCTACAAAACGGGGGAGCCAGTCCTCCAAGACCTAGACTTCCGCTTGCAACCGGGAGAAAAGGTCGCCCTGGTTGGCCCGACCGGCGCGGGTAAAAGCTCGGTGATTCGCCTGCTCTGTCGCCTCTACGAACCGACGGCCGGCCGAGTTCTGCTGGATGGCGTCGATATTCGCCAACTCACCCAGGAGTCTCTGCGCCAAGCGGTGGGGGTGATTCTCCAAGACCCCTTTTTGTTCGCAGGGGATGTCTACAGCAACATCACCCTGGGCGAGAATTACCGGCCGGCCGAGGTCGCCGAGGTCGTGGAGCGCTTGGGGATTCAGCCCTTTATTCAGGACTTGCCCCAGGGACTGTATACCCAGGTGCGGCAGCGGGGGACTAACCTGTCCACGGGTCAGAAACAGTTGATTGCCTTTGCCCGCGTCGCCATTCGCAATCCCCGCGTCCTGGTGCTGGATGAGGCCACCGCCAGTCTGGATGTGGGCACCGAGGCGATCCTCCAAGCGGCCCTGGAGCAACTCTTGGCCGGCCGCACCGCCATTGTCATTGCCCACCGCCT
>JACYLR010000024.1 GCA_015272465.1 Gloeomargaritaceae cyanobacterium C42_A2020_066
GATGACATGGAGTAGCTAGGGCACCCATCCCAGTGGCGGGGGCAGATGGGCGTGAATTTCCGAAATTTCAAGACCGGGGCGGATGTTAAGCACCGTACAGTGGCCCTCAGGGTTGTAACGGGTAACCCCTCCACCGCCGGCTTGGCGACTTGCAGTTGGCCCTGCATCGTCTTCCTCCAAACTAGAGGGGTTGCTCACCCAATAACGTCCCCAACTCAGGCACAGGTACCCAGTTGCCCCGCGCATGGCTGGCGCGGGCACAGTCCATCACCCCCTGGGCATAAACGCCCTCCCGCAAGCTGGGCACCAACGGCCGGCCGTAGTCAATCGTCGACACCCACCGATCCACCAACCGCAGCACGGGAGCCAGACGACCATCGGGATAGACCTCGCTCAAGGCAAGGCGGTCTGGAATCGTCACCTCTGCCAGGGATGCCCCCGGCCGGCCGGCCCAGAGCCGAAAGCCATGGCCATAATCCTGGAGATTGTCACTGCCCAACACCAGGGTGCCCTGCTCCCCATACACCTCAATCCAGTGGCCCCGGCCGTGATGGGTAACTGCACTGATCGTCACCTGACAGGGTGTCCCATCGGCCAATCGCAACGTCAGCAGACAGGTGTCGTCCGCATCCACTGGCCGGGGGGTCTGGCTCACCGGGTCGGGGCGGGTCGCAATCGCCGTTTCCAAGCGCCCCATCACGGCGGCCATAGGGCCAAATAACCAGTGGATGTAGTCAAAGGTGTGCACCGCCAGAGACCCCAGGGCACCACCGCCCTTAGCAGCCTGGCTATACCAGTTCCAGGGGCGTCGCGGATCGGCACGACTGGTGACCGTCCAATTGACCACCACCAACCGCTTACGGCCGGCCCACTCGTCGGCCAGCAATTCCTGGAGTCGCTGCCAGGCTGGGAGTGCCCGAAACTCAAAGTTCACTAAGGCTACTCGCTGGGTTGCCTGGGCCAAGTGGTACAGCGCCTGGGCTTCTATCACGTCCAGCCCAACCGGCTTTTCTAGAATGAGATGTTTCCCGGCGGTGAGTGCCAGGCGGGCCATCGGGGCGTGTAGAAACGGCGGTGTGGCCACACTCAGGGCATCCACGCCTGGGAGTTCGAGCAAGTCCTCAAGGGTATCCCCCGCATAGGGAATGCCGTGCTGACGGGCCAGGGTTTCCGCTTTGCCCAGGTCGCGATGGTAGAGCGCCACCACATGGGTGCGCGGGTGGGCTTGCAGGGCGGGTAGATGCACCTTCAGTCCAAAACCGGTACCCGCCAGTACCACCCCTAAGGGGGGCACAGAAGTCATCGCCACAGCCTAACTCCTAAAAATAAGTAGCGGGTCGGATACTGACCAACTCATTCAGATTATGATCCGGGTGGAACGCTCGACAACTGGCTCTCTTTGGGCTAGAAACTTGGTAGGTGTGAGGCTTCCCGATGGATCCCCATGACAAGTACTACGAAATTCTGGGCCTCAAACCCGGTGCTTCTTTAGCAGAGATTCGCCAAGCCTACCGTGATCTAACCTTTGTCTGGCACCCCGATCGGATGCCCAGCCAGAATGAACGACTGCGGGTCAAGGCGGCTGAGCGCTTTAAGGAGATTACCCGCGCCTACGAAAGTCTGCAAGCCTACGTGGAGCAGGGCGGCCGGCCGCCGCCGAGCCCCCTTGGGTCAAGACCTACAGCCCCTCCAAGTCGCCTGCGTTCTCGCGAGTTTCGCCTGCCCTCTTCGCCGGTCTATCCTTTTCTGGCCGTGGGCTGTGGGCTGGGGGCAACCCTGTGGCTGGTGTTCCTGGAGGCCAACACCCTAGCGGCACTGCTACCGGGGGGAACTCGCCTCTTTGAATGGGTGTACACCTCCGGCGGGGTTCTGTTCCTGGGATTAGGGCTGTTTTTCGTGGACAAGTCCGGCCGGCCGGCCCTTGTCGTCAATTGTCGGGGCATCATCTACCAGGGATTTCTCACCTTGGCCCAACAGTTCATTCCCTGGGATGCCATTATTCGAGTACGCCAACTGCGGGGGTTTCTCAACCTGGATTACCTGGTGATTGACTATCGCCGGGGCCGGGGACAGGATCGGGTGTCCCTCTGTTTGTCCAATGGCCAGGGGTATGTACCCAGTGGTCAAGTTATCCGCAGTATCGAAACCTTTTCTGAGCAACGCGTCCGGTTTTCCCGCTACTGAAGGCATCCCTAATTCATGGGACTGTCGAGAGGCGGCCGGCCGTTGAGCATTGCCCGTGAGGTTCGCCAGCCGGGTAAATACCGATCCATCAGCGCCCAGAAACGAGGAGTGTGTCCCCGCTCCAACAGATGGATCAGCTCATGGACAAGCACCTGCTCAATACAGGGCAAGGGATAGTGAACCAACTCCAGACTCAGCCAGATGCGACGGGTGACCGTGTTGCAACTGCCCCAGCGGGTTTTCATTTTCTTCACGCCCCAGGCAGTCACCTCTACCCCAAGCTGAAGTTGCCAATGGGCTAGTAGTGGCGGGATCTGGGTCTTGAGCACTTGGCGATACCAGGTTTCCATCACCTGTTGGCGAACGTCCCGGCCGGCCGGGGGCGGCACTCTCAGAATCAGGGTACTCCCCTGGATCACCACGCCATGCGCCTGACCCATCTGCTCGCACACCTCCAGGGTGTAGGTCTGTCCCAAACAGGGATGTTGCTCCCCAGAAACCCATTGGGGTGCCGGAGAGGCTGGGCTTTGGATGATCCGGGCACGCTGCTGCTCCACCCAGGGCCATTTTTGCTCCAGGAAGTGGCGCAGACTGGGGGCAGATGTCTGCCAGGGAATGGAAACACACACCCGGCCGGCCGGTGGATACACCCTCAGGTACAGATGCTTGATGGGTTTGCGGAGGACTTCAATCTCAAGGCCCCGGTAGGTCAGCGCTGCCATGTCACATCCCTCCCCCAGGAGTGCTCTTGGGCTGGGCGCGGCCGCTCACAACTCTAGTTTGGCCTTGGAGCCAAGCGGGGCCGCAACCCCATCCATTTAGCCATTGGTATGAGACATCGGGCGGATTGGGGATTGCCTAAGGTAGTCCCGGATGTCAAAGAACGTCTCCCAGGGAATATACGGCTTTCCGATCTGATCCAGGTATCCCTGCAACCGGTCGCGGGCGAACACCACATCCGCCTGGATCGCCATGTTAATGTCGGTCACCGAGTCCCCCGCCATGATCCAGGGGCGCTGGGGATATTGGGCCATCACCGCCGCCTTCTCCACCAATTCTGTACCGCCCTCCCAGGGTGAGATCACCTCCATAAAGTCCCCCTTGGGTTGCACCTGTACCGCGGCAATGGCTGCCACCCGCTGCCGTAATCCTTCCCGCGCCAACACCTGCTCCACCATGGCCTGCACACCCCCCGAAACCACCACAAACGGCATACCTTGAGCTTCAACCCACGCCATCAGAGCCGCCAATCCCGGTCGGACGGGCTGCTGATCGGCGTAGTCGAGAATCCTAGTGAATGCGGCCGCAGGCATGGCTTCCAAAAGTTGGCGCACACCCTGGCGCAGGCTGAGGCGACGGGCAAACAGGTCAGGGAGTATTTGGGCGGCTAGGTCGGGAACCACCCGCTCGACCATGCCTACAAAGGTTTCCTCGGCGGTGATCGTGCCGTCAAAGTCGCAGAAAAACACCCCTAGGGTCTTAGGTGAGGTAGGTGCCGAGCTTCCGGCGGAGTTGGCGGGCGTGGACAGCACGGGCAATCAGGGTGGCGGAGTTGGCCTCAAAATGCACCCGAATTGTACCAACCAGCCAGACCCACAGGGCGGCCGGCCGATACACTTGGTCGGGGCCAGGGGGGCCGGCCGGCCGAAATCCCATGGATTCCAGAACCCCCTCCAACTCGGTCTGAAAGCGCTTTTGGTTGGGATATTTCATCGCCAGCACCACCGAGGCATTGTAGTAGGCCCCCGCAAGGCCCGCCAGAACGCCAAAGGGGATGCCAACTCGGTAGGGCAGGGGCGTGCTCAGGCTGGTGTGGGTCAATTGGGCGGCCGGGAGAGCCATCACCAGGCTTGTGGTGACGAAGTAGTAGAGGAAGGTGAATAGGGTGTTTGGCCCGGGATTGAGGGGAGGATTCTGGGAATCAGCCGGTGAGGGTTCCACGGTGACGCAGGAGAAGGAAGGGATAGCCCTCTCATTGTGCAATGCCCGTCGCGCTGGGCGCATGGGGTATATCGGCCGGCCGCACTCCCGTGGTATCGACCTGGGTGAGTAATTGGGCAACGGTATACCCACTCACCGGGTCTATCCAATCGGGTGCGATCTCGGCCAGGGGCACCAGCACAAACCCCCGTTCCCGAAATCGGGGATGGGGTAGCCACAGGCGGGGGGTTTCCCACCGTTGCTGTCCAAGGAAAATCAGGTCGAGGTCGAGGGTGCGCGGCCCCCACCGCTCGCTGCGCTGCCGACCATAGCTGTGTTCGAGATCCCAGAGTCGCTGGAGTAGAACTTCAGGGTCGAGGGCTGTCGAGAGAAGCACACAGCCGTTCCAATAATCGGGCTGAGGCGGCCCGATCGGCGCTGTAAGGTACCACCGAGAGCAGGCCAGGAGGGTACTGGCAGGGGTGGCTGCCAAGTCAGCAACAACCCCCTGAAGGATGGCCAAGGAATGCCCCTGATTACTCCCCAAACTGATCGCTGCGACCTCTGAGCCACCGCTTTGAATTGCCATTCTCTCCGACCCCCTTAAGGGTACCTCTATTTATTCAATCTGGCACGGGCCTGTTGACAATAGAAGACAGTAGACTGGGCACTCCAGACCAGATCATTCTCAATAGGCGGGACTATCGGCCAATTAATAGAGGTGCCCTTAAAACCCCGGTAGTGACCCAAAAGCAATGCGAGGGCTAGGTCATCTATTTCGTCCTCTAAACCTAACCCATGGTCGATTGTCCTCCCCCGAGGGGCGCAAGCTACGCTACCGTTCAGTACCATTTGTTAAGTCCCACAGACTTCACAATGGCGAGCACCACCTCCACTGCCATTCTTGCCAGCACCAACTCACCCACGAAGCCTCCCAAAAGGTAACCCCCGGAGGGACAAGAGAACCATTGATGGACTCCTCAGTATTGATAAATAAATGGTGAAAGCATATTTAGGACGAGCTTAAATCTCGCTCAGACTCATAATGTGTGGAATCCTTCCATATATTACAGCGATGGGGCTGTTTGCCGATGGGTATTCGCCTGCCTCCTACTACTAAACTGCCTGTGAGGAAGCTACCAGGCATAACCTGAACAGTCATCTGAACAAGAACTATAATTCCATGCCCTTGACTCGACACATTGTAGTGGCATGATTCCCAGGTTCAGCCTTGCAGAAGCTTGATCCCCACTTTCGGAACTTGCTCGGTCATGGATCACCCGTAGTCGAAGGGAGCTACAACCCTGCCGCCACCCGGCCGGCCGCCCACTCAATCACCGTCTTGCCCAGTTGAGTCCCACTCAGCCGGTCGATCTCCCGGATACCCGTGGGGCTAGTAACATTAATTTCCGTCAGATAGCCACCGATCACATCAATACCGACAAAAAACAGGCCGGTCGCGCGCAGAGCAGGCGCTAACCCCAGGCAGATTTCCTCCTCCCTGGGGGTGATCTCGCAGGCTTCCACTCGTCCCCCCACCGCCATATTGCCGCGGAAATCGTGGCCACTGGGCACCCGATTCACCGCCCCAATCGGTGTCCCATCAAGCAGAATGATGCGCTTATCCCCCCGGCGGGCGGCGGGCAGATAAACCTGAATCATCACCGGCAGCCGGCCGGCCTGGGTACTCACTTCAATGAGGGAGTTGAGGTTCCGATCCCCTGGCTCTAGGTAGAGAATGCCTTCCCCCGCCTTGCCACCAATGGGTTTGAGGACACCGGGGCCGTTCTCCGACAAAAACTGGCGAATCAGGTGTCGATCCTGCGTAACCAGGGTCTTGGGCGTGAGGTGGGGAAATTGGAGAATCGCCAGCTTTTCATTGGTGTTGCGCAGGCCGGCCGGCCGGTTGACCACCAGGGTGTGGGCCGGGTTCACCGCATCTAACAGATAGGTGGCCCAGAGGTAAGCCGTATCCACGGGTGGATCCTTACGCATGAACACCACCTGCATCTCTCGCAAAGGGCGCGCCACGGCCGGACCCGTCCAACTAAACCAGGGGGACTCGACCTGCCAGCGCCCCTCCACCAGGTGTACGGGTTGCAGACGTACCGGCTGGAGCCAGGCCCAGGTTTCCCCCTCCAAAACCGTTAACTGGGTGGCATGGGTCACCCAAACCTCATGGCCCAAGACCTGCGCCGCTTCCATCATGGCGACACTGCTGTCGTGGGTGGGGTCTAGCCCCGGTAGGGGGTCAATAATGAACGCGAACTTCATGGGTTGATCTGCAACAGGGCATCGAGGCGGCCGGCCCGTTCGAGGCCATAGAGGTCATCACACCCGCCCAGATGGTGACCCTCCACAAAAATCTGGGGTACCGTGCGCCGTCCCCCCGCCCGCTGAGCCATCTCGGCCCGTGCTGTTTCGTCACCATCGATAGCATGCTCCTGATAGGCAACACCCTTGCGATCCAAAAGGGCCTTGGCACGCAGACAAAAGGGGCAGGTTCTCCAGGTGTAAATTTCGACGGTGGGTGCCATGCTGATTACGGTGCAAGCAACAAAATAAACCAACCCCGCAGGGCCACCCCCCATCTTAGGGCCTAGGCTTCCCCGCTGCCTTGGTAGAGTGGGAGGCGTCAGACCGACCCAGGCGGGGGCAAGCGTGACAGAAGCCATCGGGCGTATTGGGGTGTTGGGCGGTGGACAACTGGCCTGGATGATGGCCCAAGCCGCGCCTCGCCTAGGACTCGAACTCTGGGTGCAGGCACCCTCTGAAGCAGATCCCGCTGTGGCCCTGGCGGCCGGCCGGATTCTGGCTCCCCCGGAAGATGCCGTGGCCACAGCCCAACTGGCCCAGCACTGCCAGGTGATTACCTTCGAGAACGAATTTGTCCATCTGGAAGCACTCCGCAATCTAGAGGCCCAGGGGGTATGCTTTCGGCCCCAGTTGGCCAGCTTGGCCCCTCTCTTGGATAAGTACACACAGCGCTGTTTTCTGCGGGATTTGGGGCTACCCGTTCCCGAGTTTCGCCTTTTGACAGCTACAGAACAGCCCCAGTCCTATCCCGTGGTGCTCAAAGCCTGTCGCGGCGGCTACGACGGCCTAGGGACACGTATCCTGCATACGCCCGCTGCCCTCGACCAGATTCGGCAGGAGTGGGCCGGCCGGCCGGCCGTGGTGGAGGCTTTTGTGACCTACGAACGGGAATTGGCGATCCTGGCGGCGCGGGATGTCGCGGGGCAGATAGTGCACTATCCCCTCGTGGAAACCCAGCAGGAGGATCAAGTGTGTCGGCGAGTGCTCGTACCCGCAGCCGTACCTGACGAGGTGACACTACAAGCCGAAGCCATGGCCACCACCCTCCTGCTGGCCCTGGATTACGTGGGTTTGTTGGCCATCGAATTTTTCCTGACCCCGGAGGGCAAACTGCTGGTGAACGAAATTGCCCCCCGCACCCACAACTCCGGCCACTACACCCTGGATGCCTGTGTCACCTCCCAGTTTGAGCAGCACCTGCGGGCCACGGCCGGCCGGCCGTTGGGGCCACCAGATTTGCAGGTGCCGGCCGCAGTCATGGTCAATCTGCTCGGCTATGAGACTGGCGAGCGTGACTACCAGGCCACCCTCAAAGCTCTTGCTGACTTACCCCACAGCCATGTCTACTGGTATGGCAAAAACCAGGCCCGCCCCGGCCGCAAAATGGGCCACGTCACCGTCTGTCTAGAGCAGTTTGACCCCACCTTGGCGTGGGCACAGGCAAGACAAATCGAAGCGCTCTGGGTACAATGAATGCGGGGTTAATCTGCGACGTTGGTGACTGCCGATAACGTTTTTTTGATCTACAAGTCCACGAATGCGGGAACCGGTTACCTCACTGGCCGTAGACTGGGCCTCAGACCCAGAAACGATAAAGTGAACATTCAGGTGCCCACTTGCAACACTCGTGGTCAAAAACTGAGGTAAAACGGCGTTGTGGATACCCCTCTCCCAATTTCTCGCTAATTTCCCATTCTGAAAGCCATTCATTTGGCCAGCCCCTTCTACTGTGCCTATACCAAAGTTTTCAGCGCAGATCGACTCCATAGAGAGCTGCTAATCCCTGGAGGTTTCAGGTTTCTCTGTGCAAGGATTGGCGTACCAGTAGAGTTATAGGCCGGTAGGGCACCTAATTCCAGATCCGTCCTGTTGCTCCTAGCAGGTATGTCATAGCTATTCCAACTCAGACTGACTTATCAGGCTTGATGTCCACGACTGAGAGCTTCCGCTCGGGCCTTGAGGATCATGACCCTAAAGTGCATCACCTTAAAGCAATCTAGCCATGATGTCCTGCTGAGCAGCGCTTGCACAAGTACATCGAGCTTGCTGAGGCAGCGCAACCTCTGACCTACAGCTACAGCACCATCGGGCACCACCACTTTTTCCGCCTACGCTCACCCCAAGCAGTCGTCAAACAGTAGATTGACGTGGTTTTAAAATGACACCATAAGGGTTGCACTCTGTGGAGATTCTCCATGCCAGTCAATCTGACACTCAAAAACGTCCCTGATGAAGTTTATGAACGACTCAAAATCTCCGCGCAAGCCCATCAACGCAGCCTGAATAGCGAGGCCATTGTGTGCTTAGAGTCCGTACTGCTACCTGAACATATCCCGGTTGCGGAGCGACTCAATCGGGCCAGAGTACTACGCAGCGCGTTGCCCAAAGGGCAACTCACGGCGCTTGACATTGACGCCATTAAGCGGAAGGGCCGTCCGTGATTATGGTGGATACGAACATCGTTGCGTATCTGTACCTGGAATCAGAGTTCATAGATCGGGCAGAAGCACTCCTCAACACCGGCCCTGAGTGGTCTGTGCCATTACTCTGGCGGAGTGAGTTCCGTAATATCCTTGCCGGTGCAATTCGCCGAAAAGCGCTGGGATTCGAGGAGGCTTGCCAGATTTCAGCTGAGGCAGAGAGCCTATTGGCCGGCAACGAGTACGAAGTGGGATCGCTGTCGGTGCTGGAACTCGTGCGGGACAGTGATTGCTCAGCCTACGACTGCGAGTTTGTAGGACTGGCGATGCTGTTAGGTATCCCATTAGTAACAATGGATGGCAAACTGCTGAGGGCCTTTCCGAAGTTCGCCCAGCCTCTCCCTGCGGTCTAGTTTTCTGGTTAAGTCGCCATAACTTTTGGCGGCACCCCTCGCAACTTCCAACGGATAGCTCAGGTTAGGCCGTTAGTAGGGTAAGTACTGGAAAAGCCATTCCAGGTTGTTAGTCCCCCACCTTGGAGCCAACCCTATTCACCCTTTTGAGAGTTCATAGATGACATAGGGTGCGACGCGTCTCTCATCTTGCCATCCCGGCTCACTAGGGGGTGCTGTGGGGTATAGAGCTTTCTGTATGCTCAATCCCACCTGTGAAAAAACGGTGCGATAGTCCCCATCGCTCCAAAAATAGTCTTCTATCTGGAGTTGTTCCGGGAGGAGCAGCACCTTGACGGTTTGACCCGAACGAAGCGGTGGACGGTTTTCTGGGAAATTGACCGCGGAGGTCAGCCAACGGTGGGCGTAGAACTCCGGCGTATTGGTCGCTACAAACAGGGTTCCTTCTGGATGGAGAACCCGCGCGGCTTCCTGGAGGAGCTGGGCCATCGCCTCCAGAGACCCGATCTCCAGGACAACCCAGGTGGCCAGCACAATCTGGAATTGATGGCTCGAAAATGGAAACGCCTGACCACGGGAGTAGGGCTGATAATGGCCATCTGGGTCTAGTCGGCGCGCCTCGTACAGTCGGGCCTCGCTCACATCTAAACCCACGGCGTTGAGTCCGAACTGCCTGAGGAAACGTGTTGAACGACCCGTACCACAGCCCACATCCAGGGCCTTACCCCGAGGATCGAGGGCGCGCAGCCGCTGCTCTAGTGCTCGGAAGACTAGTGCATCAGTGCCCGTATGGTCAGGGCGTTGGGCGAACCGGGCTGCGACATCCTGAGAGTCCTCACTATACATAGGGGCAGGATATAAGGGGGCAGGCAGTTAGGCGTCAGGTCTCTGGAAGCGCTGCCGGAGCCACCCCCCTACGCCAATGCTGAGGGCACCCAGCATCACTAGGCCAATCGCCGGTTGAAACAGGGGTTGCCAGAGGCGATACCAGAGGTTCAGTCCGAGGGGCAGATGAAAACTCTGTCCGGCCAGGGCTACAGCAAACCACCCCAAACCCAGAAAGACAACGCCTAAAGCTGCCAGCAGCAGCCGGTTCAGCCAGACCCAGAGTCGCTCCCCCCAGGTGATCGTCATCAATCCCCCTCCCTGTCTAACCAGCGCTGGGTCAGGTCGCTGTAGGCATCAATCCGCCGATCCCGCAGGAAGGGCCAACCGGTGCGTACCCGATCGATGGCTGCCAAGTCTAGGTCAACGACGAGAACTGCCGCCTGGTCGGCCGGCCCCCGAGCCAGTACTGCGCCATCCGGCCCTGACACAAAACTCTGGCCCCAAAATACTAGGCCCTCTCCCTGACCGTTGGGCGTTGGTTCAAACCCAGCCCGATTCACCGCCACGACATAGCAGCCGTTGGCGATACCGTGGGCGCGCTGGAGGGTTTCCCAGGCTTGGTGCTGCTGCGGCCCCAGGCTCTCTTTCTCCGCCGGATGCCAGCCAATGGCCGTGGGATAGAAGAGAATCTCAGCCCCCCGCAGGGCCGTCAGTCGGGCCGCTTCGGGATACCACTGATCCCAGCAGACCAAAACGCCGAGGGCAGCGCGGGAGGTGGCAAAACATTTGAAGCCGAGATCCCCAGGCGTAAAGTAGAACTTTTCGTAGTACAGGGGATCGTCGGGGATGTGCATCTTGCGGTACTTGCCCAGGTAGCCCCGTTGGCCATCCAGGACGACGGCAGTGTTGTGGTAGAGGCCGGCCGCCCGCCGCTCAAAGAGACTGGCAATGATGACCACGTTCAATTCCTGGGCCAGGGGCAAGAGAGCCTCTGTGCTGGGGCCGGGAATTGGTTCGGCCAACTGGAAGGCGTCGTAATCCTCGGTCTGGCAGAAATAGGGACTCCGGAACAGTTCGGGCAGACAGATGACCTGGGCACCCCGGCCGGCCGCCTCGCGGATCAGCGCCATCGCCTGTTCCAGGTTGGTCTGAGGGTCTACCTCACAGACCATCTGGATGAGGCCCACGGTGCAGGTACGGTGGGGAGTAGGCATGGATCGGGATTCAGGTGCAACCACAGGCAGCATGGCGTTCGACCCAGACAGTCCAGTCGAGTTTCCATCCTAGCCCCTACCAGGGCCGCGGAACGGTCGGGGTCAATTCACGGCCTAGACCTCAGGAATGTCGGCCGGCCCAGAAGCCAGACGATGAGCCTGGCGGGTGGTTTCCGGCAGCCGGTAGCGGCCCGTACAGGCCATCACCAGTTCTAGGGCTGTCTCCAGACTGACGCGATGCCCCACGGAAATGTAGAGGGGTCGGGTGCCCGGGCGCGTCCGCAGCACGGCTCCAAGGGTTTCCCCCTGATCCAGCAACGGTACCCAGGCCCCCCGCTGATCGGGCACCTCGGTGTGGCGGCCCACAAGGCGGGTTTTGGCGACCCCCACGGCCGGCCGATTCAGCATGACCCCCAGGTGACAGGCAATGCCAAACCGCCGCGGGTGGGCAAGCCCCTGACCATCGCAGAGGAAAACATCGGGCCAAGGCTTCAGGTTCTCGAGAGCCGCCAAGATCACGGGCAATTCCCGAAAGGAGAGTAACCCTGGTCTGTAGGGAAATTCGGCCGGCCGACGGGCGATCTGCTGAGCCACCCTCTCCAGGGTGGGATAGCGGAGAACCGCCACTGCCGCCCGGGCTACCGTGTTTTGGCACTCAAACCCCACATCGACCCCGGCAACCCAGTGGATCGGCCCCAAGTCATCCTCAGTCACCACCTGACTCGCCAGTTCTCGCTGGAGGGCAATCGCGGCCTGGGGCGTCTGAGGCCAGTTGTCCGGCAGACCCATGACTCAAGCGAGATCCGGTGGATCAGACACCAAGCGGCCGGCCGGCCCTTCATCCCAGCGGTCGAGGATGTCCTTAACCACCACCTCTTCCACCCATACCAACGCCACCACCATCAGGGGCAGAGCCAGTAAGAGGCCCGGCAAGCCAAACAGGGTCGTAAACAGAATCTGGGCCGTCAGCGACGTGGCGGGGGGTAGGGCTATCTGTTGGGCCATCACAAAAGGCGTCACCAGATAACTATCCGTCTGCTGAATGATGATGTAGGCAATCAACACCCCCAGGGCTTTCCACGGGTCATCCAAGAGGGCCACAGCCACCGGCGGCACCAAACTCACCGTTGGGCCAATGTTGGGAATGATATTGAGCAATCCGGCGATCAGGGCATGGGCCAAAGACAAACGGACATGGAGCACCGACAGCGCCAGAAAACTCAAGCAGCCCACGGCCACCATCGCCGCTAGTGTCCCCAGCAACCAACTACGCAAACTGAGTTCACAGCGGGTCAAAATCAAGTCCACCCGCCGCCGATAAAAGGCTGGGAACAACCGGATAAATCCCTGACGGTAGACCTTGGGGTCTAGCAGCAGCATCACTGCCAAGGCAAAAATCAGCAGCGCCGTCACCGCCGCCCCCAGGGTACCAAACAGAAACGTCACCGACCGTTCCAGCAGCAGATTGCCGTAGGACTGAAGTTGCTTGAGCAGTTCCCCATTATTCAGGTCCTGGAGCCGAATCCCCAACACATCGTCCTGGAGCCGGGTCAACCAGGTCACCAGTGCTGCGAATCCCTTGGGGAAGAGGCGGGCCAACTCATTGAACTGCTCGGCAAAGGGCGGCACAACCAGGGCCAGGAACAGGGCCAAACTCCCCAGACTGACTAGGATCGTGAGGCCAATAGCCAGTCCCTTAGGTACTCGCCAGCAGCATAACTGCTGTACCCCACCATCCAGAGCCACTGCCACCAGCACCGCCGCGAAGAGGAGCAGGAGCAGGTACCGGATCTCCCAGAGAATGTACAGGCTGACCAACAGCCCCAGAAAACCAATCCACTGCCCAAATCGCACGGAGCCTCCTAAAGGGTGTCTCGCCCCAGGTAGGGTTGTAAGACTTCGGGTATCCGTACCCGGCCATCCGGCTGTTGATAATTCTCCAAAAGGGCGGCCATGGTTCGACCCACAGCCAGTCCTGAACCATTTAAGGTGTGGACAAACTGGGTGCCTTTTTTGCCCGGCTCCCGAAAGCGAAGCGACCATCACTCTCTGCTCCGGGTTGGACCGG
>JACYLR010000109.1 GCA_015272465.1 Gloeomargaritaceae cyanobacterium C42_A2020_066
ACTTTAACAAGGTTAGTCTTTCCAAAACCCGATTGAGCGAACACCATCGTTCGTCTATTACGCAGTTTTCCAATCTCGAACAAGATTGGTCCCTTATCCCTAAAGACTGTTTCCCCTACACAGAGATAGCCGATCTCAACCCCATTTTCATTCGTTTTGTTGAGGATTGATTCTATTTCGCGTTTGTTTAGATGCCTTGCAATGTAGGAAACAATTGGCAGTTTCCTGACAGCAGTTGTGAAGGAAATCGTAGAGCCGCTATCCGTGAATGTGCCTAGTATCCGCACTTTGTAAGTGTAGCTGAACATCTTTTGCTTGTCCCGCTCAGAAAGTTCCCTTTCTGCAATTCGAGCATAATGCACAGCTATCAAAGTTTTATCTTGCGATTTGAAAATTGGATCTTCGTCATAAATTTCAGCCTCAACCCTTGCCAAATATTTGGTATTACCCTCATCTTTGGGAGTTAACACAATAAAATCGCCAGTTTGCGGGCTGGCTTTGGCATCCTCATAGGAAGAATATATTAGCAGTGCATCTTCAGTTGTTTTTTGACCATAAAGAACACCAAAATCAACCTTTCCCATAAGTCCTCCTAAAATCTCTCGTGCATATCTAGAAAAAGATTTTCAATATCAACGTTATCCATTCTTTGATCCCTATAAAGAGAGTATTTGAGACGGGCTATAATTTCCTCTTTAAAGTTCTTCTTCAGTGATACGAAGTTATGGACTTCACATAATGGATAAGGGTAGCCAAGAATATAATGTTCTTGTGTCAGACGAGTTAATTCCTTAAACACCGAGTCTAGTTCTGCTCTATCTCTTTCAAGATTTTCTGATTCAATTTGCGGAATCGCATTAAAAATATTTACATCTATTATGAGCCAGTCATAATTTTGCAACTTTTCAACGTAATCTAGCCTAGCTGCAAAGAATAATCCAAATCCTCGTCCTCCACGAGTAGATTTTTTGATAAACATATCCCCTTGATAAGCTGATTTGAGAATTACATCAGGAACCTCAAACCAACAACAGAGCTTTTTACGTTTCGGATCAGTTTCCGTAAATGGATATTCATGTTTGAGTTGGTCTTGCAAATAGTTATCGATCTGTTTTAGTGTGTAAGAAAGCTCCATCTTGATAGGAGATTGCTTGGTAACAGCGACTATTTTCACTCCTTTTTCGTGAGCATACTTCCCTAATTTCACCAAATATTTCTGCTTTATTTGCAAAGGGCGTAACGTGCCATCCCGCAAAATAAAATCTCCTGATTTTGTATCTGCCAAGTCAATGATTTCTAAAACAAGCGCAATCTCTAATACCTCCTGGCAAAATCCTAATAACGTTGATAGATTAGTGCAAATTTGTTCTTTCTTATACGGAAAAACTTCCTCTGACGACTCATTTAGAAAGTCAAATAGACCCTTTACTGGCTCTAAAGTTAAAAACTCATCATAAATAGCAATCAAGTGGTCTTGATGTGTGATTAGAATATTTTGTGGATAATATGCCTTCCCTAGTAGGACTGGATCATCCAGCGAATTCATCCGAATCTGCTGACCTCTATGAAAACAAATATAGCCAGCCGCATAGATGGCAATGCATAAACCGTTGTAAAATTGCTCACTGTTGTAGCTACCGTCGATCGCGTAGAATCGTCTATCACTATCATCGATTTGATCGAATGGAATAATCTCAAATATTTGAGGAGTCTCTATATTTTCTTCATGCCCAATTACGGGAATACCATAATTTTTGTTGCTTCTTGTATTGATATGTTTGGCAACTAACTCAATGGCACTGTCCGGTATTTCTTTTCTGGGCATATCTAGCTCTTAGCACTCTCAACTGAAGTAATTGTACTTATCTTTGCTAAGTTGATGCACATTTTGACGGAGCCAATGCAGATCCGGCTCTGCGATCGCTATGATAACCTCCTCCAGTGCCTTAAGGCTCACTTGGCGCTGGCTACTACTATGTGTTATGCGGCGGGTGACTGCATAACACTCTAAGCCGTTTAGCCTTGGAAGCCAGTATTCACAACCATTGGGGAAACCGTAGCACGCCTTGGCGGGGGAGTCAAACCCGGCAAAGTACCCGGGTCAAACCTCGGTCAGATCAAGGTTGCCATCACAGTCTAGGCTGCTCCATAACTAGTTTTGAGGATCGTGCCTTTTAATGGGTCACTCCAAGGCAATCTAGCTATAAGCTGGCTTTTCTGCCCGACTGGCTCGTCCCAAATCCCTAAGATGGAGACAGATGAAGACCGGCACTGGGTGGCCACTCGGCTAAGCCCCTTGTCTACTCCCCCTCTGCATCCAAAGGTATCTATGGGGCACCTCCCGTCGTGAAGTGTTCTCATCTCATTGAGGCCCTGCTTCAGGAGCATCGAGAACAGCCCCTATCCCTGGGTGTACTGCTGTGCCTGCCTCAGGAGCAGGGGTTTGGCCTTCTGGGCAGTGTGTTGGTCGCCCCAATGCTGGTGCCGATCCCCATCCCGTTGCCGGGCTTTTCCACGCTCTTTGGCGTGGTGTTAATCTTGCTTGGCGGTCAACTGGTCTTGGGCTATCACCAGCCTTGGCTGCCCCGCAAGCTGGCAAATTTCACCCTGGCTCCGGCGACTGCGGCCGGCCTTCTGCGGGGCTTACTGCGGGTATTGAAGTCTCTGGAGTGGGTCTGTCGCAGCCGCTGGACAAGCCTCTGTCACCCACAGGGGGCACGCCGTATCCTGGGCCTCTGTCTCATCTGGAACGCCTTTTTGATGGGCCTGCCCCTGCCGATTCCCTTCACCAACTTTCTGCCCGCCTATGCCATTCTGTTTCTGATGCTGGGGCTGCTAGAGGCCGATGGGATCGCATTGCTGTTGGGCTATGGTCTGACGGGAGCAACGACTATTTATTTTGCTGGCCTGGCCACTGTCATTGGTCGGCTAGTCTGTCAGGTGGTGGGTTGCTAACCGGCGGAGAGTCAGCAGCGAGATTCGCAATCCTCAGCCAAATCCGAGGGCAGGTTCATGGCCAAGAGTCGCACCCTTTTTATTTGCCATCAATGCGGCTACGAAGCGCCCCAGTACTTTGGCCGCTGTCCGGGTTGCCAAGCCTGGAATAGCCTGGTGGAGCAGGTTGTGGCCCCAGGGCCGGCCGGCCGGCCAACCCTCGCCAAACCCACGGGTGCCGCAGCCCAACCGCGCCAAGCCCTGCGCCTCGGTCAGGTAGCCGAACAATTGGGGCAGCGTCAATCCACGGGCTACCCGGAGTTTGATCGGGTGCTGGGCGGTGGGTTAGTGCCTGGCTCCCTGGTGCTGGTAGGGGGAGATGCGGGCATCGGCAAGTCCACCCTGCTGCTGCAAACAGCCCATCGCTTGGTGGAGCACTGTGCGGTGCTCTATGTCTGTGCCGAGGAATCCGCCGGACAGGTGAAGTTGCGGGCGCAACGGTTGGCTGTGGCTTCTCCAGAGTGCTGGGAGCGGCTCTATCTGCTGCCGGAAACCAACCTGGAGGCAGTCTTGATGGAACTGGAGGCGCTGCGGCCGGCCGTGGCGGTGATCGACAGTATCCAGGCCCTCTATTACCCTGGCTTGACGTCCGCCCCCGGTTCCGTTGCCCAGGTTCGGGAATGTACAGCGGCCCTGATGCGGCTGGCCAAACAATCTCAGATCACCCTGCTCCTGGTGGGGCATATCACCAAGGAGGGCGCTATTGCCGGCCCCAAGGTGTTGGAACATCTGGTGGATACTGTCCTCCATTTTGAAGGAGACACCTTTGCCAGCCATCGCCTGCTGCGCTCGGGTAAAAATCGATTTGGAGCCAGTCACGAACTGGGCATTTTTGAGATGACAGGTACGGGTTTGGAGGAGGTGAGCGATCCCTCGACCCTGTTTCTCAGCCATCGGGAGGCGCCCGCACCGGGGGTGGCCACCCTAGTAGCCTGTGAAGGCACGCGACCGTTGGTGGTTGAGGTGCAGGCCCTCGTCAGTCCGACTAGCTACAGTACGCCGCGCCGAGCCGCGACGGGAGTGGACTACAATCGCTTGGTTCAAATTCTGGCCGTCCTGGAGAAACATTTGGGGGTGCCCCTCTCCCGCCTGGATAGCTACGTGGCGGTGGCGGGGGGCCTTCAGGTAGGAGAACCGGCGGCGGATTTGGGGGTCGCCTTGGCGGTTTTGGCCAGCTTCCGCAACCGGGTGGTGGATCCGCAAACCGTGGTGATTGGGGAGATTGGCCTGGGGGGCCAAGTGCGGCCGGTACAACAGTTGGAATTGCGCTTGCGGGAGGCCGCTAAACTGGGGTTTCGGCGGGCGATTGTGCCACCCGGCGAGAGTATTCCACCTCTGGGATTGGAGGTTATTCCGGTAACCAAGCTTTTGCCAGCGCTGTGCGCGGCCCTCCCCGATAGTGTTGAAGAAAGCGTGGCAGAATAGGCAGGCCCTTACGTCTGAACTGTGTGTGTTCTGAGGCTCTGATCTCACCTGCGCTCGACTGGCCGGCCGTCCGAGATTTGCCCTTGCGCCTTGGCATTCTGGCCTCTGGGAACGGCAGTAACTTTGCCGCCATTGCCCAAGCGATTGATCAGGGGCAGCTTTGTGCCCAGATTCAGGGCGTTATTTATAACAACCCCCAGGCCAGGGTGGCTCAACGGGCCGCGGAGCGCGGATTACCGAGCGTTCTGATTAACCATCGGGACTTCGGCGGTCGAGAAACCTTTGACGCCACTGTTGCAGCAACCCTGAGGGGCTGGGATGTGGACTGGGTGATTATGGCGGGTTGGATGCGCTGTGCCACTCCCGTGCTGTTGGATGCCTTTCCCGGCCATATCCTGAACATCCACCCCAGTTTGCTGCCCAGTTTTCCGGGATTGCACGCTGTGGAACAGGCCCTCAGGGCGGGGGTCACAATTACGGGTTGCACGGTTCATATCGTGACCCTGGCGGTGGATCAGGGCCCGATCATTGCCCAGGCTGCCGTGCCGATCTTCGGGGGGGATACCCCCGATACCCTAGCCCGCCGTATTCACACCCAGGAACACCAACTGTATCCCTGGGCTATTGCCCTAGCGGCCGGCCGAGCCTAAACCACATACTGAGTGCCAACGGCCACTAGGCTACCTGTTCCTGTTGTTGTTGAAAGTGCGAAACAGGCCGGTAATAGCTGCGAAACTGGTGAAGGGGCTGAAAAGCTGTTGCGCCGTATCGGAAAAGACGGCGAGGGCGCTGCGGTCGACAATCAGAATATCCTGATTCTGAATTAAGGGATTTTTCTCTGGATCCACCGACTGGTTGAAATCGAGGGTAATGACCCGACGCGTCACTGTCCCATTAGGGTTCAGGCGCACCAATTGAGCCTTGTCTCGCCGGGCATTGGACGTGAAGCCGCCCGTTCGTAGAATCACCTGATTAAATGGAATGCCCGGCGGGATTTGCTGCGGGCCTGGTCTCAACACTTCACCCACAACTAGGGCGGTAATGCTAGTGGGCGAGAAGTTGGAGGAAGCGACTTCAATGGCCTCTTGAGGGTTAGGGAGAATCGCTGTGGGGATGCGAACAATATCCCCATCCGCGAGGCGCAAATCCTGGCTGAGGTCACCTGTCTGGAGGAGGTTCCACAGGTTGATCCGGTATTGCTCCTGCCCCCGCTGAACTAGGATGCGGCGCACGTCTGCCTCGGCTGAAATACCCCCTGCCAGTTGTATGGCCCGCGTCAGGGTAATCAGAGGTTGAGCGGCCGGGCCGATGGTTCCCAACTCAGCGGCAGCAACACCAGTCCCCGCAAACTGTTGCCCTCCAATGGTGTACGACCCCGGCCGGCCGATTTCCCCCACCAGAGATACTCGGATCGGGCGCGCCGAACTGAGAATCACCGATACAATAGGGCTACGCAGGAAGGGTGAGAGCTTGCGGCTCAACTCAGTCCCGGCATCCTTCAGCGTTAGGCCATCCAGGGAAACCGTGCCTACAAAAGGAAGACTGACGGTGCCATCCTGAAGGATCGTTTGGGTGCTGCTAAATTCAGGGAAATTGAAGACATCGATACGAACAATGTCCTGGGGGCCAAGACGATAGGTGGCGTCCTGAGCTAAAACCGGTGCCACACCATAAAAGCTGATCAAGGCCGCTGTGGACGCGCCAGTCAAGGCCCTCGGCCAGTTACCCTGAAACATAGCTCTCACACCCTTGGAACTCCCTCAATGTAGCATGAGTCGCTTAAGCTATCAGCTAGGCTAAGTCCGGCTTGTTCCACGCGTCGCCACGGGTGTCCCAGTGTTTTGGTTCAGACGATCTTCCCCCCCACAACTTCCCCCTGAATTGCCCACCTTTGTCCCCACTTGGGTTTTGCCTAAGCGGTTGGCGGTGGGGCCAATTCCCCAAGACACCGATGTCGCCATCCTGCAAAAACAGGGCGTGCAAGCGGTGCTGTCCCTGTGTCAGGAGATGGAGCCTGCGATTCCCCTCGCCCTGAAAACCCAGTTCACCTGGCAGGGATGTTGGCTGCCGGACAGTCACTACACCGAACCCATGACCGCCGAGCACCTTGTGCGAGCAGTCGCCATTGTCCGGGAACAGATCACGGCCGGCCGGCCAACCTACGTCCACTGCCTGGCGGGCCAGGAACGCTCCCCCACCGTCTGCTTGGCCTACCTGTGTCGCTATGAGCGACTCAACCTCTTCGAGGCGCTGGCCTGGCTCAAACAAATCCACCGCCGTACACGACCCACAGACAACCAGATTCAGGCGATCCAAGCCTTTCTGGCTCTAGAGCAGCGCTAGGCTACACCCTCAGGTAATAGGGCGATAGCGTCGATCTCAACCCTCGCCCCTTTGGGAAGGGCTGCCACCTGAACGCAGGCTCTGGCAGGGCCAGGTTGCAGGCCAAAGTGGCGGCCGTAAACCTGGTTGACTGCGACAAAATCGGCCAAGTCTACCAGATAGACCGTCGTTTTTACGACCTCTGCCCAAGTCGCGCCACTTGCTGCCAAAACAGCCCCCAGATTCTCCATCACCTGCTCTGCCTGCGCTGCCGCATCCTCCCCGCCCACTAGTGCACCTGTCTGCGGATGGAGGGCAATCTGACCCGCGAGAAATACCCAGGTGCCGCATCCTTTGATCGCCTGACTATAGGGGCCGATGGGCTGGGGCGCGTGTTCGGTCACAATCACTTGGTGGGTCATCGTCTACACCTCATGGCCTTGCCTATCCTAGCCAAGTTACCTAGGCAGATCCGCTCCCAGCCGGCCCCGGATCGGCAAGCAGGGTTTCCAGTTGCGCCATTAGCTTTTCAAGTTTTTTACGTTTTTTTGGATTCTGCCACACCCGTTCGGCAACAATTCGCCCAGTCAGGAGCTGAAGTTGGCGAGACACGCTGGTAGATACGGGGGCCGCGGGAAGCTGCGCTGAGACCTGCTGTCGAATCGCTTTGAGAGACAAGTTGTTCTGGAGGGTTGCCTCTAGAAGGGTTGCCCGTTGTGCTGGATCAGCAATGCGGGCGATGGCTCTAGCTTTGGTGTAGGCCAGTTGGTTCTGGCGCAAGGCATCTAACAAATCTGGGGGCAGGTTGAGTAACGGTAGTCGATGGGCGATGAAAGACCCCCAGGAGAGTCGACCCACGGAGGAAAATGTTTCCTCGATGGCGGCCCACTCCGTTTTACCCACAACGTTGTCGGTAACCTTGCCGCGGCTCTCATTTTGCAGCCGATAGAGCAGTGAGACTACTTCGGCGTCACTCAAACCCAAGCGGATGCCCAGCAGTTGCAGGATGCCTTCCGTTTCCTCCACCGGGTTCAGGTCTTCCCGTTGAAGATTTTCTACCAGTGCCAATTGCACGGCCTGTTGATCATCGAGTTCCCGAATTGTGACGGGGACTTCCCTCAGCCCGACGGCGGTGGCAGCGCGGAAACGACGCTCGCCAGCCACCAACTCATACTTATCTGGGTGGCTGGCACTCGGGCGAACCACCAGATTTTCTAGAATGCCGTGGGCCTTCACTGAGGCAATCAACTGCTCCATCTTGCGCGGATCAAAGTGGCGGCGGACTTGGCGTGGCGGTACTAGAATCTGCTCTAGGGGGAGGAGATGCCGCACTGCAGGGCTATCATCGCCGAACAAGAGGCCTAGATTTTTGACCCGCGCTCGGTAGGGTTGTTCTGCCTTCGGCGCCGTCACGATAGCCTCTCCAAGTCCGCCGACAAGGCTTCAAAGAGGGATACCACCGGGTGGTGGCGATGGTGCAAAGCGAGGGGAACCTGCTGTTCAGAGGCGTCCACAAGGGCTGTGGTTCGGGGAATGGCGGGAAATATGCGGCCGGCCGGGGCAAACTGCTCCTGAATAGCAGCTAAGGTGCGTTTATCTTGGGAATTGGTGGATGCGTAGCGCGTCGGCACAAACCCAGCCAACTGCAAGCGTGGGTTGCCTCGTTTGCGGATACGCGCCACAGTTTCCAGGAGCAAGTCGGTGCCTTTGAACGCCTTGAAGTGGGTTTCGACCGGTACCAGGATGTGGGTCGAAGCGACAAGACTCAGGTAGCTGAGCAATCCTAAGCTGGGGGGGCAATCGATCAGAATGAACCGATACTGGTCGCGCACCGGATCAAGCGCTTCTTGCAGCCTCACCTCGCGATACTCCATATTGACAAGCTGGAGTTCGGCTGCACTGAGGCCAATATTGGCCGGCACCAGATCCATCCCATGTAGGCCGGCTAAGATGGGCAGGGGTTGCTCGGAAATGATGGCGTCGTAGATCGTCTTACCCAGGTCATCTGGTTCGAGACCCATAAACGCTGTCAGGGAACCCTGTGGATCCATGTCCAGCAGTAAAACCGGGTGACCCCGCTGGGCCAGGTGGTACCCCAGATTCATGGTCAGTGTTGTCTTGCCCACCCCACCAGCTTGATTAAACAAGGCCAGTACCGTCGTGGTCATGCTTCAGCCTCGCACCCACGTTGCCCTCAATCATAATCCAGCAACTCTCGGCCGGCCGGCCGGCACACAATGTTAAGGTAAATGAAGAAACTAAAGGAAAGCTAAAGAAGCGTTGATGCGCTGCCCCTGTGTCTGATCTAACCCTCCGCTGGCTGCACAGCCTGGCCGATATCCCAACGGCGGCTTGGAATGCCCTAGCGCTGCCGTTGCACACCCCTTTTTTGGAATGGGAATGGCTGTACGCCCTAGAGCAGTCTGGAAGTGCCACGGCGCGCACGGGTTGGCTGCCCTGCCACCTCACCCTGTGGCGGGGTGACTCATTGGTGGCCGCAGCCCCCCTGTACTTGAAGTCCCATAGTTATGGGGAATTTGTTTTTGACCACCAGTGGGCGGAACTCGGCCACCGCTTAGGAGAGGCCTACTACCCCAAGTTGGTGGGGATGACCCCCTTTACCCCAGCGGTGGGCTATCGCTTTCTGGTAGCTTCTGGGGAGTCCGAAATCCTGGTCAATCACCTCTTCAGCGAGGCCATCGACCAGTTTTGTCAGCAGCAGGGCATTAGCAGTTGCCATCTTTTGTTTACCGACCCCCACTGGCAACTAGGGATGCAACCCCTAGATTGGCACTGCTGGCTGCACCACCACTTCCTCTGGCATAACCCTGGATTTCACACCTTCGAGGATTACCTGACGGGTTTTAATGCCAATCAACGCCGGAATATTAAACGGGAACGCCAAGCTGTGCAGCAGGCGGGCCTAGGTTTGCGTACCATTCAAGGCCCTACTGCCCCAGAACACTTTTATACATTGGTTCACGACTTCTACAGCAACACCTGCGACAAGTTTCTCTGGGGTAGCAAGTATCTAACACCCCAGTTTTTTCGGGCGCTGCGGCCGGCCTTTGCCCATCGCCTACTCTTTGTCGCAGCCTCCGAGCCGGGGCGAGAGGCGGAACCCACCGGTATGGCCTTTTGTGTCACGAAGGGAGATCGGCTCTACGGACGCTACTGGGGCAGTTGGCAAGATATTCATGCCCTTCATTTTGAAACCTGCTACTACACGCCTATTGAGTGGGCTATTCAGCAGGGCATCACCACCTTTGATCCAGGCGCCGGTGGCCGACACAAGAGACGGCGGGGGTTTGTGGCTGTGCCTAACCACAGCCTGCATCGGTTCTATCACCGTCGCCTCGGCAGCATCCTCCCGGAGTATATTCGCCAGGTCAATCCCTACACGACTGAGGAAATCAACGCGATCAATCAGGATGTACCCCTGAAATCTCTCCCGGACATTACCGTGGCGCCTGGAATCCATTTGCAGGCTTCCGCCGACGCTGGCGCTGAAGGTGGCGAATCAGACGCACGCCCATGAGGTAGGTGAGAGGGGCGCAAACCAGACCTACGGTCAAACAACCTATGAACAGGGTTGTAGCAAAATCCTGCCCCAGGGTCAGCCAATCTCTCCAAGGGGTCAGGTCACCGGGACGTACAAGAATGGTTGATTGGGAGCGACCCAGTAACCACCCACCCACCTGATAGTTAAATGCAAAGATGGGAATATAGGTCAAGGGATTGCTGACCCAGGTTCCTGCTGCTGCCAAAATCTTGTTACCCCGCAGGGGCACTGCAAGCAGAATGCCCACCAGGGTCTGTAGGCCGAAGATAGGAAACAAGCCGGCAAAAACCCCAGCAGCTAGTCCCCGAGCCATGGCTTCAGGGGTTCCCTGGAGCCGCAGAAGCCGCAGGGTGTAGTAGCGCCACATTCGTTGCCAGACGGCCGGCCGAGGGCCAAGAGACCCAGTCACCCTTGAAGCATGCAGCATAGCGGCATCTGGTGTTGGCAGTAGAAAAGGTTGAGGCATTGTAAACCTACTTTACGCCAGTCGAGGCTCAGGCTGGAAGTCGGAGATAAAGACTAGAAAGCGTGGTACTATAAGAACCGGCTCATTTTCCGTGAGCCACCGGGGCGTAGCGCAGCTTGGTAGCGCACCACTTTGGGGTAGTGGGGGTCGTGGGTTCAAATCCCGCCGCTCCGATAGGCAGAAAACCGAATCTACGGTCACACTTGGGTACTGAGCTTTCGGAGCGTGGGTTCTTTGGTGGCAACCAAACCATAAGCCTCTCAAGGTTACGGTTTTGTTATAGGAACTAACGGAGTAGATACCCTTCTAAGGGTTCCTCTCCCTCCGGCACGGCCACGACCAAGTTGGCCCCTGACTCCCAGGGTGGGGCACCGGCCGGCCGGCCCCAGCCCAGCACCAGATTCAACTGTTCCCCCAACTCAAGAACTTTGATGGGGATTGCCCATTCTGCTATCTCAATGAGCCGCAGACACTCGTCTTGTGTGATCACCTGAAACTGGAGGCAGAATCGATCCACCCGGCGGCGGCGCCCCTGCACCAGTGGCGTAGCCAGAACCCGGCCGGCCGTCACCTGCGCCCAGAACCCAATCACCGCTGGCTTAGCGGATTGGAGAACGTCCAAGTCTCCCGTAACCGCTACTAGCTCTGGATGCACCAGCGGAAACCGGAGGTACTCCCCTCGCATCTGAATCTCCCGCCAGACAAGACCCGACACCCCGTGGTTTTCCTGGTACTGGTGAATTAACCGCCGAAATCGCTCATAGGCTTGTAGGCCCACCCCCTGCCCTGCAAACTCCAAACCGACCCGACTGATCTGGTCTTGACCCAAGTCGCCCGCCACCGCAGCCCAATTCCGCCGTAGCTCAGCCTCCAGAAAATCCACCAATTCTTGGGTTGAATAGGCCATCTCACTCCAAGTCTGGCACCTACACAACCCCGGCGGGTTGCTTACGCCAATGTGCTTGGCATTCTAGGCGGCCGGCCGGCTCCGCAGGGAGTACCGGGCTACAAACTGTTTTTCATTCATGATCCCTGTGGATAAACGGTACGCCCCTTTCCCCCCCCGGCCCATTCCTACAATGGAGATTAGACATTCGCCCCAATCCCCTGTCTCAACGCATTTATGGCCAGTCCAACGGCATCGCCCTCCACCGCGTCACCCTTGCAAACCTGGCAGCGCGAAACCCTGGCTTTGCTCGCCGACCTGCGCTTTGCCATTCTTTTGCTCCTCCTCATTGCCTTGGCCAGCATTAGTGGCACCGTGATTGAACAAGGCGAGCCACCTGCGTTTTACCACGCCAACTACCCTGAACGGCCGGCCCTGTTTGGCTTTCTTACCGGTTCCCTGATCCTGCAACTGGGCTTTGACCACGTCTACCGCACCTGGTGGTTCCTGGCTTTACTGATCCTGCTGGGACTTAGCCTCAGCCTCTGTACACTGCGCCGTCAATGGCCCGCCCTCAAAGCCGCCCAAAACTGGCGTTACTACACCCGCCCCCAGCAATTCCAAAAACTGGCCCTCAGCGCCGAGCTACCCGCCCGTGACCTCTCAACCGTAGAAACCTTGCTGCGTCACAAAGGCTATGCTCTCCACCGGGCTGACCATACCCTCTACGCCCGCAAAGGGATACTAGGGCGGGTCGGGCCAATCCTCGTGCACGCCAGCCTGCTCACTATCCTCGCCGGCGCGATCCTCGGCGCGATGACCGGCTTCCTCGCCCAAGAGATGGTGCCCTCTGGGGAGCGCTTCACCATCCAAAATATTCTCCAAGCTGGCCCGTGGGCGCAGGCCCCTGCCAACCTCACCTTCCAGGTCAATCGCTTCTGGATTGACTACACCCCTAAAGGCGACATCGACCAATTTTACTCCGACATCACCGTCTTAGACACTCAGGACACGCCTCTAGACCGTAAAACTATTCACGTCAACTTACCCCTACGCTTCCGGGGCCTCACCCTCTACCAGACCGACTGGGGAATCAGTGCTGTGCGGGTACAACTGAACAATAGCCCCATCTTTGAACTGCCTGTCCGACCTGTCACCCTGTCGGCCGGCCGCTTCTGGGGGGCTTGGTTACCCACCCGCCCCGACCTCAGTCAGGGCCTCACCCTCCTCCTGCGCGACCTCCAGGGCCAAGCTTTCCTCTACAATCCTCAGGGCCAATTCCTTGGGGCTATCCGCCTGGGTGAAACCCTACCCATTGAGGGGCTTAACCTCCACCTGATCGACATCCTCGGTAGTACCGGACTCCAGATCAAATCCGACCCTGGTGTTCCGCTTGTCTACACCGGCTTTGCCCTGCTCATGGTCGGCGTCGCCCTCAGTTACCTCTCCCACAGCCAAATCTGGGCCTTACAAGACGGTGACTATCTCTACCTGGGTGGCCGCACCAACCGTGCCCAGCTCACCTTCGAGCGTGAGTTCCTCGATCTCCTCAACCAGATTCCCGCTCACAGCGGTTGACGAAAGGATGAGGGATTTGCTAGCTTAATAAAGCGCCCGAGGGCGGCCCGGACTAGAGAAAACTCAATAGACCTAAAGACGAAGCGTGAACCT
>JACYLR010000074.1 GCA_015272465.1 Gloeomargaritaceae cyanobacterium C42_A2020_066
TAAATCTTAGCTCATCATTGTAGATAGCGCTGCATGGTAATTTAAATCGGCTATAAATAAATAGAAGAGCCTTCAATTAGTGAGGCGTCATACACTCATTCGGGCAGCTTGGTTGTCCACCTTGGCTCCGTACAATTTAGCAAAACTGAGGTTGACCTCAGTCAGATTCGCAGCGCTGAGATTAGCTCCATTAAAGTTCGCCCGACTCAGATTAGCTCCTTGGAGATTGGCTTTGCTGAGATTTGCACCACTTAAATTTGCAGCACTCAAGTTGGCACCGCTTAAATCTGCACCATGAAGATTGGCACTGCTTAAATCAGCCTCACTTAGATTTGATTTGTCCAGTTTACTTGAAACCAGATCTGCACCTCTTAAATCGGCATTGCATAAGTCCGCTCCAGTTAGCACTCTTTCTGGCTTCCCAAAAGAACTCCGATGATATGGGTTCTGTTCGTTAAATATCTCCCAGACAAGTTTCCATTTTCTTGGTAGATTTTCGCATTTTTCGATATTTGCTGATTTTATATTTGCTCGTTCAAGGTTAACCCCATATAGGTTGGCTTCAATCAAGTATGCTCCACTCAAGTCGGCTCTTGTCAAGTTTACCGAAGTAAGATTAGCCTTATAAAGTACAGTCCCACGGAGATCCGCGCTATGGAGGTCTGCGCCACAAAGGACAGACTCGCTCAAGTCAGCCCCACTGAGTGATGCACCTGTCAGATCAGCTCCACGCAGATTGATTCTGTTTAATTCAGTACCTCGTAGATCAGCAAAACGAAAATCCCGCTCGCCCTGGGCATACTTTTCCTTAAGTCCTACTGCCCCACCTACGTTTCGCAAGGGTCGCATTGGCATAGACCGGCCATGCATGTCTTCAAGTTTGTTCAGTGTTTCCCATGCTTGGAACCTGCTTTCTAAGTCTGCACCTCTTTTGACTAAAGCAATCAAGACGTCAATATCTTCGGCCCTGTAGCCTGTCTGTTGTTGGATAGGGAGATCGCTATTCACCACGATTGCTTCCAATGCACCCATTTCCCCAGGTAGCAGTTCACTGGATTGGAGCTGACTACCCATCACCGGGTCTAGGTTCTGTGACATGACTTTCGTTTACTCCTGAAGGCAAACCACTTCTAAGATTGGCTGATATTCTGGCGCAACCCGCCCTAGGCTGTCCTGATTGGACTGGTTCCGAACAAACCAATATTGAATTTCTGGTCAGCAACAAGAAATTGCGACCATATCGGCAGACTCACACTAGGGCACCTCTATTAATTGGCGAATCGCCCCCTTACTGAGAATGAGCCAGCTTGAAGTGCCTAGTTTACCGGCCGCTATTGTCAATAAATGCTAGCAAACTGAATAAATAGAGGTGCCCACTATTGTAAATGGAAACGCAAGAACTATCCCGAATTGTAGCAGAGGTTTAATGAGACTATCATCGGGATGTCTAGCCCACAGATTCAGCCAGTAACGGTGAAATAGGGCTGAGTTTGAGTTTAGGGTGATCCTCCATAACCTGTTGCAAGTTCCACTCATTACGGAACAACAGCACCGGCCGGCCGGCCTGATCCTGTACAACGGTGGTGTTGAACAAACGCCCCAAGCTTTCCAGGGCGGGCCAGCCTTCCACAACCCAGCGGGCTAGGGTGTAGGGCAGAGGTTCCAAACGAGTCTCGACGCCATACTCCTCTCGCATCCGGTACTGAACGACCTCAAACTGCAACTGACCCACGGCTGCCAAAATCGGGTCGCGTTTGCTGTCTTCCGTGGCATAGAGCACCTGGATGGCCCCTTCTTCAAGGAGTTCACTCAGACCCTTGTTGAAGGGTTTGAACTTGGAGGGGTTGGGGTTGCGCAGGTAGGCAAAGAGTTCTGGCGAGAAACTAGGAATCCCTGGGAATAGCACCGGCCGGCCGGTGTAGACCGTATCACCAATGGTGAACATCCCCGGATTATTGAGGCCAATCACATCTCCCGGATAGGCCACCTCCACCGACTCGCGTTCTTGGGCAAACAGCTTTTGGGGACGGCTGAGACGCACCTGCTTACCCGTGCGCGGATGGCTGACCACCATGTCCTTGGTGAACTTCCCGGAGCAGACCCGCATAAAGGCGATCCGATCTCGGTGCTTGGGGTCCATATTGGCCTGGAGCTTAAACACAAACCCGGTAAACGCTGGCTCGGTGGGTGCAATGGGGCCGCGGTTACTGGTGTAGGTACCGGGGGCAGCGGCGTAGTCCAAGAAATATTTGAGGAGCAACTCCACCCCAAAGTTGGTGATGGCGCTCCCAAAAAACATGGGCGTCAGTTGACCGGCGTGGATAGCCTCCAGATCAAGGGCCGGCCCTACGCCCTCCAGCAGTTCCAATTCCTCTTCCAATTGGGCGTAGAGGTGGCCGGGAATTAACTCCGGCAGGCGCTCATCCCCCCAGGGCAAAACTTGGGCTTCGGCTTGATGGCTGCCGTGGGCTGTCCGCTGGAACAGATGCACCGTCTGGCTGGCCCGGTCAAACACCCCCTGAAACTGATCGCCGGTGCCAATTGGCCAATTCACGGCATAGCAGGTCAGCCCCAATTCCCGCTCGATTTCATCCATCAAATCCAGGGCCGGCCGGCTGGGGCGGTCTAGCTTATTGGCGAAGGTGAAAATCGGCAGGCCGCGCAGGCGACAGACCTCAAACAGCTTGCGGGTTTGGGGTTCCAGGCCCTTGGCCGCGTCGATCAGCATCACCGCATTATCGGCGGCCGCCAAGGTGCGGTACGTATCTTCGCTGAAATCCTGGTGGCCAGGGGTATCCAGCAGATTGAGGGTGAAACCGTGGTAATCAAACTGGAGCACCGTGGAGGTGATCGAAATCCCCCGCTGCTTTTCCAACTCCATCCAGTCGGAGGTCACCTGCCGCTGGTTGCGCCGCGCCTTGACGGCCCCAGCTTCTCGGATCGCCCCCCCGTAGAGTAGGAGCTTTTCCGTCAGCGTCGTTTTGCCTGCATCCGGGTGGGAGATGATGGCGAAGGTGCGCCGTTGGGCCACAGCAGCAGCAATTTCCGAACTCAAATCCCCACTCATGGGCCAAGGACACAGGGAACAGTCCACCGATCATAGCCATTCCGGCCGGCCGGCGGTCTCTGGAGCGGCGCTTCGGCCACGAACTAGAATGACCCTAGGCCAGACTGTAACAAGTCGTAAAGGATTGCTCAGGAATGCGTCTGATTCTAATGACAGGGAAAGGGGGCGTCGGGAAAACCTCGGTGGCGGCGGCGACCGGCCTGCGCTGTGCCGAACTGGGCTACCGCACCCTGGTTCTGAGCACCGATCCAGCCCACTCTCTGGCGGATAGTTTTGACCTGGATTTAAGCCACGAGCCACGGGAAGTGCAGCCCAATCTCTGGGGGGCGGAGCTGGATGCGCTGCGGGAACTGGAGTTGAATTGGGGCGCGGTGAAGCGCTACATCACGGAAGTGCTGCAAGCTCGCGGCCTGGATGGGATTCAAGCCGAAGAGTTGGCGGTACTGCCAGGGATGGACGAGATCTTCGGCCTCGTGCGGGTAAAGCGCCATTACGACGAAGGTACCTACGATGTCTTGATCATCGACTCGGCCCCGACTGGCACGGCCCTGCGGCTATTGAGTATCCCAGAGGTGGCGGGCTGGTACATGCGCCGCTTCTACAAACCTTTCCAGGGGATTGCCACAGCCCTGACCCCGGTCTTTGAACCCCTGTTCAAGCGGGTGATGGGGTTCTCGCTGCCTGATAAGGCGGTGATGGATGCGCCCTACGAGTTCTATGAGCAGATCGAAGCGCTGGAGCGGGTGTTGACAGACAACCGGGTCACGTCCGTGCGCCTAGTCACCAACCCCGAAAAGATGGTAATCAAGGAGTCCCTGCGCGCCCACGCCTACCTGAGTTTGTACAACGTCTCCACCGACCTCGTTGTTGCCAATCGAATTATTCCCGATACGGTCACCGATCCGTTTTTTAGCCATTGGAAGCAGGCGCAGCAGCAATACCGCCAGGAAATTCAAGCCAATTTCCAGCCCCTGCCGATCAAGGAAGTGCCCCTCTACACCGAGGAACTATGCGGTTTGCCAGCCTTGGAGCGCCTCAAGCAAACGCTCTATGCCGATGAAGACCCCACCCAGGTCTACTACCAGGAAAATACCCTACGGGTTGTTGAAGAAGCAGGCATTTATAGCCTGGAACTCTACTTGCCCGGTATTCCCAAGGATCAGATTCAACTGACCAAAACGGGGGACGAACTGAATGTGCGAATCGGCAATCACCGCCGCAATCTGGTGTTGCCGCAGGCCCTAGCTGCTCTTCAGCCCTCTGGAGCAAAAGTGGAGTCGGACTATCTGAAGATCCAGTTCACGGCCAACTTGCCACTTGCCTCTTAACTCAATGATCCTTATTTCAAAACACCCAGTTTTTGACATTGAGTTCTGGAATCCAAGGAAACGCATTCACGCTATTTTGAACTAGGATGAGGCGGCTGGATTCCGCCTGTCCTGCAATAATGAGTCCCATAAACCGATCGGCGCTCCTCTTTAGCTTTGAGCGGATCAGCTGACTCCTAACTGTTCAAGAAGCGTCTGCCGGGCTGCTGCCAATGCCTGGGGCAGTTGACTCGGATCTCGCCCCCCTGCTTGGGCCAGATTCGGCCGGCCGCCGCCCCCGCCCCCGCACTGCTTGGCAATTTCCCCAATCACTCGCCCCGCTTGCAGGCCGGCCGCCACCACCTCCGGGCTAAAGGTTGCCACCAAGGCGACCCGATCCGTTGCCGGTGCAGAGCCAAGAATCACGGCTCCTGCCCCCAACTTCTGGAGCAAATCCTGGGCCGCCGTCTTGAGAGCTTCCGGTTCCACCTGACCCAGTTGGGCCACCAGTACCTGGAGTGTCCCCACCGTTTCCGCCTGACTGAGCAGGGCCAAGGCTTGTTGGCGGGCCAGTTGAGCCTGTAACTGATCAACTTCCTTCTGGAGGGTTTTCACCTCTCCCTGGAGACTGCGGACTCGATCGGGAATGTCCTCCGGTTTGGCCTTGAGCAGGTCGCCCAAATCCCGTACCACCCCATCCCGTTGGTTCAGGTAGTCCAGGACGGCCGGCCCAGCCACAGCTTCAATGCGGCGAATGCCGGACGCCACCCCAGTTTCGCTGAGAATCTTAAACAGGCCAATTTCCGCCGTATTGCTGATGTGGGTGCCACCACACAATTCCATTGAGACACCAGGCACATCCACCACCCGCACTTGGTCGCCGTACTTTTCCCCAAACATGGCCACGGCCCCTTGACGCTTGGCTTCTGTCAAGGACATCACTGCCACTTCCGTGCTGTGGGCCTCGGCAATCCAAGCATTGATCTGAGCCTCCACCTGCTGCACTTGATCCGGCGTCAGGGCCTGGGCATAGGTGAAGTCGAAGCGCAACCGGTGGCCTGCCACCAGGGAACCCGCTTGGCCAATCTGTTCATCGACAAGCTTTCTCAGGGCGGCTTGGAGGAGATGGGTAGCTGTGTGGTGAACAGCAGCCCGGCGGCGGCTGACCCGGTCGATCTGGGCCGTGACCCGATCGCCCACCCCCAAGCTACCCCGCTCGACTTGGCCGATGTGGACAAACACCTCCCCGTGCTTTTGGACATCGGTGATCCGCACCACAAGGTCTGGCCCCAGCAGGTAGCCCTGATCCCCCACTTGCCCCCCGGATTCAGCATAAAAGGGGGTTTGATCGAGCATCACCTGCACCGGCCGGCCGGCCGTCACCTGCCCATCATCCAATCCTGCTGCTGTAAATAATCCCAGGACTTCGGCGGTAACCTGGGTTTGGTCGTAACCCACAAACTGAGTCGCAGGCAACTGGACGACCAACTGCTCCAAGCTCTGTTGGGCGGTCACGTCCACCGTTTCGTGGGCTGCCTGGGAGCGCTTCACCTGCTCGGCCATTGCCGCCTCAAACCCAGCCCGATCCACGGTCAGACCCTGTTCTGCCGCTACTTCCTCCGTCAGTTCCAGGGGAAATCCATAGGTGTCATAGAGGACAAACGCCTCGTTGCCGGGGATGACCTGGGTGGCCTGGGTGGCCGGCCGGCCGAGGATTTCCACCAGAAGCTTTTCCCCCCGCTCCAGGGTTTTCAGGAAGCGCTCCTCCTCCTGGAGCAGTTCCTGTTGAATCAGGGCAGCCTGTTCTCCAACTGGGGGATAGACCGCCTTCGCCAGATCAATGGCCGTTTCAGCGACTGGCCCCGTGAACCCCACGGGCAGGCCCAATAACCGACCGTAGCGCACCACCCGTCGAATCAAGCGCCGCAGAATGTAGCCCCGGCCTAGATTACTGACCCGCACACCGTCCGCCAGCAACTGGACAACCGCCCGGGTGTGGTCGCCAATCACCTTCAGGGCTGTCTGTGTTGAAGCATCTGCCTGAGCGTAGTCCAGCTTACCTAGGCCGGCCGCCCGTTGGATGATCGGGAAAATGAGATCGGTTTCGTAGTTATTGGGCACCCCCTGGAGTACCTGGGCCATCCGTTCCAGCCCCATACCCGTGTCGATGTTCCGAGCTGCCAAGGGGGTGCAGTGGCCTGTCCCATCCCGGTTTAACTCCATGAACACCAGGTTGTAGATCTCCAGAAAACGGCGGTCATCCCCTAAATCGAGCTTCTTGGTACGCCGCTCTGGGTGGAAGTCAAAGTAAATCTCCGAGCAGGGGCCACAGGGACCCGTGGGGCCGGCCGCCCAGAAGTTGTCCTCTTCGCCCAGGCGTTGAATCCGGGCCGCCGGCACCCCCACCTCATCGCGCCACAGGTGATAGGCTTCGTCGTCCTCCCGGAACACACTCACCGCCAGGCATTCGGCCGGTACCTGGTAGACCTCGGTGACCAGTTCCCAGGCCCAGCGGATCGCTTCCTTCTTGAAGTAATCCCCAAAGCTGAAATTGCCCAGCATCTCGAAAAACGTGTGGTGCCGGGCCGTGCGTCCCACGTTCTCAATATCATTAGTGCGCAAACAGCGCTGGGCTGTGGTTACCCGCGGGTAGGCGGCCGGCCGTTGCCCCAGGAAAATGGGCTTAAAGGGCAGCATACCGGCAATGGTCAGCAGCACTGTCGGATCTTCCGGTACCAGAGAAGCACTGGGCAAAAGCTGGTGACCCTTCTGGATGAAAAAGTCCAGGAACCGCTGCCGAATCTGGTCACCGCTTAGAAAAGGAAGCATGACAGGCCTAACCCAGGTATACCGACCCCTCAATTCTAGGAGTTCGCCCGCCCGGGTTTACCCGCCGCTGCAAGCCACCCCCTGGGGCTGCCCATGCGGGCTTGACTTGAGCACTTACTGTACCATCTGGTCGGGCGATAGCCAGAACTGTTAGGTTCTTGATAGTATCAGCGATAAAGTCTTGCATGGAATTCTTATGACTAGTCATCAGGTTCTAGACGCACAACCAGATAGGATTTACTGGATTGACAGACTTAAGGCGCTCAGCATCGTACTTGTGCTGGTTCGCCATTTACTACCCATTTACGACCATTTAGCGTATCTAAGGAAGGCCAGGGTGTTACCCATATCCTCATCTTTACCCAAGACCTTATCTACACTCAACTGACAACACTTGCAGTTCCAGTTTTTCTCATTATTTCCTTGTATATATTTTTCAAAAAGCGAACCACCAAAAAAGACTACGCAACTCAGCGACTCGTGAAACTGATTGGCATATTTATATTTTGGGTTAGTGTACAAACATTCATTTGGCTTTTAACTCTTTTATACTTCAGGATTCTGAAGAGCTATAATTACCCATTGCCAGACATTGGCTTCCTTGATTTCATTATTCATGGTGGGCCGCCTCTGCCGATAATCGGCCAGTCCGTATTCTACTTCTTAATGGATAGGCGCATTGAGCGATTTCACAGACTTTGAGATTCTCCGGTTCTGAATGCCCCTTGGCAATGATGTTGATCACCAGGTTGATGTCAGGTTTTCAGGCGTCATGGGGTAACTTGGACAGAGAATTATAGCCGTTTCAGTCAAGCTTGAGACATACGGCGTCACATCTCCATCTCGGTCAATTACTGTCCAAAGAAGGGTTCCAGGTCAGGCAGAGAGGTTGGCGAAAACCGAAAAAGTGTCTCATTCCCGTTCAAAATGGCTATACGAAGTCTGGTAGCCGCTTATGCAACTAGCCAAACCTGACCCAGAGTTATTCGCCGCCCACCACGACATTGTGCAGGCGCAGGCTGGGGCCACCACAACCCACCGGCAGCCCATTTTGCCCCCCCTTGCCGCATCCCCCCGACTCATCCCAGGCAAAATCATCCCCAATGGCTTCAATATCCATCAGCGTTTGGAAAACATTGCCCGATAGGGTCACATCCCGCACAGGTTCGGCCAATCGCCCCTCGCGAATCATCCAGGCTTCGCCCGCCGTGAATGTGAACATTTCCCCATTGGTCATCCCTCCCAGCCAATTCCGTGCGTACACCCCTTCGTCAATGCCTGCATACAGATCCGCTACAGGGGTTTCTCCCCGGGCAATCCAGGTATTGGTCATCCGCACAATCGGGGGGTAGTGGTAATTCAAGCAGCGGGCATTACCCGTGGGGGTTTCCCCTAACCGGCCGGCCGTTTCCCGCGAATGCAGGCGACCCACCAACACTCCAGCCTGAATCAACGGCGTCACCGTCGCCGCCACGCCCTCATCGTCGTAGGCATAACTGCCCCGGTGGCCTGGTTCCGCTGCACCGTCGTAGATATACAGACTGTCGGGGCCAAACCGACGCCCCAGGGACATCACCTCCAGCAGGTCAGGATTTTCGTAGGCCATGTCCGCCTCAGAAAGGTGACCGAAGGCTTCATGGACAAACAGGCCAGTCAAAATGGGATCAATGACCACCGTGTAGACGCCCGCTTTCACCTTAGGCAATGTCAGGGCTGTTACCGCCCGTTGGGCCGCGCCCAGGACTTGGGCATCCAAGCCTTCCAGGGCTTCAAACCCCAGTCGGCTGCCGGTGGTTTCCCGCCCCACTTGCACCGTATCCCCCTGCCGGGCCGTGGCACTGAAACGCATCTCAAAGTCCACCCAGGTCTGGTCAATGTGGGTTCCTTCCGAAGTCACCAGGATGACCCGCTGCACACTATCGCCGTAACGTACTGTCGTGCTGGTGATCTGGGGGGAGGCACTTTTGAGCAAATCCGTGTAGTGCTGACAGAGGGCTTGTTTGCGGCCCAGGGGAATGGCCTGGGGAGCCGAACCTGTTAGGGGTGCAGTCCAGGTGACTTGCCGGGGTTCAATCGCTGCGAGGTGGGTTGCTTCCTCCCCCACCCACCGGGCCGCCGTGACCGCCGCTTCCACCCGGCCGGCCAAGTCATCCAGGCTATTAAAGCTGGCAAACCCCCACCCGCCTTTGAAGCAAGCCCGCACTTGCCCGCCGAGGGCTATCACCTCACTGAGGGCCTCAGTTTGCTCCCCGCGGAGCAAAATATCGGTAGTCTGCATCTGTTCCAAGCGAATCGCGAGGAAGTCCACACGGGATTGGTAGTGCTTGATGGCCTCCAGAAGCTGATCTTGGGCCGTGGCGAGGGCAGGAGGGGACACAATCATGGGTGTGACTCAGGGGTTCCAGTGCTAGGATAGTGAATGCTTTGGGCACAGATGTGGACCCACAACGGTAAGGAGGCTAGGTTTGTCGAAGTTTGTGTTAAAAGCCCTGTGGTTGAGTAAGGATGTGGCGATCGCTGTGGATCAGACCGTGGGCAGCGGCACCAGTCCTCTGACAGCCTACTTTTTCTGGCCCCGGAATGATGCTTGGGAACAACTTAAGGCGGAATTGGAGAAGAAGGTTTGGATCCCTGAGTCAGAGCGGATTCAACTGCTGAACCAAGCCACGGAAGTGATTAATTACTGGCAGGAGGGGGGCAAGAAGCGCTCCCTGGCCGAGGCCCAAAGCCAATTTCCCGCTGTGATTTTCGCTGGCAGTAACTAGCCCCTACCCCCAGTTCCGATGTACCCAGGTTCTGCTCCCGATTCAACGACGGCTCGGCTGAAGCGTGCGTTGGCCTGCTTGACCTGGGATGAACCTGAAGAACAGGCAGAGTTGGCGGCCGGCCGGGTAGCTTTGGTTGCCTGGTTAGTTGAGCGCTACGGAACCCCAGCACCCCCCACCCCCGAAGTGGTACCGGAAGCACCTCCGGTAGACAGTTTACCGCCCCCCCCTCAGCCCGCTGGGCGGGTTTTTGACCTCAGGTCTAATTTCACAGCGCCCCCTGCACCCGATGCTCCACCTCCCCCTGAACCTGAGGATGGGGAGACTGCTGCCTTTGACTTAGAAGCCGTTCTATTCGGAACTGAAACCTTCCCCTCGGCTGCCATTCCCCCGACAGAAGCGGTATTGCCAGAGGACTTACCCCAACCAGGGCCGGCCGTAACGGCGGCAGCGTTCGATCTCCTCGATCGACCCGACCTGCCTGATTTGACGGATGCCCCGGAACCGCCACCGGCCAGTGCCCTAGTACCTTCCTCTGTATCTGCTCCTACGGTAGAAACGGGTCAAGAAGCTGTCCCTTTAGACCCCGATGAATCGGCTGTCGATGAAACCGGGCACCTGCCCGAAGAGGAGCGAGATTTGTTCGGGCCGGGGCCGTGGCAAGCCTTTGGGCCAGCCAGCCTTACCCCTCCCGCCCCGCTTGAGTACAACCCCCCTGTCCTTGATGACTTTGGCACCGACACTGCCCCACCTCCAGCCTCGGTGTTGGGTTGGAAAGCAATTCTGGGCCTAGTAGTCGGGGTGGCCACGCTGGTGGCTGGGGCCATTGTCTTGGTTCAACTGCTCAGCCGTCAATCCAGCCCCAAGGTGGGGGAACCGGTGCTCTCCGTACCCTCGCCCCCACCTGCGGAACTCCTCAAGCCACCTGGATCCCCAATCCAATCCCCTCCAGCCGCGGCCCCCGCACCGAGCCCAGGGGCAACCACTCCAGATAACTCCACCCCTGTTCCCAATTTGGCGAATCGGGAGTTCCCCGATTTGAGCAACCTCAGCACCGCCACTCCCAAGTCCAGTCCCAGCCCCACGCCCGCTCTCCAAACTGCGGCCGAATTGGGCGATTTTTTCTATGTGGTGATGGACTATACGGGTGAGGCGGATCTCAATCGCGCTCGTCAGGCTGTACCCCAAGCCTTTTTGTGGCGCTTTCCCCCTGGGCTGAAGATTCAAATGGGTGCTTTTGAGACCCGCAATCAGGCCCAAACCCTGGTGAATCAGCTCAAGCAAAAGGGCTTGAATGCCCAAGTCTACCCCCCGCGCTAGGTATGGCTATCCCCCAGGATTGGCGGTTGTGGAAAGTCTGGCGAGCCGGCCGGCCGGCCGCCCTTGGGCCACAACCCTCAGGGCCAACCTTGGACACACGGTTGCGGCAGATTCGCTGTGCAGTAGCAGCGGCCTTAGCTGCCCAACGGCGTCTAACCCGTCAAGTGGAACACGCCCAACAGCTTGTTCGAACCTGGGAACGCCGGCAACCATCCGGCCCGATGGTACAGTTTTATCGGCAGCAAGCCCAGGGCCTTCTTCAGCAGTGGCAACAGCAGACCCAAGCTACCCGTCACCTCCAGCGCCAACTCCTCGACCTAGAGACCCAGTTAGGCCACCTCACCTGCCAGGAACACCTGCTCACCAGCCGCATGCATGTGGCCCGCGCCCAAGCCAAGCTGCACCAGGGTCATCAAGACCTTGCCGAGGGGCCGGCCGGCCGTGCCCTGCGCCAACTCGAAGACCAAGTCTTTCTCCTGGAAGCTGAAGTCGAGGTGGCCAGCCTCAGTCAGCGAGTCGGGTCTTGAGGTTGGGGCATGTTAGCGACTGGGGTTTCTGCTACGGTAAACATCGAACGGGTGTGTTGCACCAACCCATGACCCCCAGTCCCGTTTCCCCAGAATTGCTTGAGAGCGCCCAAGCTTCCCGGCGTGCCAGCGTCCTTTTGGGTCGGCTCTCCACGGCGGACAAAAACCAGGCCCTCGAGGCGGTAGCTAGTGCCCTCAAAGCCGCTGCGCCCGCTATTCTGGCAGCCAATGAAACGGATTGTCGTCGTGCCCAAAGCGATCAGATTTCGGGGCCGCTGTTGCAACGACTGAAGTTGGGGGCGGATAAGCTGGCAGCCACGATCACCGGATTGGAGGATGTGCGGCACCTCCCTGATCCCGTCGGCCAGATTCAACTCCACCGCGAACTCGACAAGGGTCTAGTTCTGAAGCGGATCACCTGTCCACTCGGCGTGATTGGCGTCATTTTCGAGGCTCGCCCCGAAGCCGTCATCCAAATTACCGCCCTAGGCCTGAAGTCCGGAAATGCTCTGCTGCTCAAGCCGGGTCAGGAGGCCTTAGAAACCTGTCAAGCGCTGTTAACCGCCATTCACCGGGGCCTAGAGACGGCCGGCCTGCCGCCGGCAGCGGTGCAACTGCTGACCACTCGCCAGCAGATTCTGGAACTGCTGCATCTCGACGAGGAAGTCGATCTCATCATTCCGCGAGGCTCCAACGCCTTTGTACGGTTTATTCAGGACAACACCCGCATTCCGGTGCTGGGCCATGCCGACGGCCTTTGCCATCTCTACGTGGATCAAGCTGCCGATCTAGAACAGGCCGTCACCTTGACGGTGGACAGCAAGACCCAGTATCCAGCCGCCTGCAATGCCATTGAGACGCTCTTGGTGCATCAAGCCATTGCCCCCCATTTCCTGCCCCGTTGCTGGGCAGCCCTCAAAGCTTGTGGCGTTAAGGTGCTGGGTGATCCCCACACCCAAGCGATTATTCCCGTTGAACCCGCCACTGAAACTGACTGGGCAACGGAATACCTCGACCTCATCCTGGCCGTGCGCGTTGTCGCCGACTTGGAGGAGGCCCTCGCCCACATCCGTACCTATGGTTCCAGGCACACGGAGGCAATTGTCACGGACGATCCAGCTACGGCACAGCAGTTCCTCACCCAGGTGGATGCGGCTGGCGTCTACCACAACTGTTCCACCCGTTTTGCTGATGGATTTCGCTACGGCTTTGGGGCGGAGGTGGGGATCAGCACGGCTAAACTCCCCCCCCGTGGCCCTGTAGGACTGGAGGGTTTGGTTACCTACAGGTATCAACTGGTCGGCCAAGGCCATCGAGTCGCGGACTACAGCGGCCCGGCCGGCCGGCCGTTCAGTCATCGAGACCTCTAGTTCACCGTACTTTCTATGACCCGCCCTAAGCAACCCAATAGTTTACTTGGTAGTAATAAAGATGTAGTGAAATGACTATTAGATGATCAAGAGCTGTTAGG
>JACYLR010000236.1 GCA_015272465.1 Gloeomargaritaceae cyanobacterium C42_A2020_066
GCTGTAGGGCATGGAAGGCTACTCCTCAATAGACACGTCGTCAATCCTAGCTCATTATTGTAGATAGCGCTGCATGGTAATTTAAATCGGCTATAGATCGTGAGTATAGCCGTTGCATTCAGGTTTGAGACACTTAGCCTCACCTCTCCATGTCCGCCAGACACCGTCCATATAAGACTTCTAGGGTAGGTAGGGAGAGTTAAGGGAGCTGAAGAAATGTCTCATTTCCATTCAAATCGGCTATACGTCACATTGACCGGAAAGCTTGCCTCATGATCGGCGCTTGGTAACCTTGTTTCTGTTCCCAGTTGCCAACTATGTCTATAACTAAAGCAATCTAAGAAATCCTTGCCCCTAAACCGGAGGCACTACCGCGCGTCCTACTATGCGGTGCAATGTCTTCGACAGCGCTGCATGCACTGCATACAATGATTGCATTGCTCTCACCGCCGTGCAGAAGGACTGATGACTAGCCTTACCATTCGCAACCTTGATGAGGCGACTAAGCAGCGGCTGCGCATTCGGGCGGCGCGCCATGGGGTGTCGATGGAAGAGGAAGTGCGGCGCATCCTGAAAGAGGCACTGCGCCTGGAAGAAGCACCCACCGATCTGGGTCAGCGCCTGCAGGATCGTTTCGCCGGGCTTGCCGCTGAGGAGTTTGTCGTGCCCGACCGGCAGGCACCGCGCAGTGCGCCGCAGTGGGATGAGCCAGCGTGATCCTGCTCGATACCAACGTGTTGTCTGAGTTCATGCGTCCGCAGCCATTGTCCAGCGTTGTATCCTGGCTGGATCGCCAGCCCGCCGGCGAAGTCTATACGAGTGCTATCAGCCGTGCGGAGATCGAATTAGGGCTTTTGCTGATGCCTCCAGGCAAGCGTCAGGAAGCCCTGAGACAAGCGGCGTGGGCGATGTTTGCAGAGGACTTCACCGGTCGCTGCCTCCCCTTCGACGAGGACGCAGCGCGCCATTACGCCCGCATTGTGTCTGCCCGAACACGGGTAGGCCGGCCCATCAGTGTGGAGGACGCCCAGATTGCCGCGATTGCATTGGCGCACCGGATGCCATTAGCTACGCGCAACACCACCGACTTCGCGTGGATTGACGACCTTGAGGTTGTAAACCCCTGGATTGACGGCCCGCCGCCACCCGACTATCGAGAAGCAGCAGACACATGACCAAGACCATTGAGGAAATCCTTGCCCCCAAACCAGCGGCACGCTTACGGATTTATGCCTACTCGATAGCTGACGAGGCACACAAGGGCCTGCTCAAAGTTGGGCAAACCACCCGTGAAGTGAAACAGCGCGTCGCCGAGCAACTCAAAACCGCCGCCATCAAAAACTACCGCATCGAACTGGATGAACCTGCCGAGCGCAATGATGGCAGCATTTTTACCAATCGTGAGGTGCGGGCGGCCTTGGTCAACAAGGGATTTGAGAACGTCGAACTGGAGTGGATGCGCTGCACAGTCGCAGACGTGCGAACCATCCTCACCGAACTCCGCACAGGACAGCAGATCACCGGTACGCATCATGACACTTTCCCGATGCGCCGCGAACAAGCTGAAGCTGTCAACAGAACCCACACCTATTTTCACTCCATCTGGAAGGAGGATATGCATGCTGTCCCTCGCTTCCTGTGGAACGCCAAAATGCGCTTTGGCAAAACCTTCACCACCTACCAGCTCGCCAAAAAACTAGGGGCAAAGCGTGTGCTGGTGGTTACCTTCAAGCCCGCTGTCGAAGATGCCTGGAAGACCGACCTAGAATCCCATATAGACTTTGATGGGTGGCACTATCTCTCTAAGTCTTCTGGGCGCGATCCCAACCAGATTGATCGCAGTAAGCCCGTTGTTTACTTCGGTTCCTTCCAAGACCTGCTCGGGCGCGACAACGCGGGGAACATCAAAGCCAAAAACGGGTGGATTCATACCATCAACTGGGGTCTTGTCGTCTTTGATGAGTACCACTTTGGCGCGTGGCGAGAAACCGCCAAGGAGCTGTTTGAGGGCCAAGAAGAAGCGATTTCTCGAGAAGAGGCTCGGCTCGATGATAATAAGCGTCTGAAGGAGAGAATCGCCGACTTGCAGGAGCGATTGGAAAACGAGGTAGAGTTTCTCCCCATCACTACAAAAGCCTACCTGTACCTGTCGGGCACCCCATTTCGAGCACTCACTACGGGTGAGTTCATCGAAGAGCGGATCTTCAACTGGACATACACCGATGAACAGCGGGCCAAGGAGCGGTTCGCGGCGACCAACCCTGGCCAATGGAACCCCTATGGTGCCCTGCCCCAGATGCGCCTACTGACCTACCAGATGCCGGATGAGTTGTTGGCGATAGCCAGTGCCGGGGAATTTGACGAGCTTGATCTCAATGCCTTCTTCGAGGCATCCGGCACGGGCAAGGCCGCACAGTTCAAGCACAAAAGCGATGTCCAGAAGTGGCTCGATATCATCCGCGGTGGCTACACCTCCCAGTCCGTCGAACATCTGAAAACAGGCACCCGACCTCCATTTCCGTACTCCGATGTGCGCCTGCTGCCCTACCTCCAGCACTCCTTCTGGTTTTTGCCCAATGTGGCCGCCTGCCACGCCATGGCCAATCTGCTGGCCGAAAGACAAAACACTTTCTGGCGGGCTTACCAGGTTATTGTTGCTGCTGGTACCACTGCCGGGATTGGCCTAGAAGCTTTGCCCCCGGTACGGAAGGCCATCGGCAGCGGCTTCGAGACCCAGACCATCACCCTTTCCTGCGGCAAGCTCACCACGGGCGTCACCGTCCCCCAGTGGTCATCGATTCTGATGCTGCGGAACCTCAAATCCCCGGAAACCTACTTCCAGGCTGCGTTTCGGGTTCAGTCCCCTTGGTCAATCAAAAACCCCAACGGCGACAACCCCCACGAAGAAGAAATCCTCAAGCCCGTTTGCTTTGTATTCGACTTTGCCCCCACTCGCGCTCTGCGACAACTCTCCGAATATGGCATTGGCCTCTCGCCCAACGAACCCAACCCGGAGAATGCCGTCAAAGACCTGGTATCTTTCCTGCCTGTGCTGGCCTACGACGGGGCCAACATGACCCAAATCGACGCGGGTGGCATCCTCGACATCGCCATAGCAGGTACTTCCGCTATCCTGCTGGCCCGCAAATGGGAGAGCGCCCTGCTGGTTAACGTGGACAACGACACCCTACGCCGCATCCTCAATAACCCCGAAGCCTTAGCTGCTGTAGAACGCATCGAGGGGTGGCGCGCCCTGGGCGACAACATCATCGAGACCATCATCAACAAGAGCGAGAAGGTCAAAGGTCTTAAGAACAAGGCCAAGGCAACGGAGCTAACCCCCCAGGAGAAGAAAGACCTCACTGACGAGGAAAAGGAGTACAAATCCAAGCGAAAGCAAATCCAGGAGAAGCTGATCAAATTCGCTACGCGCATCCCGGCCTTCATGTACCTGACCGACTTCCGCGAGAACACCCTGCAGGACGTGATCACCAAGCTAGAGCCGGATTTATTTTTGGCTGTCACGGGCCTGACGGTTGAGGACTTCCATCTGCTTGTACAGCTCAAGGTGTTCAACACCGAACACATGAACCAGGCGGTATTTGCCTTCCGCCGCTACGAAGATGCCTCGCTCCGGTATACCGGCATCGAGAGCCATCCAGGGCTGACCCATTACGGACTTTACGACACCGTGGTGGCAAAACAGTGAGGACTGGATGACACGATATGGTGTACTCTGCCCCCCTAGCAAGAGTCTCTAAGATTGGGTTCACGAAGCAATAGCCTGTCGGAGAAAGACGGCTCCCACCTTGGCGGCGATCCGATGAGAAGCCATGACTAATGCGTCAGTCCCGGCCGGCCGGCCGCGGGTCAAAGTCGGCATTGATGTGGGCGGCACCTTCACCCACGCCGTCGCTGTTGAGGCCCAAACCCTCAGTCTGCTGGGTAAAATCCGCGTCCCCACCACCCACGGTGCTACCCAGGGCGTGGCCCAAGGAGTTGTGGAGGCCCTGGGACAGTTACTCCACCGTCTGGCCCTCAACCCGGCGGACGTTGTTTTGATTGCCCACAGCACCACCCAGGCTACCAATGCCCTGCTGGAGGGGGATGTGGCCAAGGTGGGCATTTTGGGGTTGGGGTCGGGCGCTACGGCCCTGGCCGCCCGCTGGCAAACCCAAATCACCGATATGGAACTGGCCCCTGGTCAACGGTTGCCCACCGCCCACCGCTTCCTGGACACGGGGCGAGACTTGACGACCGAGCAGGTCAAGCAGGCGGTTGCCGAACTCCACGCCGAGGGGGCCAGCGCCTTCACGGTCAGTGCTGCCTTTGCGGTGGACGATCCCCAAGCCGAACAGCAGGTGGTCACCTGGCTGCGGAACTGGGGCCACCTGGCCACGGCCGGCCATGAGGTCTCCCAACTGTATGGATTACAACTACGCACCCGCACCGCGGTGATCAACGCCAGTATCCTGCCCAAGATGCTGGAGACGGCTAACCATACGGAGGCGGCCGTGCGCGCCCTGGGCATCGACGCGCCGCTGATGATCATGCGTAGCGATGGCGGCATCATGGACATCCAGGAAATGCGCCGGCGGCCGATCCTGACAATCCTCTCCGGGCCGGCCGCCGGGGTCGCCGCGGCTTTGATGTATGCCCGGGTCAGCGATGGCGTGTTCCTGGATGTGGGCGGGACAAGTACGGATATTTCCGTGATTAAAAACGGCCGGCCGACGGTTCGTACGGCGGAAGTGGCCGGCCGCAAGCTCTACCTGAAGGCCCTGGATGTGCGGACGCTCGGGGTGGCGGGCGGCTCTATGGTGCGATTTCAGGGACACCATCCCATAGCTGTGGGGCCGCGCAGTGCCCACATCGCCGGGCTACGCTACCTGTCCTTCGCCCCCGCTGCCGAATCGGGCGAACTTACCGTGCACCGGGTTCAACCCAAGCCCCAAGACCCCAAGGACTACCTGGGTCTCGGCCGGCCGGCGGACGGTCAGCCCACCTGGACTTTTACCCCCACAGAGGCCGCCAACCTGCTGGGACTCATCCAGGGCGAGGCCCGTTCCGAGAGTCCAGGGTTACACCAGGGTGCTGCGGTACTGGCCCAGGCGTGGCAAACCACCGTCCCAGCCCTGGCCACCCGTGTGCTCGATCTCGCGGTGGCGCGCCTCAAACCCACCCTCACCCAGTTGATCCAGGAGTATGACCTGGATCCGCGCACCCTAACCCTAGTGGGGGGCGGTGGTGGGGCCGAAGCCCTGGTGCCCTACCTGGCCCAGAGCCTGGGCTGGAAACACTGGATTGCGCCAGATGCGGAGGTCATTGCCGCCATTGGCGTGGCGCTGGGTTTGGTGCGGGATCGGATTGAGCGCAGTGTGGTCAACCCCAGCCCGGCGGATATTCTGCGGATTCGCCAAGAGGTGATCGAAGCCGTGGTGCGGCTGGGGGCACGCCCGGAAGCCGTTGATGTCCAAGTGGAAGTGGACAGTCGCCAGCAGCGGTTGATCGCCACCGCCTCCGGGGCCTTGGATATGGATACAGGTCAGGTGCCCAGTGCGCCCCCCAGCCCTGAAGACTGCCTGGCCCGTGCCGCGGCTTCCTTGAATCGGCCGGCCGCAGCGGTGCGCTGTGTCGCCGAAACCCCCTTTTTCCGGGTCTACCAGGCCGAGATTCCCCAGCGCGCATGGTGGTCTTGGGGCGCGGCCGGCCGGCCGGGAGTACGCGTGGTGGATCGCCAGGGAATCATTCGGCTGCAACTCAACCGAGGAACAATCTGGGCGGCACCCTTGGGCGACCTGCTGGCCAGCCTAGAGACCCATTTAGAAAGCCACAAAACCTACGGGGATGGCGGCGAACTCTACCCCGACACCTTCATCCTGGCGGCCGGCCGGCTGTTGGATCTGACGGGTTTAACGACCCAGGCCCAGATCCTGGCGCTGGCCCGGGCTGAACTGGAAACCCTGGCCCGCGAGACCTCTACCGTCTTGGTGTTGCGATCCCGCTAACCCAGGGCCGCCGGGTCGCACGTTACAGTGTGTAAAGAGTCCTGACAGGGTACGGCAGTGGACGCACCGACACGGGTTTGCATTTTGGGGGGTGGGTTTGGTGGCCTGTATACGGCCCTCAACCTCAGTGCCTTTCCCTGGGAGCCGGGGGAGAAGCCGCAGATCACGCTGATTGATCAGGCCGATCACTTTTTGTTCACGCCCCTGCTCTACGAACTGGTGACCGGCGAACTCCAATCCTGGGAGGTGGCCCCGCCCTTTGAGGAATTGCTGGCCGGTACGGGTATTGCCTTCTGTCAGGGCACGGTGGAATCCGTGGATTTGGAGCAGCAACGGGTGCTGCTGGCGGCCGGCCGGGAGTTGACCTACGACGCCCTAGTGCTGGCCGCCGGGGGGGAAACGCCCCGCAACCAGGTGGCCGGTGCCGCCGAGTATGCCCTGCCTTTTCGTACCTTGGCCGATGCCAATCACCTGCGCGAGCACCTGCGCCAATTAGAAAGCCAGGCCCAGGAGGTGCTGCGGGTGGTCGTTGTGGGGGCCGGCCCCAGCGGCATTGAACTGGCCTGTAAGCTGGCGGATCGGCTAGGCCAGCGGGGTCGGGTTCGTCTGGTGGATCGGGGCGACCAGGTTCTCAAGGCGTTTTCCAGTTTTCACCGCGATTTGGCCCTCAAGGCCCTCGAAAGCCGGAGTGTTTGGGTGGATTTGGAAACCGATGTGATTAGCGTGGATCGGGGCAGCATCACCCTGGACTACAAGGGCCAAGTGGACACCCTGCCGGTGGATCTAGTGCTGTGGACGGTGGGCACCCAGCCCCGCCCCTGGGTTCTGGATTTACCGGCCGGCCGCAATGAACGGGGTCAATTGCGGACCCTGCCCACCCTCCAGTTGGTGGACTACCCCAACGTGTTTGCCCTGGGGGATATTGCCGACACCCGGGACGCCCGGGGCAAGCGAGTCCCTGCCACCGCCCAAGCGGCCTTCCAAGCGGCCGACTACGCGGCCTGGAACCTGTGGGCCAGTCTCACTGGCCGGCCGCTGCTGCCCTTCCGCTATCTACACCTAGGGGAGATGATTGCCCTCGGCTCCGATGGGGCAGCTATCTCCGCCATGGGGGTCAACCTCAAAGGGCCAGCCGCCTATGTGGCTCGCCGTCTCGTCTATCTGCTGCGGATGCCGACTTTACGCCACCGCCTCCAAGTCGGTTGGAATTGGGTTGCAGGCCCCGTGGTCGAGTGGCTTGCACAGACCTAAGAAGGCTCGGGTTTGATCGTTCTCGCAACCCGGTCTCCTGATAGCTGCCTCTCCAGAACCAGAAACGGGAAAGTCCCAGGGTCGCAACCCCAGGACTCCCACACCGTTCTCGGTTTTGTGATTGAGGCTAGTCCACAATCCCCAACAGTCCTGAACCGGTAGGCAGTCCCACCGGCCGGCCGGCCGGGAGTTGGGGCAACCGGGCCAAGGTGACCGAGGAGTCTTGCACTTGGGCAATCACCGCGGTTGCCGTGGCATCGTAGACCTGGGTGGCCAAGCGGGGATAGACGCCAATACCAATGATCAGCGCCAGGAAGCAGGCCGCCACAAACACCTCCCGCGGGGTGGCATCCCCAAACTCGGCTTCACTGGGCACCACACAACTGGTGCCAAAGCAAATGGCCCCTTGGTTCGCCTCCCGATGTTGATGCTCCTGATCCAGGTCACAAGCAGGGGCTGCCCCGGTACCGAAAAACACTTGCCCCAGCATTGAAAGCAGATAGATCGGGGTCAGTACCAAGCCCACCGCCGCCAGTACCACCATCACCGTGCGGAAGGTGGGGCCATAGACCTCGCTGGAGGTTACACCTAGGAAGATCGAAATCTCACTTGCAAAGCCGCTCATCCCCGGCAGGGCTAGAGAGGCCATCGCTCCAGCAGTGAATAGGGCAAACACCTTGGGCATGATCCGGCCAATGCCACCCATTTCGTTCATGGCCAGGGTGTGAGTGCGGTCGTAGGTGACCCCCGCCAGGAAGAACAGCGCCGCGGAAATCAGACCGTGGGACAGCATCTGGAGAATGGCGCCATCCAGACCCAGCACGTCCAAGGCGGCAATCCCCACTAGGACAAAACCCATGTGGGAAATCGAGGAGTAGGCGAGGCGCCGCTTCAGATTGGTCTGGCTGTAGGCCGTCAAAGCACCATAAATGATGTTCACGACGCCCAAAACCCCTAAAGCCGGGGCCAGAAGGAGGTGAGCTTGAGGCAGGAGTTCGACATTCAGCCGAATCAGGCCATAGCCCCCCATCTTGAGCAACACACCCGCAAGGATCATCGATACGGGTGCGGAGGCTTCCCCGTGGGCATCAGGCAGCCAGGTGTGCAGGGGGAAAACCGCCAGCTTCATGCCGAAGGCCACCAGGAATGCCAGGTAGACGACGAGTTCAAAGGCCAGGGAATAGTCCTGGGCTGCCAGCGCCGCCATATTGAAGGTGAAGGTATCGGCCCGGAAAGCCAATGCCAAGGCACCTACCAGAATGAAGATCGACCCCAGGGCGGTGTAGAGAATGAACTTGGTCGCTGCATACTGACGCTTGGGGCCGCCCCAGATGGCAATCAGGAGGTAGACCGGCACCAGTTCCAATTCCCACATCAGGAACAGCAGCAGCAAATCCTGGGCAGCGAATACACCCACTTGGGCGCTATAGAGCACCAGCATCAGGGCATAGAACAGTTTGGGCCGGTGATTGACACGCCAGGCAGCCAGCATCGCCAGGGTCGTAACCAGCCCACTGAGTAGGATCAACGACACAGACAGACCGTCAGCAGCGACGGACCAGGTCAGACCTACCTGGGGCATCCAGGCGTACTGCTCCACCAGTTGATACGTCGGCTGGGTAGCGTCAAAGTGTGACCAGAAAGCCCACACCATGAGGGCCAGATCAACAAAACCCACGCCAAGGGCGTACCCGCGTACCGTCCGGCCTTCCTTGTCAGGAAGCAAGGGGATAACGGCTGCTGCCGCCAAGGGCAACAGCGTCAGAACCGTTAGCCAGGGAAAGGAAGGCTCCATGGGGATAAATACCTAAACACCTTGTCTTAGTGTAGGGAAGTTTCGACACATTGTTAAGGTCTCTTAACAAGGATTACGTCTGCTTAATGGCCATATTAGATATTTCTATAGGAATGGACGCTAGAGCGTTAATTTCCTTGTGAATGTTTGCGCCCGTTGTTTCAGGATCAAGCGTTGGGTCTAAGCTGGAGCAACACCTTGCCCCCGACCCCCGGCCGGCCGATGCCTCCCACCCTGGATACAATCACTGACCTTTACCAGCAGCCCCTAGCGGATTTGATTCTGCAAGCCCAAGCGGCCCTCCGTCAGTACCACGACCCTCGGCAGGTGCAGCTTTGCACCCTGGGGAATATCAAAACCGGCGGTTGCCCTGAGGACTGCGGCTACTGTGCCCAGAGTGTGCATCATGCCACAGCGCTCAAACCCGAACCGCTGATGGCCGTGTCTGATGTGGTGGCAGCAGCCCAAGCAGCCCAAGCGGCGGGCGCCACGCGGTTTTGTATGGGGGCAGCCTGGCGTGAAGTGAAGGACGGCCCTCAGTTTGAGCGGGTGCTGGAGATGGTCAGTCAGGTGGCAGCCTTGGGGGTTGAGGTCTGCTGTACCCTGGGGATGCTCCAACCCCACCAAGCCCAGCGCCTGAAGGCGGCCGGCCTGACCGCCTATAACCACAACCTCGATACTTCGCCGGAGTATTACGGTGAAGTCATCCAGACGCGCGCCTACGCCGACCGCTTGGAGACGCTGGCAACCGTGGCCGAGGCTGGCCTCAGTGTCTGTTGTGGCGGGATTGTCGGCATGGGCGAAACGGTTGCTGATCGCCTGCGATTGCTGGAGGTTCTGGGGCAACTGCCGACTCCACCTGAGTCGATCCCCGTCAACTGCCTGGTGCCGATTGCAGGCACCCCCTTGGCTGGCGCGGAACCGATCCCCCCCCTAGAGTTGATACGTCTGATTGCCACTACGCGTATCCTATTCCCGAGGGCCAGGGTGCGGTTGGCGGCCGGCCGCCTACAGATGTCTCCAGAACTACAAGCCCTCTGCTTCCTAGCTGGGGCCAACTCCATCTTTGCGGGTTCCAAGTTGCTCACCACCCCTAATCCCGACCAGGATGAGGATTTGGCTCTGTTGATGGCCCTGGGACTCACCCCCCGGCCGGCCGCGGTAGCCCCAACCGTTTAGGGAAAATCCACCCGCAGGATCGACAGATCATCAGGCCAGCCCTGGCCCGGGCGTCGCGGAATTCGATCGCAGATCGACTGGGGAGTAGGCACACCCTCCCCCATCTCCACCACCTGGGTAAAGGCATCCAGGCCCCAAATAGCATCCTGATCAGGAGCTTCAGGAACCTCATAAGCTCCATCACTAAACAAATAAAGGCTAGAGTCTGACGGCACCCTCAGGGTTTGCTGGTCGTAGGTCACCCCCGCAAACATACCGATAGCTAAACCCGTACCTGGCAAGGCGGTTAACCCCTGCTGGGTGCGCAGGAGCGCCGGCGGATGTCCCCCACTGGCGTAGGTCAGTTCCCGGTGCCGACGGTGATAGACTCCGTACCAAATGGTGAAATACTTATCCCCATGATTTTCCATCGGGAAAGCCCGATTCAGTGCCTCCAAAACCGCCCGCGGCTGGGTGAAATCAGTATGGGGCAAGGAACGAGAGCGCAATAAGTTGAGCACGGATACCGATAGTAACGCCGATCCCACCCCGTGACCCGACACGTCGAGTAGGTAGATGGCAAAGTGGTCTTCATCTAGGGCAAAGTAGTCGAAACAGTCTCCACCCAATTCCGTCGAAGGGACGAACACCCAGTCTGTGGTCACGGGCGTGGCAATCGGGGGGGGCAGGAGGGATCGCACGTAAACTGCCGCTTCAGACAATTCCTGTTCTAGCCGTTGCTTTTGCTGGTGCAGATCCTGGTTGAGTTGCTGGAGACGGAGGCCAGCCCGCACCCGTGCCTGGAGTTCACTGGGGTCGATGGGTTTGACGAGAAAGTCATCAGCACCACTATCAAGGCCCTGCACCCGATCCTGGAGTTGGTCGCGGGAGGTGAGCAACACGAAAAAAGTCGTGGCCAAGGCAGGGGAACTGCGGATGCGGGCGCAGACCCCCAGTCCATCCAGTCCCGGCATCATCCAGTCGGAAATGACAAGGGCAGGACGCAGGGCTTGGGCCATCGCCCACCCAGTTTCGCCGTCGGAAGCTAGGGCAACCGCATGACCCTGGGCTGCCAAGTTGCGCTTGAGCACCAGTCGCATGGTGGGGTCATCATCAATCACCAGGATCTGGGCCATGGTCAGCTACGTTTCCAACCGCCGGAGGCCAAACACCGTAGGCCCTTTAAGGGTAACATCAGTCATGTATTCATCCGTCCTAGAGCCTGGTATGGCCCAGCCCCCTGAGGGCACGTTGCCCCCCCTGCCGGTTCATCGGGGTCTACTCCAGATGCCGACAGATCTGCGAGGCTTGACACAGGTGCTGGACTGGTTTGGCCAGTTTAATCAACCGCCTTTGAACTACCAGGCTTGGTGGCAGTGCCAGCTTTCCCTGGATGAGGGGTTTACGAACGCGGTGCGCCACGCCCACGCCGCCCTGCCCCCCGAAACGCTGATTGAGATTGTGGTCAAAATCTACCCCACCTGGATGGAGATGGAAATCTGGGATCAAGGGCCGTGGTTTGATCTGGAGAACCACTTGACAAACCTGGGGGAAGGCCCGGCGGATCCAGAGCAAGAGGGGGGGCGCGGCCTGCTGTTGATTCGGACGTTTATGGATCACGTCCGCTACGTGCGCGCTGAAGACACCCGTAATTGTCTGGTAATGCAGAAGTGCTTTGCAGGAGATGGCGGCCAACAATGACGCACACTAAGCTCATGTAGTGTTCTGTAGATGTGTGCGGATGTTCCCTTCATTCATAGAGTCGGGCACACATGCCCTGAAAACCCGCTATCGGGGTCTGAAAGTTCGTTATCGAAATTACGCGGTTGCTCTGGGTCTGGCGCTGGTGCCCTATGTACCGTTGACCCCTCACCTCCCCATGTGGTGGCTGCTCCGTTGGCTTCGCAAGCACCTTGACTTTCAGCTCAATGCCAAGGAAATCACGTTAATCCTCTCAGCAATCCAGCGCCATCCCCAGTGCCGGCTTTTGGTGTTTGGCCTGGGCAACGATAGCCTACTCTGGTGCCGTGCTAATTGCCGCGGGACGACATACTTCCTAGAAGATAATAGTGCTTGGTTTACAACTGTAACCCGCGCCCATCCCCAATTGAGGGCTGACCTCATCCAGTACGGCACCCAGTTGCACCAATGGCCTGAACTCTTGACTCGCCCGAAAGCCCTGGGACTTGAGTTACCGGGTGCAGCGACTTCGGCCCCCTGGGATGTCATTCTCGTGGATGCACCTGCTGGTTTTGGGGATGGGCCGGGACGTATGCAGAGCATCTACGCCGCAGCCACAGAACTCGGCCGGCCGGGAACCGACGTCTTTGTGCATGACTGTGATCGCCCTGCTGAGCAGGCTTACTGTGACCAGTTTCTCAAACCCGAGAACCTCCGGGCCGAAGTCGCCCGGCTGCGTCACTATCAGTGGCCCTGAATCGGAGAAACCTAGGTGTAGAGACTGGCCACCCAGCGGCCGTAGCCGTTGTAGGGCTGGGTGGGCACCCGTTCCCAAAATAGGGATGATCCAGAACCCACGAGGCGCTCAGCGGCTTGAGACCAGCGGGGATGGGGAACTCTGGGGTTGACGTTGGCCTCGAAGTCGTACTCGTTAGGCACTAAGGTATTCCAAAAGGTAGGGGGCTGCTTGGCCAAAAACTCAATTTTGACAATGGATTTGGCCCCCTTAAAGCCATACTTCCAGGGGAGGACGGCCCGAATCGGGGCGCCATTCTGCTTGGGCAAGAGTTTCCCGTAGAGGCCCACGGCAAAAAAGGCTAGGTCATTCATCATTTCATCTAGCC
>JACYLR010000133.1 GCA_015272465.1 Gloeomargaritaceae cyanobacterium C42_A2020_066
CATTTTTTAATTGGAGGTTCAAAAGGAGGGGTGATCGGGGGCTAAGTGTGCAATCGGCCATCGGGCAACACGGCCCCGCTCAAATCCGCCCCGTCTAGGAACACTTGACTCAGGTCTGTGCCGTAGAGATTGGCCTCCCGCAGGTCTGCTCCACTCAAATCAGCCCCCTGTAATTGCACGAGGCTGAGCTTCGCCCGTTGGAGCACTGCCCCACCCAGGTCAGCGCCGCGCAGATCAGCACCCGCCAGATGGGCATCCTGGAGGTCTGCACCGACAAGCACTGCCTGCTGAGCATCAACCTGACTGAGATGCGCCGCGGCCAGGTAGGCCCCCGTCAAGTCAGCCTCCTGCAAACAGGCCCGAGAAAGGTCAGCCCCCCGTAAACACGCTCCCAAAAGGCGAGCTCCCCGCAGATTGGCCAACACCAAGTCCACCTCTTCCAGGCGCGCCGCGGCCAAGTCGGTCTCCACCAGGCTAGCTCCACTCAAATTGGCGCCTTGGAGATAGGTACCCCGAAGGATACTCTGCTCCAAGTCGACACCCACCAGCCGTGCTTGGGGTAAGTGAATCCCCCGCAAATCCAGGTTGCAGAGCTTGGCAAAACTCAAATCCACCTGGGGGAAGCGCCGGCAGCCCAAAGCATAGCGACCCAAAAGTTCGGTGAGATCCACGGCCACGGCCCTCGCCCTAGGGACGGCTCGGAACAATACTCTAGTATGTCTGTTAGCCTGAATGTTAGGTATGGTGGCCAGAGCCTCAACCACCCAAAGACGAGTCACTACCGGTGCGGGGAGCCATGCTCGACCTGATCATCGTCCTTTCATTGATCGTCGCTGCTGGGGTTCTCGGCTTCCGCAGTACGGAGTTTCTGCCCCAAGATGTGCTGGGTCAGGTCAGTAATGTCGAAGGATTGCGCTGGGTTACCTGTGGTTTTGGAGCGCTGATTCTGGGTATCCCGGCCGGCCTGCTGACCCAGGGTGCCTATCGTCGCCTGGAAATCCATATTCAGCGGCTGCCGGTGGAGGTACTCCTCACCCGTTCTGTTGGGCTGGTGCTGGGCCTGTTGTTGGCCAACCTCATCCTCGCCCCTCTATTCTTTTTGCCCGTTCCCAGTGAGCTGAGCTTCCTCAAGCCCTTGGCGGCCATCCTCACCAGTCTGACCCTAGGTTATGTAGGCACCGTGGCGGCGGACACCCACGGGCGGGCGTTTCTACGGTTGATCAACCCCAACGCCGTGGAACCCATGCTGGTGGCAGAGGGTACTTTGAGGCCTGCGACCACAAAAATTCTCGACACCAGCACGATTGTAGATGGACGGCTCGAAGCCATTCTGGGCACTGGCTTTTTGGAAGGGCAACTGCTCATTCCTCGGTTTGTTCTCCAGGAGTTGCAGTACCTGGCAGATAGTGGCAATGAGCAGCGGCGCTTGCGGGGCCGGCGGGGCTTGGAGTTACTGAACCGCCTGAAGCAGACCTATGGCGAACGGATGATGATCCACCCTGCTGACTACGATGATGGGCAACCGGTGGACAGCAAGCTGATTCGGCTGGCCCAGGATATTGATGGCACACTGCTGACCAATGATTACAACCTCAATCAGGTGGCGACGGTGCAACGGGTGACGGTTCTCAATGTCAATGAGTTAGCCCAAGCCCTCCGTCCTGTCTATTTGCCAGGTGACAATCTCGATCTGAAGATTCTCCGAGAGGGCAAGGAACCCAGTCAAGGCGTGGGGTACCTGGACGACGGCACCATGGTGGTGGTGGATCAGGGGCGAGCTTTCCTGGGTGAAGAGGTGGGGGTGGTGGTGACAGGTGCCCTGCAAACCTCGGCCGGCCGGATGATTTTTGCCCGACCCCGTGCTACCCTCCCCACCCCCTGACGGTGAACTGGCTACGGGTTTCCGTCTGGCCAGCCTGGATGCGTTTCGGGGCCTAGCGATGGCTGCCATGGTGGTAGCCAATAACCCCGGCAGTTGGTCTTTTATCTATCCGGGGCTGCGCCACGCGGACTGGCACGGCTGTACCCCTGTAGACCTAATCTTCCCAGCCTTTCTGACAATTGTGGGGGTAGCTATGCCCTTCGCCCTGGGGCGCTATCAGGCGGCCGGCCGGCCAGGAGCGACGGTTTATCGCCGGGTGGGGCGGCGGGTATTGGTGCTGTTTGGCTTGGGGCTGCTCCTTAATGGTTTTCCCACCTACAACCTGGCTCACATTCGCATCCTGGGCGTGCTTCAGCGAATCGCTCTAGCCTATGGGTTGGCCGCTTTGGCGGTGCTCCATCTGTCCCGGCGGGGGCGATGGCTACTGGTCGCGGTGATTCTAGTGGGGTATGCAGCGCTCCTGCTGGGGGTGCCCGATGGTTTGTCTCCCACAGACAATCCGGGGGCATGGCTGGATCGCCGTCTATTGGGCACGGCCCACCTCTATCAGGCCCCACCATTTGGGGGGTTGGGAGATCCGGAAAGCCTACTGGGTACCCTGCCGGCTACAGCCACCGTGCTAGTTGGGGTGGGGGTGGGGGATTGGCTCCGCAGCCAACCTCGCAGCATCAGAACCAGTCTGGGGTTAGCTCTGGCGGGCCTGGGCGGAATGCTCCTGGGGTGGGGATGGGGATGGGTGTTGCCACTCAACAAGGCCCTCTGGACCAGTTCCTATGTGTTGTTCACCAGTGGTGTATCTCTGGTACTGCTGGCCGGTCTTTACCACTGGGTTGATGTGCAGCGCGGCCGGCCGTGGGCTTGGCCTCTGGAGGTGATGGGCCAGAATGCCATCCTCTTATTTGTCGGTTCAGGACTGGTGGGACGGCTGCTGCGCCGCGTCTCGATCCCCCATGGCTCTGATTCAATACCCTTGAATACCTGGATCTACGAAACCCTATGCCGACCCTGGGCAGGGGAGTACGGCGGCTCCCTACTCTACGCGGGGGTGACCCTGGGCCTGTGGTGGGTCGTGCTCTACGGCTTGTATCGCCGCCGCTGGTTCCTGCGGGTTTAGAAGGGAAGGCTAGACTGGGAGCACGAGTTCCCGGCCGGCCGTGTCCCCAAGTCAGCCCCTGTGGCCCTACGTTACCCCAGGTATCCGGGATGACCTGTTTGAGCGTCTCCCTGGCATTCCCATGAGTCCGCGGGAGGTGAGGGTGCTGATCTTAGCGCAACTGTGTCTGATGCCCACGAGTGTGCTGTGGGATGTGGGGGCTGGTACGGGCACAATTGCGGTGGAGGCGGCGCTGCGTTGTCCCCAAGGCCGAGTGGTGGCGGTGGAGCGGGACGGGGAAGTGGCAGGGTTGATCGGTCGCAACGGGGCGCGTTTTGGAGCCAGCAACATCGCTGTGGTGGAGGGCAATGCTCCGGAATGCCTGGCGGAAATCCAGCCCTTGCCGGATCGAATTTGCGTGGAGAGCGGCCGGCCGATCCAGGCGGTATTGGAGCAGTGCTGGGCCTATTTACAACCAGGGGGGCGATTGGTCGCCACAACCGCTAGTTTGGATGGGCTATACAGCGTTGGCGGAACCCTAGCCAGTCTGCGGGCTTTACGGGTGGAGGTTGTGCAGGTGGCAGTCAATCGGCTGGAGAATCGGGGTCAGCAGCAGGTGTTTAGGGCCATTGACCCCATTTTCGTCTTTAGCGCCGAGAAGGTAGCTTAGGGGTTATCTCCGTTACACTGAGCGCCTTAAACAGGAGAATCTGTCAGGTCTGATGGCTGAAATCCAGGGGTTGCCCATTTCGCGCGAGATGAAGGAAACGATTCTTGAACATTTAAGGTCTTGAAAAAATGGCTCCCAGTTCCAATCCCCTTACGGGTCTGATGGCTTCGCTGAAAGATCCCCTCTTGAACGTCGCCGGAGCCTACTTTCCAGAAATGCGTCCAGTTTTGGACATCCTTAAGGGGCCGCGCCGGTCGCGTCGCAGCATCCCAAAGAAAACCCAGGCAGAAGCGGTAGTTGCCAACGCCCTAGCCGCTAAGATGCGCGGGAGCCAGCGGGAGGTCGTCGTCCCAGGCGGTCGGATTGACATCCTCACACCTACGGAAGTGATCGAGGTCAAAATAGCTTCCCGTTATCGAGCTGCCATTGGTCAGGTTTTGGACTATGGCCAGTACTACCCCCATCACCGGCTGCGTATTCATCTGTTTGGCCAGACAACCCCAGACCAGCGCCGCGCCATCCGTAAACTCTGCCAAACCTATAAGATCAAAGTCACCTTTGAAAGCCCGTAATAATATAGCTGACGTGAAGATGTGGGTACCTGATGCCCTTAGCTCTATTCTGTTCCTGCTTTCCAACTATCTGCCCTTTGCTGAACTTGAATACAGACTGCGAGAGAACCAAGTCCGCCTACTTATTGTTGAGACCTCAGAACTGCCAGAGTTTGAGGCCGCACAGGCATTTTACAAGCGCTGTGGGTTCACCCATGAGGCCACGATCAAGAACTTTTTTGCGGCAAGCGATCACAAGTTAATCTTCACCAAATCCCTCCATCTGGGCTAGACTGTGCCCGGTATGCAAGGTTAGGGCATCAGGATGATAAGTATCAGACACAGGTTCTTGAGGAGACTGCTGGATCATGAATGCCCCACAGCATGATTCTCAACAGGTCAAACAGTTTTTCGACCGTTGGCACCTGTACCAGCAAATCATCGCTCAGGATTACATGGCCCACCGGGGCATCCACGCCGCCCTGCGCGCCTTCGTGGTCGAGCACCTGGAGCAACCCTTCACGCTCCTAGACCTGGGGTGTGGGGATGCGAGTGCAATCGCGAACACCTTTTCGGGAACGGCGCTGCATGGCTACACAGGGGTTGACCTGTCCCCGGTTGCTCTGGCCTTAGCGGCAGATAATCTCAAGGCCGTCGCCTTCGCCGTGCGGTTGGTGGAAGCGGACTTAACGGACTATGTGGGGAGAACCAAGGGGGAGCAATTCGATGTTGTGCTCCTTGGCTTTGCCCTGCACCATCTCTACACCGATGAGAAGCGCGTCTTCTTCCAGCGCTGCCATACGCTCCTGAAGCCTGGGGGTTATCTGCTGCTGTACGACGTGTTCCGCCGCCCCCATGAGACCCGCGACCAGTATTTACAGGCGTATTTCAGCTACTGTACCGAGCACTGGACGGAGCTTTCCCAGGACAGTTTAGTGGGGACTCGCGACCATGCCTATGCCTGCGACTATCCAGAAACCTACGGTACGCTGGCAGCCTTAGCGCGGGACGGCGGCTTTATCCCGCCCACCTTGCCCCTGTTTGCCGACGAACCCCAATTCCATTGCCTGTACAGCTTTCAGGCAGAGCCGTAGGGGGCGTCACAGTTCGGTGATTTTGCCCAGTTGAACAGGGCGACTGGCGCCGGTCACAGCGGGTACATTCGTCGGCCGGCCGGCCATCCGTTCCGCGGCCAGAATGGCAAAGGCCATGGCTTCCTTGGCATCACTGGGCACCCCATAGGTATCACTGGTCACCACCGGGATGGCCCCAAAACAGGCCTGGATTTCAGCCATCAGGGTGTGGTTATGAACCCCGCCCCCACTGACGATCACTTCGGTGACCGCAAACTGGGGCTGGATGAACTGACAGTAATTTTGGTACAGGGCGGCGGCGGTAAACCGGGTGGCGGTGGCCAGCAGGTTCACCCAGGCGGTGAAGGAGCCGGGACTGCACAGGTTGACCAACTCTTGCATAAACACGGCCCCAAACTGCTCCCGGCCGGCCGACTTGGGAGGGGGCGCACTGACAAAGGGGTGGGCCATCAACCGGGCCAACACCTCCGGCTGCACCTGCCCCTGGGCCGCCAACTGGCCATCCACATCATGGCTTTGGGCGCCGCGGGTGATCAGGCGAGTGAGTTGATCCAGCACCATGTTGCCGGGGCCACAGTCAAACCCTTGCACGCCCGCCAAGGTGTCCGGCCGGCCGGGCAGGGCGGTGAAGTTGGCAATGCCCCCCAAGTTGACCACTAGGGTCGGCCGGCCGAGGCGGGAAAACAGGCGGTGATCCACATAGGGCACGAGGGGTGCACCACACCCCCCCACGGCAATGTCATTCACCCGAAAGTCCGAGACCACCGGACAACCCAAGCGAGCCGCCAGGAGAGCCGCTTCCCCTAGTTGTAAGGTAGTCATCCGGTGGCGGTGGTATAGGGTCTGGCCGTGGCTTCCGATCAGATCTACCCGCTCCACTAGGCCCTGGTGGGTTTGCAGCAGCGTTTCCAGGGCATCGGCAAACACTTCCCCCAACTGCCGCTGCCAGAGGGCCACTTTTTCCAGGCTGCCCTGGGTATCCTGGCTGAGGGTGAGACGCAGGTCGGCCGGGTAGGGATAGGTCTCAAAAGCGAGGAGTTCACAACCCCAATCCGGGTCTGGATCAATCCGACAGAGGCAGACATCCACCCCATCCATGGAGGTCCCGGAGAGCAGGCCCGCCACCACTTGGCTCCTCATGCCTTGGCCCCATCGAGAACCGCCCGCAGCCGGCCGGCCGCCCCCTCCAACAGCCCACAGGCTTGGTCATAGGTTACCTGCCGCAGGTGCATCACGAGGGCAGGCTTGACTTGGCCCTGGGCCGCGTTGAGCAGAGATTGAGCCGCCTCGTAGTCGAGGCCCGTGATCGTTTGCAGGATGCGGGTAGCCCGATCCACCAACTTGGCATTGGTGGCCTGAACATCCACCATCAGATTGCCGTAGACCTTGCCCAGCCGCACCATGGTGGCCGTGCTGATCATATTCAAGGCGAGCTTGGTGGCCGTACCAGCCTTCATCCGGGTCGAGCCGGTCACCACTTCCGGGCCAACCGGCAGCACAATCGGGATGTCCGCTACCCCCAACTGGCTCCCCTCGGGATTGCAGGTGATAAAGGCGGTGGTGGCTCCCAACTCCCGGGCATAGGCCAGGGCACCGAGGACGTAGGGTGTTGTGCTGCCGGCGGCGATCCCGCAGACCACATCCTGGGCCGTCACCCAGCGGGATTGGAGATCCTGGCGGCCCTGCACCGGGTCATCTTCTGCACCTTCCGCCGACTGCACCAGGGCCGCCGGCCCCCCGGCAATGATCCCCTGCACCCAGTCCCGCGGCACCGAAAAGGTGGGGGGACATTCCGCCGCGTCCAAAACCCCCAGGCGACCGCTGGTGCCGGCCCCAACATAGAACAACCGGCCCCCTTGCTCTAGGGCCATCACAACTTTTTCGACTAAGTGGGCAATGTTGGGGATGGCGGCAGCCACAACCCCTGGAACCTGCTGGTCTTCACCATTGATCACCCCTAGCAGGTCAAGCAGGGGCAGGGTATCCAGGTGCTCACTGGCGGGGTTGCGCTGCTCCGTGAGCAGATGGCCCCGGCCGGCCGGGAAGGAAAGGGCTTCACTCACCGCATTCACCCCACTGTGGGTACAGGGACACCAAATCCAGGCAAGAGTCTACCAGATCACCCTGGCCCGCGCCGCCCGACCCGATCTCACGCCCCAAACAGGGTGATCCACAGGGGCAGGGTCGCTAACAATAGGCCCATGCCCAGCACCTGGGTCAGCACCGTCAAATCCTGATCCAAGTGGTAGGCTTCGGCCAGCACTAGGGTGGAGAGGGCCGGGGGCATGGCGGATTGCAGGACGAGGGCCAAGCGAGGCTGGGTTGCCAGACCGATCCAGGTGAGGGCTATCCCCGTCAGCAGCGGCACGCCCACCATTTTGATCCCCAGGCTCACCCAGGCCGGCCGCCAACTGCCCTTAGGTTGCAAGTGACTGAGGCGCATGCCCATCAACACCAGGGACAGGCCCACCGCGATCCAGGCCCACCCGCCCAAGGCCCAATCCACCCCGGACGGCCGCTCGTGGCCATGGAGCGCCAAGCCCAGCGCAAAGGCCCAGAGGGTCGGGTTGACCACCACATGTTGAAGGGGCTGCCAGATCCCCTCGGCCGGCCGGCCGAAACGGGCCGCCACGTACACCCCCACACCGTAGGAGCCGAGCAGGGTGCCCAGCATGTCGTAGAACAGAGACCAGGAAAAGTAGCGCGGCCCCAGGATCAACAGGGCCACGGGATAGCCAATATAGCCGGTGTTACCCACCATCGCCGCCAACAGAAAGCTCCCCTGGGTTGGGGACTGCCAGGGTGTCGCCGTGTGGGTTAACCAGATCCAAGCTCCGCCCACTCCCAATCCCATAGCCAGCCAAGCCACCGCCGGGGCCAACCACGCTTCCCCCGACAGATCCGCCTGCCAGAGGAACCCCAGTACACTCAGGGGGACGCCGATCCAAAATAGGAACTTCCCCAAGCGCTGCACACACAGGGCCGGCAAGACACGCCCGAGGCCCCACCCCAGGACAACCCAGAAGAGCAGGTGGCTATAGAGATGCAGTAGACCGAGATCTCCCAGGGAAACTGCCTCCGCCTAGGCCATTGCACCCCCAGTCTAGTCAGGGGCGGGATTCCGCAGGTGCCGCAACAGCACCCAACTCCGGGGTCAACGGCCGTTCCACCCGCGGCCGGCCGACCGTGTAGGTGAGGGTGTAGCTGAAGGCCAGCAGGCGAAACCAGAGGGCCGGGGCCTGCCGCTCTAACCAGGGTTGCCACTGGCGAGCCAAGCCCGGCAGCCAGCCGCCCAGGAGAGTGCTGGTCAGGGCACTCAGGGTAAAGCTGACGTAGCTGCCCAGCCAGCGCACCAAGTCTTGCCAACCCGCCAACTCGGCAATCCACACCAGTAGCGCCGGGTTCTTGCGGGCCGCTCTCAGAGCCATGCCCGTAAAGTCCCCCCAGCCGCTGCGATCCTTAATGAATTGATCTGCCAGGGGGGGGGAGCCGCCGCCAACAATCCAAAAAACGTGCTGAGGATGGTGTTGATCCGCGCCGGGGAAAGTTGGCGGCCCGTAGGCACCATCATCCCCTTGGAAAAGAGCCATGTCACAGAAGTGTTGCCCTGGTAGGCCCGGATGTGTTCCAAGTGGCCGGCCGACAGCAGGTCATGGCGTAGGGCTGTGTCGAGTAAATCCGTCAGGCGGGGCAGGTTACGCACCAGGGAACCAAACCCAGTAAACACCAGGGGAGATTGGAGGGCCGCCGCATCCCCAATCGCCACCAGTCGGTCAAAAGCCACCCGCCGCTCCTGGGAACGGGTGCTGAAATGGCCGGGGATGTAACCAAAGGTGGGCTTGATCCAGGTCAATTGCTCCAAGTCACAGCGGCGGTATTCCGGCAGGATGGTGAAAAAGTCTTCGTACAAGTCCAATAAGGAGCCGGGGTTGTCGGGGTGAATGCGGTGGTAGTGGAAGAGGTAAATGGCGGCTTCGTCTCCCCGGCCGGGGAACAGTTCCCAGATCAACTGCCGACCGCGGGAAATATCCCCATGGCTGTGGAGGACATCCCCGTACTGGGGATCCCACACCTGGGGCGAAAGGCCACCCACGACAGCCCCAACCGTAGGACAGACGCTATCAAAGGCCCGACCCCCATTCAGTTGCCAGGCAATCGGTGAGGCGGTTCCCATAGCATCCACCAGCAGCCGGCCGGCCGGCCGTTGCTCGGTGCCTGTCAACCGCTGACGGGTGTGAACCTCGACACCCTCCGGCCCCACGGCAGCACCTAGGAACTCAGTTTCGTCCCATATATCCCCCCCGGCCCGCCGCAGCTTATCCCCGGCCAGTTGGAGGAGTTTGTCCGCGTCCAGGCAAATGTTCAGCACTGTGGGGGTGTGGAGCACCGGTGCCCGCAAACTCGGCGGCACGTTGGGCCAATAGAACTGGTGGAAGCCATCCCGATATTCCCGGGCAATGACGGCCTCGAACTCCTCTGGGGTGAACAGGCCCAGGTCAATCAGGCTCTGGAACTCTTGGCGGGAAATGTTCCACTCCCGGTTCATCCGCCCAAAGGGCAGCCGCTCGACCAACAGAACGCGATAGCCGAGGCGGGCCATCACCGCCGCGTGGATGACCCCCAGGGCACCCCCCACGTAAATGAGATCGTAGGCCGGCCGGCCGGTGCTGGCGACGGTGCGAATCACCGTCTGGGGTTGGTCGGGGTGGCAAACACCCGCCCGCCAGCGTTGCTCCCACCAATAGACCCGCTCTAGATCCGCTTCGCCCCGCGGAAACCGTTGGAAATAGGCCACGGTGCGGGGGTAGCAGTCGGCCAGGGCTGCAAAGATAGACGTGTGGGCTGAATCGTAAGGAGGAGGCACCGGATGGGGGCAGGGGAATGCCTGGGTGAGGGCCTGGGTCAAGTGGTGGCACCACAGCCGTTCTTGGGCTAGGGGATGCTCACCCCAACGGAAAACCTTGAGGTAGGTGGTGCGTTGCAGATTCCAGGTGATCAGATTCAGTTCTGTGGCCGCTCCAGAGACCTGCACCCGAACGCCCGTGGGTGTGGGGATGACCGTGGCCCCGGCCGGCCGCCATTGCTCCCGCAGCCAGGTGCAAACGGCCTCCCGATCCGGGGTAGGCACTTCCCAGTAGAGCAACTCTTCCATGACACCAGACCGGCCACCGGTCACAAGGGGGGCGTTACCATCATCCGTGGCTTGCCAGGCGGATGCAATCCATTGAGAGCACCCTAGATATCAGAAGCTAGAGCCGTAGGTGGTGTCGATCTCCAGGCTGCCTACTGCCCCTCTCCAGGTGAGGCTACTCCTGGAATGGGGGCGTGGGTCGCACTCAAGACCCCGAATTTAACCAGGTACACCAGGGTGCGCCCTAGACGGCCGGCCGCATCCGGGGGCAGTTGCGCTTCCAGTTCAGCCACAGTGATCGAACCAGCCTGGGCAACAAGGTTAACCAGGGCCTGAATCAATGGCTCTGGCAGCCGCTCCCGCGAGCCAAACTGGGTCATGCCGGTTTGCTTCAGCTTGGCCCATGCGCCGGGATTGGCCAAGGGTCCCAACCGCACGACTAGGTCAGGACGGAGGTTCTCACTGGCGTAATAATCCAATAGATGGAAGGGATCATCCAGCAGGGGCACGGCCGGCCGGCCGGGGGCAACGGGGGCGATCACCTCAGCCTGTTGACGGCGCTCGGCCAGTTCCGCCCAGAGGGCTTCGTAGGCCGGGATCACCACCCGCCAGTCGTAGGTTTCAGCGATCCGCTGGCGGCCGTTGGTTCCCAACTGGTGGCGCAACTGCGGGTTCTGGGCCAGTGCCACCACTGCCGCCACACAGGCGTCCAAGTCCACCGCCGTACCCATGGACACATGACCAATATAGGTGGGGTAGTTCAAACTATCCCGGAGGTAGCGGGCTGCCCAATCTTGACCCGAACCGGCCGGGGCCATCAGGGTCGGCACTCGAAATCCATCCACCCCATGCCGTACTGACTCGCGATAGCCGTCCCAGTCAGAGACAATCACCGGCAATCCGGTAGCCATCGCTTCCAGGGGCGTCAGTCCAAAGGTTTCTTGTATGTTGTCCGCAAGGGACATGAAAATATCGGCCGCCGCCCAGATCTCCCGCCGTACCTCTGCCCGCCGCCCATCCACGAACAAGCTGGTCACCGAGGGACAAAAATCAGCCGGGGCCGTCTTAAAGGCCTCGGCCTGGGCCTCATCCTCAAACCAGCCCGCCTGGATCAGGTAGAGCCGCTGCCCCAAGCGCCGTGCTGCGATCTCTAGGGCCAGGTACATGGGTACCGGATGGGCCTTGGCATGGAAAATCAGCCGGCCGACAAACAGCACCACCACGGCATCATTGGGGATACCTAACTGCTGCCGCCAGCGGGGTCGCGCCGTTGTCGCTGCCTCGCCCTGGGCGAACTGCTCTGGGTCAACCCCCAAAGGAATCACAGGTAGCTGCACCGGCAGGGCCGGCCGGCCGCCCGTGCGTTGTGCCAGATACTCGGCCCATTCTCCCAACATCCGGCTGAGCATCGTGCGGACGGTCTGCGAAGTGCAGATGATGGCATCCCAGGGCTGTACTGGCGCAGTGAGCAGATCGCCCAAGCCCGCCATGGTTTCTTTGCTGACCAGGGTGTGGGTCACACCGCAGAGACTGTAGGCCCGTGGATCTCCCCAACGACGTTGCCAGGCCTGGGACACGATCAGCGGGTCGGGACGGTAGAGTACGCCCGGCCGGCCGAGAGCTTCAGGTGTCTCAGTGGGAACCCAGTGGCAGGATTTAGCCCCCAGTAGCCAGGGTTGAACCCGTTGGCAGAAATCTTGAAAGCCGGCCTCACGTCCGGTGTAGCAGTACAGGTCGGGGGCTGTACCGTAGCGCGCCAGCGCCTTGAGGAACCCCTCACCCGCCGCGTGTCGCCCCAGAAGGCGCGGGCCAGAGGTGTCATAGCCATCCCGCTCATACAAGAGCGCCACAGAAACCATTGACCGTTCCAGATGTATTGGCCTAAGCCATCCTACCTGCCCTGAGTGAGTGTCCCTCCATACGCAGATTCCAAACAGGATGAAAGAACGAGGTAAGCCGCGATTAGCAGAAGTAATGACCCACTCAATGTTTCAGCAAGATCAATGAGTCAAGGCTAGGCATTGTCTCGGATATTCTCTGATTAATCAAACGATATAGAAAATATTAATACATCAAGCGGCAAGAAGTATTAATAAATTATAAAACATTGTATACTTGGACACATTTAATGAATTGCCGGATTGGAATTTTTGATGCTCCGCATTTCTCTGATCTCGGCACTGTAAGATGTCGGAAATCTAACCTGCGGCCAATATATACCCTCATTTGAGAGAGCTTCCATCATGCAAATTACATCTTTTCTTCCTTCGGAAGGTCAATCTAGGTTTTGGCAGGACGCCACTACAATTGTTCAGTTTACCAAGTGGCTTAAGCAATGTGTAAGACCAGAAGCGTTGAAAACAGACACAAAACTTTACATCTTATCCGACAAGGGTCTC
>JACYLR010000053.1 GCA_015272465.1 Gloeomargaritaceae cyanobacterium C42_A2020_066
ATGTCATCTCGGTTCGAGGATGGCGTGAGGTACCGGTCTAGTTCTCGGCGGGCTCGGCGGGTGATTAGTACCGTAACCGCGATCGTCGCCAGCAATCCTAGGCCATTCAGCAGGATGGGGCCCCAGCCCGTCGGCCGGCCGAGGCTTACCTGAGCCAAGTCACCCGCGGTAGCCCCCAGGTAGACGTACATGACTGTCCCCGGCACCATGCCCACGGAAGCCACCAGATAATCCCGGAAGCGCACGCCTGTGATCCCTAGGGCGTAGTTCAAGGCCGCGAAGGGAAACAGGGGCGACAGCCGCAACAACAGCACCACCCACCAGCCCCCCTGGGCCACGGCCCGATCCACAGCCCGAAACAGCGGCCGGCCGCCCCACCAGCCCACCACCCGACGCCGCAGCAAAGTTCGCGCCAACCCGAACGCAAGGGCTGCCCCCAGGGTTGCACCAAGAAGGACATAGACTGACCCCTGAACCACACCAAACAGGGCACCGGCCCCCAGCGTCAGCAACGAACCCGGTATAACTGCCACCGTCCCCAGAGCATAGGCCACCACAAACCCGGCCGGCCCCCACGGCCCTAGACGCTCCAGCCAAGCTAAGTCCAGGGCTGACACTGACACCTACCCTAGCCTCCGTAGCTCCAGCCCGTGGTTTCCAGCAGCAACAAATCCGCCTCCCGATGCACGCCCGCCTGAATTACCTCGCCCACAAACACCGTGTGGTCACCATACACCACCGAACCCACCACCTGGCATTCCACATAGCCCAGGGCCTCTGTGATGATCGGGCAGCCGGTTTCGCCCAGGTAAAACTCCGTGTCCTCAAAACGGTTGCCCACCCGCTTGCGGGGCTGGAAAAACTTTTGGGCCAAGTCCTTTTGATCGGCCGCCAAGAAACTCAGGGCAAAAACACCACTGGCCTGGATCATGGCGTGGGAACGGCTATCCTGGCGGACGGCGTTGACGATCAACGGAGGTTTGAAGGAGGTCTGCATCACCCAACAGACCGTAAACCCATTCACCTCCTCGCCATCTTTGACGCCGCAGATGAATAGCCCGTGGGGGAGCTTGCGCAGCAGGGTCTTTTTATCTTGTTCGTCGAGCACGCGCCCTGTCCTTGACTGACACTACCCTCCCATCTTAGAACCGGGGTGTGGCGCGGCCGGCCGAGGAA
>JACYLR010000225.1 GCA_015272465.1 Gloeomargaritaceae cyanobacterium C42_A2020_066
CCCTGGGTTCTATGGTCGCCATTCCCACCGGCCGGCCGCTGACGGCACCGGTCACCGCTCCTGCTTCGCCAATGGACTTTGCCCAGCGCCACCTGGGGCTGCGTCCAGACGAAGTGGCTCGGATGCTGGCAGTTCTAGGTTGTGACGCTCTAGAGACACTGATCGACCAAGCTGTGCCCCCGGGGCTACGCAGCGGCCGGCCGTTGGCTTTGCCCCCGGCGCAGTCCGAGGCGGCGGCTCTGGCGGCGTTGGCACACCTAGCCACCGAGAACCAGATCTGGCGCTCCTACATCGGCCTGGGTTACTACGGCACCTGGACACCCCCCATCATTCAGCGCAACATTCTCGAAAATCCAGCCTGGTACACCGCCTATACCCCCTACCAAGCCGAAATTGCCCAGGGGCGGCTGGAGGCGCTGCTCAACTTCCAAACCCTGGTGAGCGACCTGACCGGCATGGACTTGGCCAACGCCTCCCTCCTCGATGAGGGTACGGCCGCAGCAGAAGCCATGACCCTCTGTTTCAACCTCTGTGTCCAGGGCCGACGCACCTTTGCAGTCGCGGCGGACTGTCATCCCCAAACCCTGGCGGTACTCCAGACCCGGGCCGAACCCCTGGGGATTCAGATTCATGTCTCGGCACCGGAGGCCCTTGAACTGACGGCGGATACCTTTGGTTTGTTGGTGCAATACCCTGGTACCGAGGGGGTTATCCGGGACTACCGCAACCTGGTTAGCCGCGCCCAAGCCCAAGCCATTCGGGTGACCGTGGCCGCCGATCTCCTGAGTTTGACCCTCCTGACCCCGCCCGGCGAGTGGGGCGCAGATGTGGTGGTGGGCAGTAGTCAGCGTTTCGGCATCCCCCTGGGCTACGGTGGCCCCCATGCTGCGTTTTTTGCGACCCGCGAAGCCTACAAACGCCAAGTGCCGGGGCGGATCGTCGGGGTTTCCAAAGATAGCCACGGCCGGCCGGCCCTGCGCCTAGCACTGCAAACCCGAGAGCAGCATATTCGCCGGGAAAAGGCCACCAGTAATATCTGCACGGCCCAGGTTCTCCTAGCCGTGATGGCCGGCATGTACGCGGTCTACCACGGGCCGGCTGGCCTGCGCCAGATCGCTGAACGGATTCACACCCTCACCCTCCAGTTGGCGGCCGGCCTGCGGCGGCTGGGCTATGGTGTGCCGGATCAGCCGGTGTTTGACACCCTGAAAATCCACCTGGCCGGCCGGCCCCTGGCTGACCTAATGGCCCGCTGCCAAGCTGCTCGCCTCAACCTGCGGCCTTACGATGCAGCACAGGTGGGGGTCAGCCTGGATGAACTGACCACGCCGGCCGATGTCGAACACCTGCTCCGGGTCTTTGCGGGCACCGACGCCCTACCCTGGGGGTTGGCCGACCTAGAGGTCATCCCCGGCTTTCCAACCGCCCTCACCCGCACCAGCCCCTACCTGACTGAGGCAGTGTTCCAGGACTACCACTCGGAAACCGAACTACTGCGCTACATCCGCCGCCTGGAATCCAAAGACCTGACCCTGGCCCAGGCGATGATTCCCCTTGGCTCCTGCACCATGAAGCTGAATGCCACGGCCGAACTGCTGCCCGTCTCCTGGCCGGCCTTCAGCCAGATTCATCCCTTCGCTCCGGTTGCCCAAGCCCAGGGGTATCAGCGTCTGATCACCCAACTCAGCACCTGGTTGGCGGAGATCACGGGCTTCAGTGCCATTTCCCTCCAACCCAACGCCGGTTCCCAGGGCGAATACACTGGCCTGCTGGTGATCCGGGCCTACCACCGTCACCGCGGCGAACCGCAACGCAGGGTCTGCCTGATCCCCACTTCGGCCCACGGCACCAACCCTGCCAGTGCAGTGATGGCTGGCCTGGAGGTGGTAACGGTGGCCTGCGATGCCCAGGGCAATGTCGATCGAGACGACTTGGAAGCTAAAGCCCAAGCCCACGCGGAGCGGCTGGCAGCACTAATGATCACCTACCCCTCCACCCACGGCGTGTTTGAAGAGGGCATCCGGGACATCTGCGACCGGGTTCACCACTACGGTGGCCAGGTCTACTTGGATGGGGCCAACCTCAATGCCCTCGTGGGTCTCTGCCGGCCGGCCGAGTTTGGCGTGGATGTGGCCCACCTCAACCTGCACAAGACCTTTTGTATCCCCCACGGTGGCGGTGGCCCTGGGGTTGGCCCGATTGGGGTGGCGGCCCATCTGGTGCCCTACCTGCCCAGCCATCCCCTGGTGTCTCCCAGTCAGCCGGAAGCCATTGGCCCTGTCGCCTCAGCCCCCTGGGGTAGTGCCAGCATCCTGCCCATTCCCTGGATGTACATCGCCCTGATGGGGCCGGCCGGCCTCACCCAAGCTACCCAGATGGCCATCCTCAGCGCCAATTACCTCGCCGAGCGCCTCGCCCCCCACTACCCCATCCTCTACCGGGGCACGGCCGGCCGGGTGGCCCACGAGTGCATCCTCGACCTGCGGCCCTTCAAGAAAAGTGCAGGTATTGAAGTGGAGGATGTGGCCAAGCGGCTCATGGATTACGGCTTCCACGCCCCCACCATGTCCTGGCCCGTGGCGGGCACCCTGATGGTGGAACCCACGGAAAGCGAATCCCTGGCGGAACTGGATCGGTTTTGCGAGGCGATGATCGCCATTCGCCAGGAAATTGCCGCCCTAGAGCGGGGCGAGGCCGATCCCAAGGACAACCCCCTCAAGCATGCTCCCCATACCGCCGAGGCCCTGATTCAAACCGACTGGCCCCACGCCTACTCGCGGGAACAGGCCGCCTATCCCCTCCCTTGGTTACGGCAACGCAAGGTCTGGCCGGGCGTGGGACGGGTGGACAATGCCTACGGGGATCGCAACCTGGTGTGCAGTTGTCTGCCCCTGGAGGCCTACGCGCCGTGAGTACTGAGGTGCTCTACCCCTATCCCACCCTGATCCCAGGGGTTCTCCGCCGCCGCTACAAGCGCTTCTTTGCCGACGTGGAACTGGAGGATGGTTCGCTGGTGACGGCCCACTGTGCCAATACGGGCCCCATGACAGGGATTTCCAAGGTCGACAGCCCGGTTTACCTCTCCCCCCAGACCAACCCCCAGCGCAAACTGGCCTACACCTGGGAACTGATCCAGGTCTCTGACCAGGAACCCACCTGGGTGAATGTGAATACGGCCCTGCCCAATCGGTTACTGGGCCACCTGCTGCGGGAACACCGCATCCCGGAACTGGCGGGCTACCAGGCGGTGCAGCCCGAAGTTGTCTACGGCCAAGAGGGCAGCCGCATTGACTTTCGCCTCACGGGGGGTGAGCGACCCATCTACGTGGAGATTAAAAACACCACCTGGGCGGCCGGCCGACGCGCACTGTTTCCCGACACGGTTACGACCCGTGGACAAAAGCACATTCGGGAGCTGATGACCCTGGTGCCCGATGCCCGCGCCCTGTTGCTCTACTGCATCAGCCGGGGGGATTGCACCCAGTTTTCCCCCGGCGACCAAGCGGATCCGGAGTACGGCCGGCTGCTGCGCCAAGCCCTTGACCTGGGGGTCGAGGTGCTACCCTGTCGCTTTCAGTTTGAGCCAACGGGCATTACCTATCTGGGGCCGGCCGAACTGGTGTTGTCCCCCACAGTCCCCTAATTGAGGTCATGGGTGAGCCTGTGACTGGCGCACCGAACGCCCTATCCAAGCCCGTAGGTGGTCAGACCCGTCAAACCCGCAACCGGATACGTGAGTTCCTCGCCATCAGACAAGTCCAGGAGTCCCGCCCATGTGCCAGGGAGGCCCCTGACAACAGACTTCGGACGGGCTAGGGACTCATGAGTCAAACCCTTGGGTCAAACGTCCCATCCCTAGTCTGTCGCTGGTTCCCTGGCCTCCAGAGTCTTCTTCACCTGGGTGACGATCCGATCCAAACCAATGCTGCGCGAGGCTTTGAACAGCAGGGTATCCCCCGGCTCCAGGGTGGCCACCAGATAGGCCGTCAGGGCGGCCGGGTCTGTGAACCGCTCTGTGGGTACTGGGTGGGCGGCCGCCGCCAGGGCCACCACCTCCGGGTCATCCCCCAAGACCACCACCTGATCGAACGCCAGAGCAGCCACCTGTTCCCCCACCTGCTGGTGCAGGGACACCGCCGAATCCCCTAGTTCTCGCATGGCTCCCAACACCGGAATCCGCCGCCGCCCGGCCGTGGACTTGAGCAACTTGAGGGCCGCAATCACCGCCTCTGGGCTGGCGTTATAGGTCTCATCCAGGAGGGTAATCGAGTCACCTACGGTTAACCGACGCGACCGGCCGGCCGGGAGTTCCACCGGCAGACCCTGGGTGAGGGGCGTCCAATCCACCCCCAGGGTTTGGGCTACCCCTAGGGCACCGAGGTAGTTGACGGCGTTGTGTTCGCCCGGCAAGGGCAAGGGCAAGATCCAGTCCCCCACCCGCAGGTCAGTGGCGGTCACCGTGCCCACCACATCGCCGCCCGTGAGGCCATAGCTGAGGGTACGGCCGGCCGTGACTTGGGGAGCCAGTTGGCGCAATAGGGGACTGTCCCAGTTGTAGACGGCGATATCCCCCCATCCGAGGTGGGCAAAAAGTTCACACTTGGCTTGGGCAATGGCCTCCCGCGACCCCAAGCGGCCAATGTGGGCCGTACCTGTATTGGTGATCACCCCGACTGTGGGTTGGGCCAGGCGGGCGAGCCGCTGAATTTCTCCCCGCGCCCGCATCCCCATTTCAATGACGGCAAAGGCATGGTCAGGACGGAGTTGCAGCAGGGTTTTGGGCACACCAATGTCGTTATTCTCGTTCTCCTGGGTTTTGAGCACTCGGCCCTGGGTGCCTAGGACAGCGGCCAGCAGCTCCTTCATCGTGGTTTTGCCGGCCGATCCAGTGACGGCAATCACGGGGATGGCAAAGCGCCGCCGCCAGGCTTGGCCCAGGGTTTGGTAGGCCGTCAGGGTGTCCGCCACTCGGATCAGGGGCAGGGTATCGGGCAGGTTGGCCTGGTGATCGACAATGGCTACCCCCGCGCCCCGCTCGATTGCACCGGCGACAAACTGATGCCCATCCCAGGTTTCCCCCCGCAGGGCCACAAACCCATCCCCCGGATTCAGGTGGCGGCTGTCGGTCGAAATGGCCCCCACCGGCCGGCCGAGGCTATCCCAGGGGAGGTTTTGGGGGACGCCCCCTAGGGTGCAAATCAACTGACCCAGGCTAAAACCCGGTGACATGGCAGACGCGGTCGCGCTAGGACAAGCCCCAGTGTACCGAAGGACTCCCCACCCGCACAGCTAGGGGGCAACCTCGCTGACAGCTAGGGAACGTAGCCGATTGGTCTGATGGTTGTTGACCTGGCTGGGGACAAATTGAGCAATGGGAACCGGGGAAGCCGCGGGGGTGACGCGGCCGGCCGGCCGCCGCCGCGGTGCTGGGGCGTGCCCAATTAGCCGTTCAAACTCGCCATTGAACTGGTAGTGGGGCTGGCCCTGTTTGCGCCACAGTTGGAGGATGTGACTGACTGAAATGGACTTATACCGCCCCTGGTAGAGGGCTTGCAGCACGGCCGGCCGCAACCACGCCGCGGGGTACTGCTGTTGCCAGGCTGCCACCAGCCGCTCCGCCGCAGGGATGTCCGCCTCAAAGCGGTAATAGGTCAGCAGGGCGACAACATCCATCGTTTAGGTCACACCTCATGACACAGGACACCCGTCGGGCACCTAGGGTACAGCCGTGGCCGGTTCCCCCGAAAAGGGTTGGGGGCTGCCCGTCCAGTTGAAGCCACTCACCCGCACCTCAAACGCACCAATGCCCCGATCGGGGTTAAAACGCACCAGAATGCCGAAGGTACGACGGCTATATTCCAAAGTGTAGTTGATGTCAAAAAAACGGCCATCGTTCAGCCGGACATTGGTTTCAATGCCCGCCCGCACCGGGCCATACACCTGTTGGACGAAGGCGAAGCTGAGGACATCCCGGTCGGCCGGCCGGTCAAAGCGAAAGGGCGAACGGCCCAGTTGCACGATCGGGCTATAGATCACGCGAAAACCCGTGTAGTCAAACCAGTTGCGGGAAAACTGTCCGAACTGGGCTTGCAGGCCCACCTGGGGATAGAACAGACTTTGGCTGGCCCCATTGCCGTAGAGGCTGGTGACATTGCCAAAACCCATAAACCAGGCCAGATAGGGGGTTACAGGCTGATCCGTATAGCGCAGGCCCTCAGTCGCGGTGGGTGGCAGGGCTTGCCCCTCCCAAACGCGCCAGGTTTTGTCCAGAAAGAGGGCGGCCTGGTACCGGCCCAGGGAGAGAACTTCATTGTCCGGGTCGTCGTTATCCTCCGTATCGGCCCGCGCAAACCCTGCCCCCACCTGGTAGCGCAGGTTCACCCCCGAACTCCCCAGGGTGCGGGGCACCGATGCCAGGATCACCCCCCCACTGGCTTCAATGTTTTCAAAGCCCAGGGTGCCATTGAACACCCGCTCTCGCCAGCCCGCCGTGAAATTGAGAGTGTGGCCGGGCAGATTCTGCGTCAGCAAGAACCGGCCCCGCAGATCCTCATCCGGGTCAATCTGGCTCAATTGGGTCAGCAGGCCGCGGGCCGTCAACCGGGTTTGGGGTGTGATCTCGGCGTCCAAGTTCATGCGCAACCCGATGTAGTCCAGCACCGTCGGCCGGCCGGGTTGGGGATCGATGGCCTTTTGGACAAGGGCCAGGGGTGTCAGGCTGAAATCAACATTAGCCCCGGTGGGAAAATCAATGGGACGGCTAAGGTAGACCCCACCCAGGTCATCCAAGTCGTAGTCCACATCAAAGGGCAGGGGGCTGGCCGGGGAGCGCCGGCCGCGGGCCGACAGGATCACCCGGTCGCGCAGGAGGGGGAAAACCGTCCCCTGGTCAATGACCACCTGGCCCCCCGTAGCTACGATTTCCTCATCGCCATTGGGCAGTTTGCGCCAGCGTCCCTGCCGAGCGCGCAATACCAATTCCGGGGGACTGAACGGATCGTTGGTAAACCGCAGGTTTTCTGCTATCCAGCGCTCCGGTTCAAAGGTGATCCGGTCAGCGATGAACCGTACCCGGCCCTCCCCCTCTTGAATTTGCAGAGGCTGGCCAGCCTGGATAGCATCTCCTGGCGGCACCACAGGCAGTTGACCAGCGGGGGGGCTATTCAGTTCCGTGTCCTGGGTGAGGCTGCTGAGGGCCACGGTTCCCTGCACCTCCTCAAACACCCCAGTGCCGGTCTCAAAGTTGTAATCCAGCCGCTTCCCTTCCAGGATCTGCTTACCGCGGGTCAGGACCACATTCCCCGCTGCGACCGCCATCCGAGTGTCCAGATTGACCTCCAGTTGGTCAGCGCGCAGCACCCCTCCCTGGTAGGTCATCACCACGCTGCCCGTGGCCGTGAACACCTGGGTACGTTCGTTGAAGGTCTGTTGATCGGCCACCACCTCCACCAGCTTGGGGGGCTGGGTCGCATTGGTGGTTTCCCCATTCAGCGCCAGCAGCAGGGGTTTACCGGGTGTGACGCGCACGGGCCGCGCAAAACTGGGTGCACCCACCAGCAGGGGTACGGGCTGACCCACCGGTGGCTGGGCAGGCAAGTCGGACATGGATTTAAGGAAGGGACAACCTCACACCACGGGGGGGAGTTTCAGGACTCCCCAAACGCTGCTATTCCAAGTCCCGCCGCTTGGGGTTGCGGGAGGGATCGCTGGACAGAAAACCAAACACGAACAGCAGCAGGAAGAAAGAAACAACGGCGTAAACGGCAATTTTAAGCGTCAGCATGGCAGCAGGGGGAAAGGGATTTCAAGTCTGGCGGGGCCGCCGGCCAAAGACTAGAGGCATTCTACACCCACGGCCGGCCGTCCTAGGCGGATAGCTCCTCCACGAGGGCCTCGGAAGCTTGGCGAGTGGCGAAGAACTCGATGCGATAATCCTGGACACGGGTGCCGGTCTGGCGCTCTACTTCGGCAATGATCGCCGGGGGCAGTTCGACCCACACGTCCAGAATCTGATCCGTATCCAGGCAATTGACATGGCTGTGGGAGTCGGTGACGTTGCCGTAGAGCCGTCCATTGGCCCGGTCAACGCACTCTATAATCCCTTGGGCGGCCAGGGCCTCTAGGTTTTGGTAAACCGAGGTGTGGCCAATGTCCTTGCCCTGCTGGTTGAGCCGATCGTAGATTTCCCGGGCTGACAGGTGCTCCCGGCACTCCCAAAGCAGTTCCAGAATGAAACGCCGCTGCCGACTGAGGCGCATACCCAGGGTCTGACACCGCTGTACCGCATCCTCTAGTGATCGAATTGATTTCACAGCCGGCCCCCTTTGCTGTCCAGGTTGTTATCCACGGTTTCTTAAATCAATAGAGTGAATGGTGTACCCCGTACTTACCATTCTAGTTCCGACACAGGTGAAGTCATAACTAGTTTGGCTTAGGATGGGGTTTGGCCTATTGTGCAGAAGCGACTATGTCCATTTCCGTCACGCGGGATGCCATTTTGGCCCTAGATTTAAGTCCCGTCCAGGCCGCTTTGACTCCAGAGGGCGAGGCCGGCCGGCCGGTGGCTCCAGAACCCGTGACCTTCGATCTCCAGTTTCCCCGCAGTCCCGATGACCCCAGGGAACTCTCGGAGGTTCCAGAGGTGCGGCTCTGGTTTATCCGGTTGGATGCCACCTACCCCTGGCTACCCCTGTACCTGGACTGGGGCCAGGAACTGCCCCGTTACGTGGCGATGCTGGTGCCCCACCAGTTCAGTCCACGGGAGGGGATTCAGTTCAACCCGGAGGCCCTGGATATTTGGGTGATGCACCGGATGTTTACCCTAGACCGTTGGATGAAAGCCCAGGGCCAGGCCGGCCGGCCGAAGCTACAACAGATGGCCAAGGTGTTGGGCTACGACCTGGAGGACAGTTTGTTTGACCTGCTCGGCAGCGGTATCTAGGGGGCGTGGGGGCCGGAACTGGGCAGAATCTTTTACAGTAAGGGGAAGTTTCGCAGGAGAGTCCTACCCTTGTCCCGCCGCTATCTATTCACCTCCGAGTCCGTCACCGAGGGGCATCCCGACAAGATTTGCGATCAGATTTCCGATGCCATACTGGATGCCCTCCTGACGGCCGACCCCACCAGTCGGGTGGCAGCGGAGGTGGTGGTGAACACGGGGTTAGTCCTGATTACGGGCGAAATTTCCACCCAGGCCCAGGTGGACTACACCCAGTTAGCCCGCCGCAAGATTGCCGAGATTGGCTACACCGATGCCGCCAATGGGTTTTCGGCGGAGAGCTGTGCGGTGCTGGTCGCGCTCGATCAGCAGTCGCCGGACATTGCCCAGGGGGTAGACAAGGCCCAGGAACACCGCCATGGCGAAAGTCAGGACACCTGGGATGCCATTGGTGCGGGTGACCAGGGTCTCATGTTTGGCTATGCCTGCCGGGAAACCCCGGAACTGATGCCCCTGCCGGTGAGTGTGGCCCATCGCCTCGCCCGGCGTCTCGCCCAGGTGCGTAAAACCGGGGTGCTGCCCTACCTGGGGCCGGATGGCAAGACCCAGGTCACTGTGGTCTACGAAGACGGCCGGCCGGTGGCGATCAACACCATTCTGATTTCCACGCAGCACACCCCAACCCTGGAGACAAGCAGCGGCCCGCTCACCGAGGAGAAAGCGATCCAGGCCAAGATTCGCGAGGATCTGTGGTCGGCAGTGGTTCTGCCCGCCTTCACCGACTTAGCTGTTCAACCCGATGCCAACACCCGCTTTTTGGTCAACCCAACGGGCAAGTTTGTGATCGGTGGCCCCCAAGGGGATTCGGGCCTGACGGGCCGCAAGATCATCGTCGATACCTACGGCGGATACGCTCGCCACGGCGGCGGCGCATTTTCAGGCAAGGACCCCACCAAGGTGGATCGTAGTGCGGCCTATGCCTGTCGCCATGTGGCCAAAAACATCGTGGCGGCTGGCCTAGCGGAGTGCTGTGAGGTGCAGGTCAGCTACGCCATTGGGGTGGCCCGGCCGGTGAGTATTTGCATTGACACTTTTGGGACGGGGCAGGTGAGCGAGGAGACCCTGCTGGCCCTGGTGGAGCGCCACTTTGAACTGCGGCCGGCCGGGATCATCCACCAGTTCGGTCTGCGCCACTTACCCCAGCAGCAGGGCGGGCGGTTCTATCAAAATGTGGCCGCCTACGGTCACTTCGGCCGGCCGGATCTGGACTTGCCTTGGGAACAGACCGATAAGGCAGCCCTGCTGAAGGAGGCCGCCCTAGGACTCGGCGTGGGTAGTTCCCGCTAGATCGGCGGGGATCGGTCTGGCTAGGATGAGAATACGCTCGTTCCTCACCTGCATGACCCCAGCGCCTAGCCCCGCTCCCCCAACCTTTGATCCGATTATTGCTGCCCTAGATGATCTCCAGCGCGGCCGGCCGGTGATCGTGGTGGATGATGAGAACCGCGAGAACGAGGGTGATCTGGTGGTGGCGGCCCAGTTTGCCACTCCGGAAATGATCAACTTGATGGCCACGGAGGCGCGAGGCCTGATCTGCCTGGCGATGACCGGCGCGCGGTTGGATGCCCTGGACATCCCCCTGATGGTCACCCGCAATACGGACAGCAACCAAACCGCCTTCACCGTCAGCATCGACGCGTCGCGGGAACTGGGGGTTTCCACCGGCATCTCCGCCGAAGACCGGGCCAAAACCATCCAAGTGGCCATCGATCCCGACACCCAGCCCGACGACCTGCGCCGCCCCGGGCATATCTTCCCCATTCGGGCTAAGGATGGCGGTGTGTTGGAGCGCGCCGGGCACACGGAAGCCGCTGTGGATCTAGCCCGTCTTGCCGGTCTCTATCCAGCCGGCGTGATCTGCGAGATTCAAAACCCCGATGGGTCGATGGCCCGCCTCCCTGACCTGATGGCCTACGCCCAGCAAGGGCAGTTCAAGATCATTAGCATCGCCGATCTGATCAGCTATCGCCTTGGCCATGAGCGGTTTGTCCATCGTCAGACGGTGGCGGAGTTACCAACGGAGTACGGTGCGTTCCAAATCTACGCCTACCGCAACAGTCGCGACCAGAGCGAGCATGTGGCCATTGTCCGCGGCGATCCGGCTACCTTTGCCGTAGAACCTGTGCTGGTACGGGTGCATTCTGAATGTCTAACAGGGGATGCTCTCGGTTCCCTGCGGTGTGACTGCCGTCGCCAACTGCAAGCGGCCTTGAAGATGATCGACCAGGCCGGCCGGGGCGTGGTGGTTTACCTGCGCCAGGAGGGGCGGGGCATTGGCCTCGTGAATAAGCTGCGAGCCTACTCCCTCCAGGACATGGGGCTGGATACAGTCGAGGCCAACGAACGGCTGGGGTTCCCGGCAGATCTGCGCAACTATGGCGTCGGTGCCCAGATCCTTAATGACTTGGGGGTGAGCCAGATCCGGTTGATCACCAACAATCCCCGCAAAATTGCCGGGCTGCGCGGCTACGGCCTAGAGGTGGTGGAGCGGGTGCCCCTGATCGTCGAGGCCACGGACTACAACGTCAATTACCTGGCCACCAAGGCCGAAAAGCTGGGTCACCTGCTGCTACAAACCTACCTGGTCACCCTGGCCCTGCACGGTCCGGCCGGCCGGGAGTCGCCCGAAGCCCGGTACCCCTACCTAGAAAAGCTACGCTTCCTGGCTCATCAGAAAGACCTACGCCTGCAGGAAGCCACCCGCCCCGTCGCCCGAGCCGTGTTTGGCACCGAGGCCCTGATCGTCCACCTCGGCCTGGATCAGCCCCAGCAAGCCAGTCCCGATTGGTTTCGCCATGCCGACCATCCCTACACCCAAGCGGTACTGGAGATTTTGGAGCAAGTTGCTACCTGGCCCCAGATCAACCGCTTGGAGTTTTTGCTGGCGGCCGGCCCAGATCCCCTGACCAGTCTGCCCAGCCATCTAGATCGACAGGTCTCCAATTCAGGTCAGAAACCGGCAGCAACCCAGAAAGACTGGCGCACCCAGGTCATCTTTAGCCTGCCCTTAACGTTCCCCTTCAGCGGCGAGTAACTTTTGCCTCGCTGCTGAGATCACCCAACCGTCCGCTGCAATGGGGGTTTGATGTGCTTTACCCTTCACTTCATTTAAGGGCACCTCTATGCTATTCAGTCTGCTACGCATTTATTGACAATAGCGGCCGGTAAACTAGGTGCTTCAAACTGGCTCATTCTCAGTAAGGGGGCGATTCGCCAATTAAATAGAGGTGCCCTACAAGCTGGACAGGAATACAGTCTTCCCTGAGCCACTAGAACCGAGCATGATGATTGAGTAATTGTTCATGGTGTATAGCCGTTTTGAATGAGAATGAGATATTGCTTCGGTTTTCTCAACTCTCCCTATCTGCCCTGGAAGTCTTATGTGGACAGTGTCTGGCGGACATGGGGAGGTGAGGCCGCGTGTCTCGAACTTGAATGAGACGGCTATATTACCAAGTCTAACTAGGAAGTCAGTGCTAATTATGGACAATGCGCCAATCCA
>JACYLR010000009.1 GCA_015272465.1 Gloeomargaritaceae cyanobacterium C42_A2020_066
GAGATGCCCACCTCAAGTTTCGACTCGGGCATCAGACGCCGGCGGTTTTTTCGAACTCCCTCCTGGCGGCCTTGGTCACGGAAGTGGTAATGACCTTCATCTTTTTGCTGATCATCTTGGGGTCTACCGATCGGCGAGCCCCCCAGGGACTGGCTCCGGTCGCCATTGGTCTTTGCTTAACCCTCATCCACCTGATCAGCATCCCGGTTACCAACACCTCCGTCAATCCAGCCCGCAGTACGGGGCCGGCCCTGTTTGCAGGTGCGGAACTGGTCGGCCAACTCTGGCTGTTCTGGGTCGCCCCCATTGTGGGTGCCCTGCTGGCGGGCTATCTCTATACCGCCCTGTTTGATGAGCCAGAAGCAACGGCTTGATGCCCTGTTAGTGGAGCGGGGCCTGTTCGCCTCCCGCCAGCAGGCCCAGCGCGCCATTCAAGCCGGGTGGGTGCGGGTTAACCACCAGGTGATCGATAAGCCGGGAACTCCCGTACCGGCAGAAGTTGATCTGGAGATACACCAAAAACAACCCTACGTTTCCCGCGGCGGTGAAAAGCTGGCCAAAGCCCTGGCAGCATTCGGGGTCACCCCGGCCGGCCGGGTGTGCCTGGATGGCGGCATTTCCACGGGCGGGTTTACCGACTGCCTCCTCCAAGCTGGCGCGACACGGGTCTATGGCATTGATGTCGGCTATGGCCAGGTGGCCTGGAGCTTACGTCAGGATGACCGTGTTGTTCTGCGGGAGCGCACCAACCTGCGCCATCTCACCCCCGCGGCCCTCTATAGCCCTACCGACCCCTGGCCCAGCCTAGGCGTAGTGGATGTCTCGTTTATCTCCCTCGCCCAAGTTTTGCCTGCCCTCTGGACACTCCTAGCCCCTCCCAGGGAATTGATTGCCCTAGTTAAACCCCAATTCGAGGCCGGCCGGGAAGCGGTGGGTAAAGGGGGCGTGGTGCGCGATCTCCAGCAGCAGGCCCTTGTCTTGCAAAAGGTCATGGCGGCGGCAACTACCCTGGGATGGGGCTACGGGGGCCTCACTTGGTCGCCCTGCCTTGGGCCGGCCGGCAACATCGAGTACCTCCTCTGGCTCGTGACGACCGACCCACAAACCTTCCCTGAGTCATCCGATCTGGCTGCCCTCACCCAGGCGGCCGGCCGCGCCCTCAGAGATGCCAGTTCTGGGCGCGAGTAGTTATCCACTTGTCAGGACGGCACCCTGGGGCAGAGACTGGAACTGACCGCCACTCGGCCAGGAGTCACGCCCGTGAAACGCGTACTCGCCATCATTCTCGGAGGGGGAGCCGGTACTCGTCTCTATCCCCTAACCAAGCTGCGCGCCAAGCCCGCCGTCCCCCTCGCAGGGAAATATCGGCTGATCGACATTCCGGTCAGTAACTGCATCAACTCGGAGATCCTCAAGATCTACGTCCTTACCCAGTTCAACTCCGCCTCCCTCAACCGCCACCTCAACCGCACCTACCTCTTCCCCAGCTTTACCGATGGCTTTGTGGAAGTACTCTCGGCCCAGCAAACCCCCGAAAGCCCCGACTGGTTCCAGGGCACGGCCGATGCGGTTCGCAAGTATCTGTGGATGTTTGAGTCCCTGGACATCAAGCACTACCTGATCCTGTCAGGCGACCACCTCTACCGCATGGACTACCGGGACTTCATCAAACGGCACCGGGACACCCAGGCGGACATTACCCTGTCCGTGATTCCCGTCTCCGAGAAACCCGCCTCAGCATTCGGGCTGATGAAGATCGATCCCAGTGGTCGCGTCGTCAACTTCCGAGAGAAGCCCAAAGGCGAAGCCCTACGGGAGATGCGTGTCGATACCCAGGTGCTGGGTCTTTCCCCGGAAGAAGCCCAGGCCAAGCCCTACATCGCCTCCATGGGCATCTATGTCTTTAACCGGGATGTCCTCTTCGATCTCCTCCTGAGTAATCCCGAACGGACTGATTTTGGCAAGGAGGTCATTCCTGCCGCCATCGACCGCTACAACCTCCAGGCTTACCTGTTCAACGATTATTGGGAGGATATTGGTACCATCGAAGCCTTCTTCGAGGCCAACTTGGCCCTCACCAAGCAGCCCCGCCCCAGTTTCAGCTTCTACGAAGAATCGGCTCCGATTTACACCCGCCCCCGCTATTTGCCCCCCAGTAAGCTCCTCAACTGCCAGATCACCGAATCTATTGTCAGCGATGGCTGCATCCTCAAGGAGTGCCGCGTCCAACACTCGATCCTAGGGGTAAGATCCCGAATCCAGAGCGGTTCCGTCCTGGAAGACACGCTGCTGATGGGGTCTGACTTCTACGAACCCTACGAGCAGCGGTTCTCTCAATCTTCGGTTGCACCCGTACCCCTCGGTATTGGGGAGAATGCCACGATTCGGCGGGCCATTGTCGATAAAAATGTCCGTATTGGCCGTGATGTCCAGATCATTAACAAGGACTGGGTGCAGGAGGCCGATCGGGAAGCCCAGGGCTTCTGTATTCGTAATGGCATTGTGGTGGTGATGAAGAACGCAGTTATTCCCGACGGCACCATCATCTAGCCTGTCCCCTCTCTTTGCCCTCAACCGCGCCCGAAGTAACTCTAGTCCTCTCCTATGCTGGGGTGTTTTTCAACCGGTGCTGCCCATGCCCTGCACCGAGCGGTATGTCTTGCCCAGTCTCATCAGGACTGAGATTCCTAAGCGGTTCGGTAACCCACCCTTTTAGGACATTGGGCTTCCGTACCAAGATGGAACCAAGGGTCTTGTAGACCTAAAGTCCACGATCAGCGTCGCACAGGAGTGTCATTACACCCATGGGAAAAGTAGTCGGAATTGACCTCGGAACCACCAACTCAGTCGTAGCGGTCATGGAGGGGGGCCAGCCAACTGTCATCGCCAATGCTGAAGGGGGTCGGACAACGCCTTCCGTGGTGGCCTACACCAAAACCGGCGACCGACTCGTGGGCCAAATCGCCAAGCGCCAGGCGGTCATGAACACCGAGAATACCTTCTACTCGGTGAAGCGGTTTATTGGGCGCAAATATGATGAAGTCACGGGTGAGGCCAAACAGGTTTCCTACAAGGTACTGCAAGACGGCAATCGGAACGTCAAGCTCGATGCTCCCGCCATTGAAAAGCAATTCGCCCCTGAGGAAATTTCCGCCCAAGTGCTGCGCAAGCTCAAGGAAGATGCCAGCAAATACCTGGGTGAGGAAGTTACCCAAGCAGTGATCACTGTCCCTGCTTACTTCAATGACTCCCAGCGCCAGGCCACTAAGGACGCGGGCCGAATCGCCGGATTGGAAGTGCTACGGATCATCAACGAGCCAACTGCGGCCTCCCTGGCCTATGGACTCGATCGCAAGGCCAACGAAACCATCCTCGTGTTCGACCTGGGTGGGGGAACCTTCGACGTGTCTGTCCTCGATATCTTGGACGGTGTTTTTGAAGTCTTGGCTACCAACGGGGATACCCACCTGGGGGGTGATGACTTCGACAAAAAGATTGTGGACTGGATGGCCTCAGAGTTCCAGCGCCTTGAGGGGATTGATCTGCGTCGAGATAAACAGGCCCTTCAGCGCCTGACTGAGGCTGCCGAAAAGGCCAAGATTGAACTCTCCAGTGTCACCCAGACTGACATTAACCTCCCTTTTATCACTGCGACCCAAGACGGCCCCAAGCATCTGGAAATGACGCTGACTCGGGCGAAGTTCGAGGAACTTTGTGCTGACCTGATCGAGCGTTGCCGCATTCCCGTGGAAAGCGCTCTGCGGGATGCGAAGAAGAACAAGTCAGAGATTGATGAGGTTGTGCTGGTCGGGGGGTCAACCCGGATTCCAGCGATTCAACAATTGGTGCGCCAGTTGTTGGGCAAAGATCCTAACCAAACTGTCAATCCGGATGAGGTAGTGGCTGTTGGAGCCGCGATCCAGGCTGGGGTTCTAGCCGGGGAAGTCAAGGATATCCTGCTGTTGGATGTGACACCCCTGTCCTTGGGGGTGGAAACCTTGGGTGGCGTCATGACCAAGCTGATCAACCGTAACACCACGATTCCCACTAAGAAATCTGAGGTCTTTTCCACCGCCGTGGACGGCCAAACCAACGTGGAGATCAGCGTGCTTCAAGGGGAGCGGGAACTGGCGAGGGATAACAAGTCCCTAGGCACCTTCCGCTTGGATGGCATTCCACCAGCGCCGCGGGGTGTCCCCCAAATCGAGGTCACCTTTGACATTGATGCCAACGGCATCCTCACGGTAACGGCGAAGGACAAAGGCACCGGTAAGGAACAGGCCATCACTATATCGGGGGCGTCTACCCTTCCGAAGGAAGATGTGGAACGCATGGTGCGGGAAGCTGAGGCCAATGCCACCGCCGATAAGGAAAAGCGGGAGCGAATTGAACTTAAGAACCAAGCCGACGCTCTGACCTATCAAGCCGAGCGCCAACTGAAGGATTTGGGGGATAAGGCTCCGGCAGGCGACAAGACAAAGATTGAGGGTTTGATCAAGGAAGTGCGTGAGACGACCAACGGGGAAGACTTTGACCGACTTAAAACCCTGGTCAATGACCTCCAGCAAGCCCTCTATGCCCTTGGTTCTAGCGTCTACCAGCAGGCAGCGGGTAGTGGTGCGGCCGGCCCTGACTCGGATGGCCCGTCCTCAACACCTAGCGATGGGGATGTGATTGACGCTGATTTCTCGGAGACTAAGTAAGCCTGTCTCCGGGCCGTCCACCCTCCTAGCCCAGCGAAGTAAACCCATCCCCTGTAAGTGCGGCTTGCGGGGGATGTTTACTGATCACAGGAATATGAGAACAGTGGGCTGCTGTGAGGCTGGCTGAGGCTCCCATCGTGCTTGCTCAAGTACCCAATGGCAGCGACAGGACTGCCTGGTGCAGTATGCAGTGCTCACCTGGCTTCGCTGCGGCGTTTGTTGATAGGTACCTGCCCCAGTCTGTGGGCAAGTCACTGGCCCAGCCGCTCGGCCAGGAGTCGGGACAGATTGAGGAAAACCTTGGCGGCCAGCGGCGGTGAGGTGGTCATCAGGTGCTGGAGGTTTTGGCGGTCGAGGCGAACCAAGCGCGATTCATCTAGGGCAATGACATCAGCAGTGCGGCGAATGCCCGTAATCAAGCTGACCTCCCCAAAAACCCGGCCTGGGCCGAGAATCGCCAACCCACTGCCTTGGGGTGAGCGCACCTCCACCAAACCTGATTGGATCAGGAAAACCTCATTCCCTTCGGTTTGGGCCTGGATGATACAGTCGCCGGCTGCGTAGGTGACCAGGGTGCCCGCAGCCAGGACTTTGTCTGATTCCTCTGGGGTGAGTCCTTCAAAGAAGCGGGGCGGTACGGTCGATCCTGTGCTGGCCCGATTGGCCATCACGCCCCAGACGCCGGTCAATAGCCAGCCACCCAGATCCAGCGGCCGGCCGTCGTCGAGCAAAGTTTGGGCTTGGTGGAGTCGATCCTCCAGGGTGAGGAGTAGTTCCTGGTAAAGTCGTAGCCGCTCCAGCCGGCCGGCCCAAGCCTGCTCCTGTTTGCGCAGCGTATGGTAGCGTCGTTTCAGGCTAGCCCAGGTCTGATCCAGGTCGAGGATGATTTGCTGCTGGCTGGTCTCGACCTTGCGGAGTTCCTGTTCCTGATGCTGGAGTTGGCGCTCTACCTCAGCTTGGTGCTGCTGACAGTAAGCATCTTGTTGCTGGCACCACGTCCGCAACAAGCTAAAGGGCTGACGCCAGAAGTCAGACACCCTCCCATCAGCCCCATCGGCAGCCGCGGGCAACGTGGCGAGCCAAGTAGCTTGCAGGGTTTCCAGTTGGCGGCAAAGCTCCACAAACTGCACTTCTTGATACTGATAGAGTTGCTGCTGTCGCGTCAGCGTAGCCAGCAGGGTGGAGTTGGTGCTTGCCTCGGGTTGAGCTGTTTGAAAGGCGGTTTGCAGACGAGCCAATTCTTGCCGTTGCTGACCCAAGTCCTGTGCCAGTTTCGCGAGGCGGGGCCATAGGTCAGCCAGGGCCTGACCAACTTCAGCGGCCGGCCGGCCGACTTCCGGTTCAGCTTGAGCTTCAAAGGCGCGCAGCACACAGCGCAATTGGGTCAGGGCCTGTGTCCAGATCTGGCTCTGCACCAGAGCCGCTTGGAGACTGCGAATGTGCGCGCGGCGCAACACCAGCTCCTGCTGGCCCACTAGGGAAGACTGGAGTAACTGGCGCCAATTTTGGGCGGCTTCGTCCAAAAACTGATCCTGTTGAACCAGCCCCCCTTGCTCCGTATCGAGTTGCTGCTGATCGCTCTGAACCTGCTTCAGTTGCTGGGCCAGAATCGAAATCTGGAGGTTGAGGTGCGGCCGGCCGGCCAGAAAACCCTGGAGATCAGCAGCCGTTAACTCCTGACCGCTAAGTACTTGGCTCCCTTCCCCCACGCTGACCAGCAGTAACCGGCCGGCCGCGTGCGGCGTAGATTTATCCCAGTGAATGATCTGATCTGCACCCGTCAGCCGCCGACTGAAGTCCGTCTCGATCTGTCCTAGGAGACGCAACGGTACGGGTACCGTTTCAGCCACCACTTCCGCTAAATAGAGCATTAACCTGGCCCGCTCTGTGTAATCCACAGTTCACCGTCACCCTACCAAAGTTTATTTCCCTGGGGCTAGTGCAGCCGCCTCCCGACAGAAACCTTCCAGAATCGAGGTCGTATAATGCGAGGATTATTGACTCCCCACCGCTGTTACCGCCATGTCAGCCCTAACTTGCGAGTACCGCCCTGGTCTTGAAGGCATCCCTGCCACCCAGTCGGCCATCAGTTTTGTCAATGGCCAGGAAGGCATTCTTGAGTACCGTGGGGTTTCCATTGAGGAGTTGGCGGCCAAAAGCCATTTCCTAGAAGTGGCCTACCTCTTGATCTGGGGCGAATTGCCGACCCAGGAGGAGTTGGCAGCCTTTGAACACGAGATTCGCTTCCACCGCCGGGTCAAGTACCGCATCCGGGACATGATGAAGTGCTTCCCGGAAAGTGGCCACCCTATGGATGCACTCCAAGCTTCCGCCGCCGCCCTAGGGTTGTTCTACTCCAAACGCGCCCTCGACGATCCGGCCTATATCCGGGCCGCTACAGTGCGACTCCTGGCCAAGATTCCAACCATGGTGGCGGCCTTCCAGCATATCCGCAAGGGGAATGACCCCATCCAGCCGCGGGATGATTTGGACTACAGCTCCAACTTCCTCTATATGTTGAGCGAGCAGGAAGCCGACGCGCTGGCCGCCAGTATCTTCGACACGGGACTGATCCTGCACGCTGAACACACGATCAACGCCTCCACCTTTTCGGCCATGGTCACTGCGTCCACCCTGACCGATCCCTACGCGGTGGTGGCCTCGGCGGTGGGCACCCTGGCTGGCCCACTTCATGGGGGGGCAAGTGAAGACGTGTTGGCCATGCTGGAAACCATTGGATCGGTGGATCGGGTCACCGCCTTTGTCGATGAGGCGATTGCAACAAAGGCCAAGATTCCTGGGTTCGGCCATCGGGTCTACAAAGTCAAAGACCCCCGTGCGGTTATTCTCCAGGGCCTTGCGGAAAAACTGTTCCGCAAGTTCGGCAGTGATGAGTACTACGATGTGGCGGTGGCCCTCGAAAGTCGGGTGGTGGATTGCCTTGGCCACAAGGGTATCTATCCCAATGTGGACTTTTATTCCGGGTTGGTCTACCGCAAGCTCAACATCCCCAGTGACCTCTTCACGCCCGTGTTTGCCATCGCCCGGGTGGCAGGTTGGCTGGCCCACTGGAAGGAGCAACTGAACCACAACCGGATCTTCCGCCCAACCCAGGTGTATGTGGGGGATCACGGCCGGCCGTACATTCCCATGGAGGAGCGAGGCTAAGGAGCCTGATAGCATAAGGTAGCCGCGGAGAGGTGGCAGAGTGGTTGAATGCGCTTGACTCGAAATCAAGTTTAGGGTCACACCTAACGGGGGTTCGAATCCCCCCCTCTCCGCCTTCGCCTGTTGAATAAGCGTAGTCGGCAAGGTATGTGAGAAAGGCTCAGACAAGGGGCACAGAAGGCGGTCGGGTGCGCGCGCTAGCTATAGCGGCGGCGAAGAGGGATTCGTTAAGCAAGGCAGCCTCAGATGCAGTCGCCCTAAAGTAACCGGGAGATGCACCGGCTTGTCTGAATCTGACCCTAAGTCTGTCAAGGCGTCGCTATCCGCCCGGAACACCAGGGTAAGGAGAGCCGTCCTCCTTCAAAGGTTCTCCTCCGGCATTGACTTCGGGTATTCCAAGTTAGGCTTCAGGTTACAAAACCATTAAGGCTACACCCCAACCCCCCGGATACCTTCGCTACAGTAGAGAGCAATCTGCTGGGCCGCTGCACTCTCCCCCTATGCCCCCCATCCCTATGAAACCCGGTGTCTCCCCCCGCTCATCCCTGGTTTGGATTCTTGGCGTTACCGTACTTGCCCTTCCGGCCGGCCGCAGTTTTGCCGAAACACCCCCATCTGTTGCCCTGAAAGACAGCCCCAAGGCCGTCCTAGACGAGGCCTGGCAGATCATCGAAGCCGAATATGTGGATGCTGGGTTCAACAAAGTTGACTGGCAGCAGGTTCGGCAGCAGTTGCTGGGGCAAAGTTACACCAACCGTTCCCAGGCATATCGCGCCCTCCAGCAGGCCATTCAGCGCTTAGGCGACCCCTATACCCGCTTTCTGGATCCCCAGCAGTACCAAAACCTCACCAACCAAACGGCTGGCGAGTTCTCCGGGGTAGGGATTCGGCTGCGCCTGGATGAAACCAGCAAAGCCCTTCAAGTTGCGGACGTCATGCCCAATTCCCCTGCGGCCGCCAGCAACCTCCAAGCCGGAGACACTATCCTTCAGATCAACCAACGTAACACCCAGGGATTGACCTTAGAAGAGGCAAGCCGCCTCATTCGTGGGCCAGTGGGCAGCGGTGTCACCTTCAAAATCCAACGCGCTAGCGAAACGCCATTCACGGTGAAAGTGACTCGGGCACTCGTGGAAGTCCCCTCAGTCGATGCCGCACTCAAAGTCGAAGGAGGCCGTCGGATCGGCTACATTCGACTCCAGGGTTTCAGTGCCCATGCAGCCGATCAGATGCGGCGTGCCATCCAGACGCTCCAGAAGGATGGTGCTCAAGCTTTCATCCTCGATTTACGGGGGAACCCGGGCGGGTTGCTGACCGCCAGTATTGAAATTAGTCGCATGTGGGTCGATCAGGGTCGCATTGTCAGCACGGTAGATCGCAAAGGTGAGCGGGATGTGTTTAGTGCGAACGGTACGGCCTTTGCCAAGGAACCCCTTGTGCTGCTAGTCGATAAGCGCTCAGCCAGTGCCAGTGAAATCCTAGCGGGAGCTATCCAGGACAATCAGCGAGGGGTAGTCATTGGTACACCCACCTTTGGCAAGGCCCTAGTGCAGTCTGTTCATGGTCTGAGTGACGGCTCTGGATTAGCAGTCACTATCGCTCACTACTACACCCCAACTGGACGAGACATTAGTCGCAAGGGCATTGACCCGGATGTTGCGTTGGAAGCAGCTAAACAGGAGGCGGGTAGCATAAGTCAGCTTGCTAAGGATACCAGTAGCAGTAGCGATCCAGCCTATGCCCAAGCCATTCACTACCTCAGTAAACTGCCACTAGCCAGTTTGCCCCGTGCCCAAAAAGCAGATTCAAGTCCCTAAGTTGGGGGTCATATAAATCCACAACTGAATGCAGCAGAAACTTACTGGCTTTGGAACCAAAGAGGTATCTTGAGATCAGAGATCTTATTTCGGCTGAGAATTTATCTATGATCATTGTTTGCATACGGGGTGGTTTGGGCAACCAAATGTTCCAGTATGCAGCGGGATATAGCCTATCTCAAAGGACAGGAAGCAGCCTTAAATTTGATGTTTCGTACTTCACAAGAAAGAGTAAAGAAGGCAACACTAGATCCTATGCACTCAATGCACTGGGAATAAACCGACCGTTTTCAAGCAAGATGGATCTTGGTCTGATTCTCGTTCACTATCTCTTTCGAACTATTACCTCTGGAAAGTATGGAAGTCAAGAAAATAGAAGTTACCTATTTAAGGAGCAGTTTAATCGTCGTTTCGATTCTCGATTTTTAGAGATTCAAACACCAGTAATCCTGAAAGGATATTGGGAATCGTATAAATATTTCGAATGCTATTCAGAAAATCTAAGAAAAGAATTTTTGTTTCCACCTCTCAACCAGTCTGGTGACTTGTGGTGGCAATCTGAAATTCTTGGTTCGACATCTGCAACTGTTGGTGTTCATATTCGACGAGGGGATAAAGTGCCAAAGGGTGATCCAGTTAAAGAGTACGACCTTTTACAGAAAAAGTATTACCAGGAAGCGATGGCTATTATTAGTTCAAAGATGAATGATCCTGTATTCTTTATTTTTTCCGATGACATTCAGTGGTGCCGAGATAACATAACTCCTCAGTCCACAACACATTATGTCAGTTTGCAGAATGAGAAAAAACCTTGGATTGATATGTACTTGTTGCATCTTTGTCAACATAATGTCATAGGTAATAGCACATTTAGCTGGTGGGCAGCCTGGTTAAATCAGAACCCAGGGAAAATCGTTATTGCGCCTACGTGGTTCAGTAGATTTGAACCCTCTCCTTATGATATGTACCCGCCAGATTGGATTGTGTTGTAGCTTTAAATGAGGCTAGTCAACCCATAGAATTGGCTTTTCTTTTCATGAGATCAGCTTGTTATTTACTTACCAGTAACATCCACCTTCAACGAGCTGGAAGTTTCCAGGAACTTCATTAATGGATGGACGTACCCAAAACTCATTATAGAGATTTCGGTAGAAAGGTTGATCGTCCCAGCGCTTTCCCTTTATACCGAAAAGTATCTGAGTTGCTCCACCTAGGTGGATGGCTTTCCCTCCAGTTTTCTTAATAAAAGCACCTAAAGGTAGACCATAGGCACCAGCCCCAATGATGGCAACCTCAAACTTGATGCTTTCTACTTCCTGACACATCCAGTCTAAGGCATCGAACCAGGATTCAAAACCTGGATCATTCCCGGCAATAGACTGAACTGCTTTGAATGTTATGAGCTGAAAAGACGGTAAAATCTTCTCATTACTAAAAAGGTACTCTCTCCTCGCATACTGCTCTTCAATTGTTGACGCAAAGGGGTGAATTACTAAGACTCTCTTTCCCTCTAGAGCCTCAGACCATGGCCGGGCGTGATAGTACGGCTCTAGATCATTCTTGGGAATAATCAAAGGCTGAACCCTATGATTGTATCGTAACAGTCTTGATTCTCTTGGCAGCCACGAACCTAAAATGTCGATATCACCTGCAACGTCTAGCATTTTTTCCCCAAACTTTAATAGATTACTATCGGTAGTAGGGAAGAAGCCTGCACAGTTACGCATATCAAATCTAAGATTCTCATCCCACCACCATCTTTTATTGGTAAACTGATATAAGGGCAGAAGTTTTCTTGTGTACAAATACCTCAAGGTTGCTGCCAATTCAGTGTTCCCGAATCTGCACGCAAGAAATGGTTCATCATTATTTATTCTATTCCTGAGAAGATCACTGGAAGCTTGTCCAGAGTGAGTCACATTCAAAGGTTTACATGGCCCAAGGAAAATGTTTGTCAAAAACTTCCTAAGGTATTTCCCCTTCGGAGTGGTTCTTCCAAGGAAAGCCCCGGTTCTCTCAGAATTCATGAGCTACGTACTTACCCCATTCAATGGAAACTATAATATAGGCAATATAGGCCAACTAGATATGGACATGCCACTATGGGCTTTTAGGAAAACTGATGATTTATGAGAGATATGATTGCATCACCCAAACCAGTCTGATCCGCATTAAACCAGGTGACATTCTGTTGGGCATGGAACCACGTACGTTGCCGTTTGGCAAGCTGGCGAGTCCGCAAAACAATGAGAGATTCCGCTTCCTCCAACGACAGGCGGCCGGCCGTGTAGTTCCCCATCTCCTGATAACCTAAAGTCTGCAAAAGGGGTAGGTCAGGCCCATACTTATCCCGCAGAGACTCATATTCATCTGCCAAACCTTTGTGAAGCATAGCACGCGTCCGCTGCTGAATACGCTGATACAGAAGTGCTGGCGTACTGCAATCCAAGCCAATGTGCAGAATGGGATAGGACGGTGGCTGACGCGTCTGGAGTCTGGAAAGCGGCCGGCC
>JACYLR010000129.1 GCA_015272465.1 Gloeomargaritaceae cyanobacterium C42_A2020_066
TCCCCGAAATGGTGCAAGTGGGGGTTCACCTGGGCGGCCGGCCGGAAACCTTCTACGGGCTGTCCGGGCTGGGGGATCTCCTAACCACCTGCTACAGTGCCCTGAGTCGCAACTACCGGTTGGGCTACGGTCTCGGTCAGGGCCAGGGACTGGAAGCCGTGCTCAGCAACCTAGCCACCACCGTGGAAGGCGTTAATACGACAAAGGCGGTGATTCACGTCGGGGATCGGACGGGCTTCCCGATGCCGATCATTCGCCAGGTTCATCATCTCCTCCAGGGAGAGATTTCAGCCTTTGAGGCGGTGAGCCGGTTGATAGAACGACACCTCAAGCCTGAGTTCACTGGGTTTGATCCCTGAGCCCCGCCCTAGCACAAACGTGCTATCCCATCAGGTCGAAACCTTAAAATGTGAACCTGCCATGGCCATGGGCGTAGTTCACTGTGTACACTTGGGATGTGGCAGTGATACGCCATGTTAGTTACTCCCTGTGGAACGCTGGCTCTGGTCGCGAGACTGGGGCTATTTTTTTGGCAGCAACCCTGGCATCCGCGGGGGGATCGTCTAGGATCGAGTCTGAGGGTATCTGCCCTCCTGCCCCCACCCCCAACTCCTATGGCTGCAACCACCCAGTCCCGCGGTATCCAGATCACTCCTGCTGCCCTGGAGCACCTCAAGGCCCTGCGTCAGAGCCAAGGCCATGACCTTTGTCTGCGACTGGGCGTCCGCCAAGGCGGTTGCTCCGGTATGTCCTATGCCATGGACTTTGAAGACCCCGGCAATATCCAGCCCACCGATGAAGTCTTCGACTACGAGGGCTTTCAAGTCGTCTGTGACCCCAAAAGCCTGCTCTACCTCTATGGCCTAGCCCTGGACTACAGCAACGCCCTGATCGGCGGTGGTTTCCAATTCACCAACCCCAATGCCTCCCAGACCTGCGGCTGTGGCAAGTCCTTTGGCGTTTAGGTGCCCACGCCTTCCTCTGACCCTAACCTGTGACAAAGTTCACCAGCTTGCCGGGTACCACAATCACCTTTTTTACAGGCTTGTCACCAAGATGGCGCTGGGCCACCTCCGACTGGCGGGCTAAGGTTTCTTGGGTTTGGCGGTCAGCGCTGGCAGGAATCAGGATCGAACCGCGGGTCTTGCCCATCACCTGAATCACCAAGGGAATCTCATCCACCACCAGGGCTTCGGGATCTACGTCCGGCCAAGCTTGGGCGTGGACGGAGGGAGGGTACCCCAGGGCCTGCCAGAGTTCTTCGGCCAGATGCGGGGCAAAGGGTGCCAGCAGCACCACAAGGGTTCTAAGGGCTTCCCCGTAAACTGCGCTCTCGGTACAGGTCGCCTCCCCTAGGGCGTTACTCAGTTTCATGAGTTCCGAGACCGCTGTGTTGAACTGGTACGGCCCGGTCAAGTCTTCGGTGACCGCCTGGATAGCCTGGTGGGTGGCCCGACGGAGGGTTTTCTCAGCGGGCGTTAGTTTCCCATGCGGTGAACTCCGGCTTGGGGGCCGCTCTTGATGTACCAACCGCCAAACCCGGTTTAAAAATCGAAACTGGCCTTCCACATCGGCATCGTCCCACTCCAAATCCTTTTCGGGTGGTGCCTTGAACAGAATAAACATCCGGGCCGTATCAGCTCCGTAGCGAGCAATCACCGCCTCGGGGTCAACGCCGTTGTACTTGGACTTGGACATTTTCTCGTAAAACACGGCCAAGGCATCCCCGGTTTGGGGGTCAGTGGGCTGCTCTCGGTCGGTGATCTGACTGGGGGGAATATACTTCCCTGTGGTGGGGTTTTTATAGGTCAGTCCCTGCACCATGCCCTGGGTCAGGAGGGCCTTAAAGGGTTCGGAAACCGATAGCAATCCCTGATCACGCAGGGCCTTGGTAAAGAAACGCGAGTAGAGCAGATGCAGAATGGCGTGCTCGATACCCCCCACGTATTGATCCACGGGCAGCCAATCATTCACCTTTTCCGCTGCGAAGGGTTGTGTCCCATTGCGGGCATCGGCAAACCGCAGGAAATACCAGGAGGAGTCGATAAAGGTATCCATGGTGTCGGTCTCGCGACGGGCCGGCCGGCCGCAGCAGGGACAGGGCACCGCGCTCCACTCGCTCAGTTGGGCCAAAGGAGAGGGGCCGCGGCCTGTGAAATTCACCTGTTCCGGCAGTTGCACTGGCAACTGGTCTTCCGGCACCGCCACCGGCCCGCAGTCAGGACAGTGAATGATCGGGATCGGACACCCCCAGTAGCGCTGACGGGAAATCAACCAATCCCGCAACCGGTACTGCACCTTCGCCTGGCCAACCCCCTGGGCTTCGGCCCACTCGGTGATCGCAGTTTTGGCAGCCTGGGACTCCAGTCCCTCGAAGCGGCCAGAATTGACTAAGATCCCTGGTTCGGTATAGGCCGAAGTCTGGGGCTCAATCACCCCCTCTGTGCCCGGTGGCAGAATCACTGTGCGAATCGGTAGGTCATAGGTTTGGGCAAAGATAAAATCCCGGCTGTCGTGGGCCGGCACCCCCATTACTGCACCCGTGCCGTACTCGCCCAAAACATAATCCGCAGTCCAGACCGGTACCTTCTCACCATTGAAGGGATTTAGGGCATAGGCACCTGTGGGCACGCCCTGCTTAGGCCGATCCTCGGCTGTGCGCTCCAACTCCGACTCCCGCTGCACGGTATCCAGGAACGCTTCTACCGTGGGGCGTTGGGCTGGCGTAGCCACCTGAAGGGTCAGGGGGTGCTCCGGAGCCAACACTAGATAACTCACCCCAAACACCGTATCGGGTCGGGTGGTGAACACCCCGACCCGGGCGTCGTGACCGATCAGAGGAAACTCCAGGTAAGCCCCTGTAGACTTGCCAATCCAGTTGGCCTGCATCGTCCGCACCCGTTCCGGCCACTGGTCGAGGGTGTCCAAGTCCCGCAGCAATTCCTCGGCATAGGCAGTGATCCGCAGGAACCATTGGCGCAGTAACCGCTTCTCCACCAGGGCACCGGAACGCCAAGAGCGGCCTTCGGCATCCACCTGTTCGTTGGCCAGTACGGTTTGATCCACGGGATCCCAGTTGACTGCCGCCTCCTTCTGGTAGGCGAGACCCGCGCGAAACAATTTGAGGAACAGCCACTGAGTCCAGCGGTAGTAGTCGGGATGGCAGGTGGCGACTTCTCGTTCCCAGTCGTAGGAAAGGCCCAATCGCTGCAACTGGGCACGCATTTGGTCAATGTTTTGAAATGTCCATTGGGCTGGGTGGACACCGCGGTCAATGGCCGCGTTTTCTGCGGGCAACCCAAAGGCATCCCAACCCATAGGGTGCAACACCCGGTAGCCCTGCATCCGCTTCACCCGGGCGATCACATCGGTAATTGTGTAATTGCGGACATGGCCCATGTGCAGGCTCCCCGAAGGATAGGGAAACATCGACAGGGCATAGTAGGCCGGCCGGCCGGCATCCTCGGCAGTACGATCTAATTCCATCTCCGCCCACACCGATTGCCAGTGGGCTTCAACGGCGGCAGGGTTATAGCGGCTTTCCAAGGGAAGACAGGCACACAGGAACGTTACCCATTCTAGGCAGGTTCAGACCCATTCCTGATGTAGGGTGCCCGGTTTCTGAGGGCCTAGGCCAGGGTCAAGCCAGGTGCAAAAACTGGCAGACCACAAAGCGTTTCTGGGTGACAGCAATCCCTAACACCGGAGAGAAAGCACGGAGCTTATGCAGCATCCCGCCTCTACTAGCCGAAAAAATACCCCAGGAAAGCGGAATTCCCTGGGGTGATGGTATGAGAGGGAATAACTAGCGGAGGCTGGCCAGAGTACCGAGCAGGCCATGACCCGTGAGCACTTCCAGAATCAACAAGGAGGCAAAACCAATCATCGCTAGGCGACCATTGATCAGTTCCGCAAACTCAGTAAACCCGACGCGCGGGGTGGCATCCACATACATCTGTGGCTCAATGGCAAAGTTGTTTAACCGGCCGCCGTCTTCAACGGTGTAGCTACGGGTCGTCATGGAGGATCTCCTAAGGCGAGTTTGTTAACCTACCTTTACATTAACAGACTTGTTAACTTTTGTAAAATCTCAGTCTCAGGCAACAGCCAGCGGCGCCGAGAGGGCGGCCTCTAGAGGTGCCCGTCCGAGACGTTCCTCGAGGATGTCCATCACCGTGCGGCCGAAGTCATCGGGATGCCGCTGCCAGGCTTCGAGGCACACCTCCCCAAAAAAGCTGCCCAGGGGTTCTGGATTCCAGAGAAGTTTGCGGGCTGTCCAGGGCATCATGCTCATCGGGTTATAGCCAGGCCGGAGAATCTGGTGATCGAGGGCGTAGGTTTCCAGGTGGGTGTGGGGTTGGAGGCCAATGAAAAAGATGGCCGGTTCCACCTTGTCGGAGCCGAAAATGGCTTCCAGGGCGCGGTGGTAGGCAAGGGTTTGGCGGATGGTTTCCCAGGTTTCGTCGATCACATTAAAGGAGTAGTTGACCGACACGAGGTCATTAAAGCCCGCCGTCTTCAGGTCGCGGCAATTCTCCAGGACGACCCGCAGGTTGTAGCCCATCCGCATTTTGCGCACCAGTTCCTGGGAGCCGCTGGTGATCCCGATCTCGAAGTAATTCATGCCCGTCTGCACCATGCGGCGACAGAGGCTGGGGGTGAGATTGTCGGCCCGGATGTAGGCAGCCCAGTGGATATCCGTCATCCCGGAGGCCAAAATCCGATCCAACAGGATCTCCACATCAGGAATGAACCGCCGGGCTGGGATAAATTGGGCGTCGGTAAACCAGAAATTCCGCACCCCCCGGTCGTAGAGTTGGCGCATCTCGGCCACGACCTCTTCGGCCGGATTGACGCGTACCTGCTTGCCCTCGATAACGGTGTAGACGCAGTAGCAGCAGTTGTGGGGGCACCCCCGCTTGGTCTGGACGCCCAAGTAAAAATCCGAGTCCTGAAGGTAATAGCCCAAGGCAGGCCAGATGCGCTCAATGTAGTCGTAGTCACAGGCGGTTTTCTCCAGGGGCACTGGGGCCTCGTGGATCAAGTCGGGGCGGGGGGCATCCTGACCGACCACGTAGCAGCGCTGATCCTGGAAGGATTGCCCCTTGAGCAGACGCTCGATCAGGAGTTCCCCCTCGCCAACCGAGACGATGGTGCCGGGGGGGAGACTATGGGCTAGTTGCTCATAAAACACACTGACGGCTCCTCCCCCAACCACCGCTTGGGCTTGGGGATGGTAGCGCCGGGCTTGCTGGAGGCCCCGCCGGATCAGGCCCAGGTTGCGCCAAAGTTCACCATAGTAGGCACTGGCGAGCCGCAAACCGCCGAGGGCACCCCGCAGTTTGATCCAGAGATTACGGGCGTAGTAGAACTCGAAGGCATGTTGCAAGGGGTTGCCGCCGCGTCCCCCCACAGGGGCATAGATTTGAATGTCCCGCCAGGAATAGACCAGCAAAGTAGGCCGAAAATCGGCGATGGCGGTGTCGAGCGCGGGGGTGAAGTCTAGGGGGGGGACGGTGCCTAGGTCGAAGATGCGCTGTTCAACACCCGGGAGTTGTTTGTGGATGTGATCGGCGAGGTAGACCACACCGATAGGGAAGATCGGGTTACAGGGCAGCCGGACGTAGAGAACGCGCTGAGCCATGGGTGACCGTGATGCCGGGCGAAAATTGTTACGGATAGTTAATGTCACCTTAGCACTGAACCTAGGGCTTGGCAGGGGTCGGCCGGCCGTTCTGTCTTTCGGTAACGGTAAAGGAAATTACAGCCGATCCCCAGGGGGAGTGTTAGGGTACTACCTATAGCAAGCCGATTTGGAACCGAGTACCCGTCATGTCGCAAATCCTTGATCCCATCCCGGAACAGCACAAGCAGTCCATCGTTTGCTGCTATGTCAATGTTACCAGTCAGGTGCAGGTGGTGCGGATCACGAACGTCCCCGATTGGTACTTCGAACGGGTCAGTTTCCCCGGTCAACGGCTTGTATTTGAGGCACTGCCGGAGGCCCTTCTGGAAATCCACACGGGCATGATGGGCACTTCAACCCTGGACGATACGATTCCTTGTTGGCAGTTACAGGTGGCTGAAGGGGTGGCCCTGCCAGAACCCGTGGCGGCCGGCCGAGGTTCTCCAGCCGCCTAGGGTAGGTGAGGGTAGGTGAGTTGGTAGCCGACTCGGTGGACAGTCTCAATTGAGGGAGCTTGGGGGCCAGCCTCAGTCAGTTTCCGCCGTAGGCTCAGAACGTGGGTATCTATTGTCCGGGGCGTGCCGCTACTGGGGGGCCAAGCCCGCTCGAGGATTTGTTGGCGGCTGAGGGCGCGCCCCTCAGCTTGGAGCAAGACACAGAGCAGACCGAATTCCTGGGGGGATAGGTCGAGCGGCCGGCCGGCCACCGTGGCTTGGCGCTGGATCAGGTCAACTTGGAGGGCACCCAGGTAGATTTGGGGGGTGATGCGGGTGTAGCGGCGACCCAAAACCTCGACCCGTGCCAGAAAGTGCTGGAGTCCAAAGGGCTTGGTCAGGTAATCGTCTGCACCCGCCCGCAGGCCAGCTACGATGTCGGCTTCCAGGGTGTGGGCGGAGATCAGCAGTAGGGGAGGCGGCAGGTGCTGGCACTGGTCTAGGGCCGTGCTCCAACCCTGCGGCCAGTCCAGATCAAGGACAATCACCGCGGGCAGGGGCGCGACTAGGTTTAAGGCAGCATCCAGGGTGGTAACTCCCTGGGGATGGTGGCCGGCCGCTTGCAGGTGCCAGGCCAAGAGTGAGCGCAGTTGGGGGTTGGGAACAATGAGGGGAATGTGCACGGCCGGCCCTACGGCACTTCCGGATCAACGAGGGGCGGCACATCGGCGCGCTCTTGGCCGAACCAGAGAAGATGGCCATCGGGATCGCGCAATTCAAACTCCCGCATACCATAGAACGTGTCGCGCAGTTCGCTCACGGCATACCCTTCGGCGTGCAGCCGGGTATGGAGCGCCACCACATCGGTGGGATAGAAGTAGTAAATTACCTCCCAGGCGTCGCGACGGTTGGCGTCGGCCGGCCGGGGTGGGCCACCGGACTCACAGAGCATCAGGCCCATGTCCCCAGCTTGCAGGTAGGCCCAGCGCCACTGGTTGAGGGCCTCAGCAGAGCTAATCTGGGTCAACCCGGCCACGGCTTGGTAAAACGCCAGACTGCGCTCCAGATTGGTAACGTTCAGCATGGGGGTCATGCCGCGAAAGGTCATAGGCGTGATCCAAAAGGGCTATTGCCATCCTAGGGGATAGCTGGGGGGGGAGGGACAGCCTTCTGGGGACACCAATGCTGGGCCAGGGCCAAGGCCTCGGCGGGGGTGGCAATTTTCCCCTGGGCGTGGGCGCGGGCCAGATCGGCCAGGAGTTCCCCAATCACCGGGCCTCGCTGGAGATGGAGATGCTCGATGAGGTCTTGCCCCGTCACTAGGGGGTTGGGATGGGCCACCGGGTCGCGGGGATTCCGGTAGTGTTCCAGCAGGATCGGCAGCAGGTGAGGGCACCGGCCGGCCGCTTGGCTCAACCAGGCCAAGCCGGGGAAGGCGGAGTCGGCGGCCTGGAACATTTGGAACCGGGCCAAGACATCGGCTAGTGGAGCCGTTTCTAGGGCAGCCATTGCGAGTTGCCCATGACCCAGGCGGTGCAGGTACTGGATTTCGGCGCGACTGAAGCGCAGCTTTTCCAGGATGGGCAGGAAAACCGTGGCATCGGCGGGCAACAAACAGGCCAGTTTGACCAGAACCCAGGTCGGCCGGCCGTGGCGGAGGGGCTTGGTAAGGGCAGTGGCGATCTCAGCAGGCAGTTGGGCAAAGTCCGTCGCCTCCAGTTGAGCCAAACGGGTCAATCCGTCCGCCCGCAGCACCGGTAGCCAGGGCTGGAGCACGCCGTCGGCCCAGGCGAGGTTGAGCCAGGGAGCTGCCTGAGGCTGGAGCAGCAGGGTGATCAGTTCTGTTTGGACACGCTCTGGCGCAACACGGCCCAAGTGAGGCGCTAAGTGACCCAGGGCGGCCCGAGTTTCAGCCTCCAGGGTGAACTGGAGTTGGGCCGCCTGGCGATAGGCCCTGAGTAGGCGGAGGGGATCGGCGGCCAGATTCTGAGAACTGACCATGCACAGCCGGCCGGCCGCCAAGTCTGCTACTCCGCCCAGGGGATCGAGGAGCAGGCCCTGGTGGAGGTCGTAGGCGAGGGCATTCACCCGAAAATCCCGCCGTCCCAGATCCGTTTTCAGGTCTGGTCCCACCTGGCGAGCCACGTCCAGGGTGGCCTCTGGCAGCACCACCCTAGCGATCTGGCGCTTTGGGTCGAGCACGACAAACCCTCCCCCATGGTGATTCGCTAACCGGCGGGCGACGGCCACCGCATCCCCCGGCACCACGATATCCAGATCCAGGGGATGACGCGGCCGGCCGAGCAGGGCATCCCGCACAGCACCCCCCACCAGATAGGCAGGATCTGGCACCAAAGCCAGATCAAAGGGCCAGCCACCCGGCGGCGGTAACGCCAGGGAGCACAGACCTAGAGCAGTAGGGATTGTAGTTTCCGTCAAGGCCGGGCAAAGGCTGTGGTAAGGTGGGCGGGGCAACCGGGGTAGGTCTATGATTCGCGGGCTGTTGTTTGATTTGGATGGCACCCTGACCCACACGGACGCCCTCCATTATCAAGTTTGGCAGTCGCTCCTGGCTGACAGTGGGGTTGACCTTGATCCGGTGACCTACCGTCAGCAGTTCAGTGGCCGTTGTAACGAGGCGATTCTGGCCCAGTTTTACCCCCACCTCAGTCCGGCTGAGCGCGTCACCTTTGGGGCGGCCAAAGAAGCGCGGTTCCGCCAACTGGCGGCCGGCCGGTTGCAGCCTCTAGCTGGCTTGGTTGAACTTCTGGCCTTGGCTTGTCAGCGCCAGTGGCGGCTTGCCCTCGTCACCAACGCGCCGCGGGAGAATGCCCACTTTATGCTCGATGAGTTGGGGCTGCGGCCGGCCTTCGAGGTGGTCATTCTGGGAGAAGAATTGCCCGCTGGCAAACCCGATCCCCTGCCCTACTGTCTGGCTTTGGAAAAACTCGGGCTGATGTCTGCCGAAGCCCTGGCCTTTGAGGATTCCCCGACAGGCATTCGCTCGGCTTTGGGAGCCGGAGTGCAGACCGTGGGCTTGGCCACCACCCATCGGCCGGCCGACTTAGCGGCTTTGGGCGCAACCCCAGTCATTACTGATTTCACGGACACTGAACTTGCCGGCCTCCTTGAACTCAAGGGCAAGACTTGATGTCCCTCATGCCACGCTTGAGTCGCAGACCTTACAACTCAGACCCAAAGTCCCCTGCGCTTTCGGTAGTGGACGTGATACCCACTTGGATCGATCCTAGCCCTCGGTTTTCGTAAGATGGGCACTCAGAAACTCAAGGGTGCGGGCCAAGGCCAGTTCCGCCGCTGCAGGCACATAGGCCGGACTTCCCAGGCGAGCAAAGGCATGGTCAACCCCAGGGTAGGTGTGCATCGTCACCAGGGGTTCGGGATCGAGGGCCGTGCCGATAGCAGCTTGGGCAGCAAGCGGCACAAACTGATCCTGTGCAGCGATGTGCATCAGCAGGGGCGACTGGAAGGTCATCTGGGGTGGCAAATGATTCTCGATGCCCACGCCGTAATAGCTCACATGGCACGCGCCAGCCGGCCGGCCCGCCATCCGATAGGCCAAGTAGCCCCCCAGACAAAAACCTACTGTCCCCACTATCCCAGAACAGCCCGGCCGGCCGGCGAGCGCCTCGATAGCCACCTCCAGATCCCCGAGGGCGGCGTCCACATCCAGCGCTTGATAGAGTTCAAAGGCGCGGGCCAAGTCCGCCGGGACGGTGGGGTCAAGCTGCACGCCAGGGGCCAAGCGCCAGAACAGGTCTGGCACCAACACTCCGTAGCCTTGGGCAGCGAAGAAGTCGGCGGTGCGGCGCATGACCGCTTCAACACCAAAGATCTCCTGGATCAGCACAAGCCCTGGCCAAGGCCGGCCGGCCGGTTCCGCCAGATAGGCCCCGCAGCGGCCGGCCGGGAGTGTAAGGGTGATCTCCGCCATAGGAACCTATGCCAGACCCAGGTCAGCCAGGATGTCCGTGGCGTGGGTGGCGGTACTCACAGAGGTGTAGACCTTGGCGATCTGGCCGGCCCCGTCGATGACGTAGGTAATCCGCTTGGCATAGCCGCCGCCATCGGCCTCGTAGGCTTTAGCTAAGCTGCCGTCCACATCCGCCAGCAGCGGAAAGGGCAGGTTGAACTTTTGGGTAAACGCCTGGTGAGAGGCTTCATCATCCATACTCACCCCTAGCACCACCACAGCCTTGCCCTGGTAGGCACTGTAGTTATCCCGGAAACTACAGGCTTCCTTGGTACAACCCGGGGTATCGTCCTTGGGATAGAAATAGAGAACCACTGTCTTACCCGCAAAGTCCGCCAGAGAGACGGTCTTGCCGTGGGTATCTTTCGTGGTGAAGGCGGGGGCTTGGGTGCCAACTGCCAGAGCCATCGGTTCATACTCCGCAACGTTGCCATAAGCATCCTACCAGGCCGGCCGGCCGCTGCGGCTGCCCGGTCGCTCCTCAGGCCATAGCAAAAGGGTGTAGGTCACCCCACACCCCTCAGTTCAGTTAGCCGATTGCTGTCCGTTGGGCGGGCCTAGAACTTGGCCGGCTTATGGACGATGAAGCTAATCATCTGACACTGCTTGATGTTGTCGAAGGCCACCACACGAATAAAGGAATCGGGATACTCGTAGCGGCAGGCTTGCACTTCGCTGAGCACTTCCTGGGTACCTGAAGCGCTGAACATGGGCAGCTTCCACAGGGTCCAGTAGTGCTCCGTAGGCTCAGAGGTTTCACTGAACTCCACCGCCGGGATGTATCCCATATCCAGCAGGTACTGAATCTGCTTGGAAATCTGGGCATCGGTCAGGGGGGGCAGGTAGGAGAGGGTTTCGTAGCGGCGTTGCTTGGGCAGGGTTTTCATGGGGTTCACCATTGGAACAATAGGAATCGGAACGGGGTAGTCAACGAAGGGGGTGTCGATCAAGGCTGGGGTTCAGGCGGACTCTCGAGTTCCGAACGGCCGGCCGAAGCGGCGTCCGGAATCTGGGTGAGCCGTTCGAGGTGCTGGCGGCGGCGCTCCATGTTGGCTTGGCGGATGCCAGTCTGCACCATTTCGGGCAGATGCTCCACCACGGTCTCCGCCAGATGCTCTCGCACCACCATCACCCGCAAAGCCAGGTCTTGACGCTCTCGCAGCAGGGCCTCCAGATAGGCTTCGCCGTCTTGGATGTTGCTGGTTGAGGAGTAACTGTTCAACCAAATCGCCAGAGGAGGGTCGGTCTCGGCCAGTTGGGCCACCACCGTCCGCACTGCCTCATAGGTGAGATAGCTGATCAGGACACGGGCTGTCTGACGAGCAATGGTCGGCAAGTCCATAGCCTAGAGGAACGGAGGTGTTTTTCAGGGTACAGGGGCCGGCCGAGACTGGCCATGACCCCCACCCCCGCCGCCGATCCGAGCCTAGAGCGTGTCCACCGCCTTGAACTCAAACTTGATCTCCTTCCAGAGTTCGCAGGCGGCCGCCAGTTCCGGCGACCACTTGGCCGCTTCCCGGATCACCTGGTTGCCTTCCCGTGCCAAGTCGCGACCTTCGTTGCGGGCTTGGATACAGGCTTCCAGGGCCACCCGGTTAGCGGTTGCCCCCGGTGCGTTACCCCAGGGGTGACCCAGGGTGCCGCCGCCGAATTGCAGACAGGAGTCGTCACCGAAGATTTCCACCAGAGCCGGCATGTGCCAGACGTGGATACCACCGGAGGCCACGGGCATGACCCCAGGCATGGAAGCCCAGTCCTGAGTGAAGAAGATGCCCCGAGAACGATCGGCTTCCACATAGTCCTCCCGCATCAAGTCCACGAAGCCCATGGTGATGCCCCGCTCCCCTTCCAACTTGCCGACCACGGTGCCGGAGTGGAGGTGGTCACCCCCAGACATCCGCAGACACTTGGCGAGCACCCGGAAGTGCATGCCGTGGTTGCGCTGCCGGTCGATGACGGCGTGCATAGCTCGGTGGATGTGGAGCAGCAACCCGTTATCCCGGCAGTACTTGGCCAGGGTGGTATTGGCGGTAAAACCCCCAGTGAGGAAGTCGTGCATGATGATCGGGG
>JACYLR010000181.1 GCA_015272465.1 Gloeomargaritaceae cyanobacterium C42_A2020_066
TTTGATCGCCCTGGAAACGGTGACTGGGATTACGCTACTGGCCCAAGTGTATGCCCTGGGCTATCTGGAAAAAGATTGGGGCTTGGCCCGTTTTTATGGCCTGATGGGGTTTTTCGAGGCAGCCCTGAGCGGCATTGCCCTGAGTGATTCCCTGTTTCTCAGCTATGCCCTGCTGGAGATGCTTACCCTCTCCACCTACTTGTTTGTTGGGTTCTGGTATGCTCAGCCCCTGGTGGTGACGGCGGCGCGGGACGCCTTTTTGACGAAGCGCATTGGGGATGTTTTGCTGTTGATGGCTCTCGTGGCTCTCTCCAGCGCCGGGGCCAGCTTTGCCTTTGACAGCTTGCCAGCCTGGGCACAAACCACCCATCTCCCGGCCTGGGCCACTGCCCTCATTGGCCTGGGGTTGATGGCTGGTCCGGTGGGCAAGTGCGCCCAGTTCCCGCTCCACCTCTGGCTGGATGAGGCAATGGAAGGCCCCAGTCCGGCGTCGATCTTGCGAAATTCGGTGGTGGTGGCGGCCGGCGCCTACGTGCTGATCCAGTTGCAGCCGGTGCTCAGCCTCTCGCCCGTGGTGACCACGGCCCTGATCAGTCTGGGTTTGGTGACGGCCCTGGGGTCATCTCTGATGGCCATTGCCCAAATCGATCTGAAGCGCACCCTTTCGCACTCCACCAGTGCCTATCTGGGGTTGGTGTTCATCGCCGTCGGCCTAGGCCAAACCCAAGTGGCGTTACTGCTGTTGTTTGCCCACGGCTTGGCGAAGGCCCTGCTGTTTATGGCGGCGGGAGCGATCATGCTGACCACCACCACCCAAGATCTGACGGAAATGGGTGGATTGGGCACGCGTATGCCCGCAACAACCCTGGCCTTTGGCGTTGGGGCGGCCGGCCTGGTGGCCAGTCTTCCCCTGGGCCTGTTCTGGGCCTTGGACGCCTGGTGGCAACAAACGCCATCCCCGCCTGTGGGTCTGTTGGCGGTGCTACTGGGGGTCAATGCCCTGAGTGCCCTGAATCTGACCCGGGTGTTTCGGCTGGTGTTCCTGGGCACTCCGCAGGTTAAAACCCGGCGTACCCCCGAAGTGGCCTGGCCGATGGCCGTACCCATGGTGGCCATGCTGGTCATTAATCTGGTGGCCCCGGCGATCATGATTCCCTGGCTGAACCTGGATGTCAGCGGCCGGCCGGCCGCCCTGGGGCCTCTTTTGCTGTTGGCCAGTGGACTGCTGGGCTGGGGACTGGGGCGTTCCTTGGCACTGCAACGGGCGTGGAGTCGGTCAACCCAGGCCAATTGGCGATTCATCCAGGACTTGTTGGCCTACGACTTCTACATGGATCGGGTGTACCGGGTGACGGTGGTGCAGTTGGTGCAGGTGTGCTCCCAAATCACCCTCTGGTTGGATCGGCATATGGTGGATGGCTTCGTGAATCTGGTGGGCGTATCGACCCTGTTCAGTGGTCAACTGCTCAAATACAGCATCACGGGCCAGTCCCAGGTTTACGCCCTGACGGTGGTTCTGGGTGTTCTGTTGCTGGTGGCGGGTTGGTGGTGGTTAGGGGGCTGGGTTAACCCATGATGCTCAGCGTACTGATTTTCGTGCCCCTAGTGGTGGCGGCTGGCCTCAGTCTGTGGCCTGGGCGTTTGGAGGCCCAGCAGGTGAAGCGCGGGGTCGGAATCACTACCCTGGGGCTGCTGCTCTGGACGGCCCTAGCGGCCGGCCGAGTGGATGTGCTGAGTCCTGATGGTCAACTTCTGGAAACCCTCCCCTGGCTGAGTACCCTGGGCCTCAGTTATCAACTGGGTCTGGATGGACTGTCCCTACCCCTCGTCGCCCTGAACAGCCTGTTGACGGTACTTGTGGTCTATAGCAGCCCCATTCCCCCCACTCGCCCCCGCCTGTACTACAGCCTGCTCCTTCTGATCCAAGCGGGGGTGGCGGGGGCATTCTTGGCCCAGAACCTGCTGCTGTTTTTCCTGTTCTACGAACTGGAACTGATTCCCCTCTACCTGCTGATCGCCATCTGGGGGGGCGAGCGCCGTAGCTATGCCGCCACCAAGTTTCTGATCTATACGGCTCTGTCCGGGCTGTTACTCCTGGTCGCCTTCTTTGGCATGGCCATCCTGGGGGGCGGTGGTTCCTTCAGCCTGATGGATTTAGACACACAGCACTTGCCCCTGGTCACGCAGGTGATCCTGCTGGTCATCCTCCTGGTAGCGCTGGGGATCAAGATCCCCCTCGTCCCGTTCCACACCTGGCTGCCGGATGCCCATGTGGAAGCCTCCACCCCGGTGTCCATGCTGTTGGCCGGGATTCTGCTGAAGCTGGGCACCTACGGCTTGCTGCGCTTTGGCCTAGCGCTGCTGCCAGCCGCCTGGCAAGTCTTGGCCCCAGGGTTGGCTATCTGGGCGGTGGTGAGCGTGCTATATGGCTCGTTGATGGCCATTCTGCAACAGGACATGAAGCGCATTGTCGCCTATAGCTCCATCGGTCACATGGGCTATGTTCTGCTGGGGGCTGCAGCTGCAACACCCCTCAGCCTGCTGGGGGCGATCTGTCAGATGGTGAGTCATGGTTTGATCTCAGCCCTCCTGTTTCACTTAGTGGGGTTGGTCTACCGAAAAACAGGCACCCGCAACCTCAACGAACTCCAGGGCCTGCTGCTCCCCGATGGAGGCTTACCCCTCGTGGGCACCCTGATGATCCTGGCGGTCATGGCCAGCAGTGGCATTCCCGGCATGGTGGGGTTTATTACCGAGTTCCTGATCTTCCGCGGCAGCTTCCCCGGATTCCCCCTGGCAACCCTGGCCTGCATGATCGGCACCGGCTTGACCTCGGTCTACTTTTTGCTGCTGGTGAACCGGGCCTTTTTTGGGCGGCTGACGGCACGGTTGGCGAACCTCCCTTCGGTGTCGCCCTGGGAGTACGGGCCGGCCGGCGTGCTGGCACTCTTGGTGGTGGTGCTGGGTATTCAACCCAGTTGGTTATCCCGCTGGAGTGAGGCGACGACCACCGCTCTCAGCCATGCGGCTGCCACGGCTTCAATCCTCTCTGCTCACGTATCTCTGCCATGGCACTTGTAATGCGCGATGCCCGGACGCTGTCGGGTTTGGTTGACCGCCTCATGGGGGGGGACGCACTCTTGCCGGATACGCCGGACAACCTGGTGGAGGTGGTCGGCATCCTCAAAAGCTATGGCGTTGTCTTAGATGCCTACTGGCGAAATTTGATCTACATGGGTGAACACCAGTTTCTGGTGCTTTTCCCCTTTTTCAAGTATTTCAACGGTGAGGTGACGCTGCCCAAACTCCTCCGGCACTGGTGGCACGACCGGATCAATTACGAGTTTGCCGAGTACTGTATGCGGGCGATGCTCTGGCATGGCAGTCCCCGCCTGGATGCCTACCTAGACAGTGCGGTGTTTACGGAGACGGCCGGCCGGGCAATTGCGGCCAAGATCCGCGACAACGGCCTGATTCAAGTTCTCCATCGTGCCTTCCCAGATTTTCTGCTGGAACAGGTGCGCCTCCTGGTCTATACCCATGTGTTGGGCCAGTTTTGGCGGGTGATGGCCCCAATGTTTCTGGATCTTTCTGATCGCTATGACCGGGGTGAGATTGGCAGTATTGCGGATGTGGTCACCCATATTCGTGAGGGACTGGTGGCCGCCGCCGACAAGCCCCTGGAATACACGGTGCCGATTGGCGATCAGACTTACTCGATTTTGCCGCGGCCGGCCGGCCTCACCTTTTTGACGGATGCGGCGGTGCCCTACGTGGAGGCTGTGTTTTTCCGGTCGTTCCCGTTCATGGGCACGGTTTCCTACAATGCCCAGGCCCACCAGATTTCCCCTGATCCGGCCCAGTTCAACTACGGTGCTCTTTATGCCGATCCCCTGCCGGTTGGTGGGGCAGGTATTCCACCGACGCTGTTGATGCAGGATATGCGCCATTTCCTGCCGGATTACCTGCGGGCGCGCTATCTGGCGGCCGGCCGGGGGGAGGGGGATATACGGATCAAGATTTGCGTTAGCTTCCAAAAATCCATGTTTTGCGTGACAACGGCAGCGCTTCAGGGTCTGGCTCCGGCCCCCCTTGGAGATTCCAGTGCAGTAGCCCAGCAGGCCAACCGCGCCTTTTTCGAGCATTGGGTACAGCGGCTCTGGGATTCCCGCCTCCTCAGCGTTCAAGCTTAGGGTCACTATATGGCTAATTGAGTGAAAACTGAGACAGCCTTTTCTCACCTCTATCCTCGCTGCATTCTTCCTGTCATTTTGAAGGGCACATTAGGGTCTCGACAAATTTGAGAAAAGTGTCTCATTCTTGTTTGGAACGACGCGACTGGCCAGGGATTAACCGGGTGTACCGACTTGGGCTAAGCGCTCTGAGGCTATCTTTTAGCTGCTCCAACGGGACGCCAGCGCTGGGCCAAATGATTCACCGTCAGTTCCGCTTGGTGCAGTTCCTGGGAACTGAGCGGCCGGCCGCCAAATCGAACCCCCAGGTAGAGTTCCACCACCCCAATTGCCACCTCAGCTTCGGGCAAACCACTGGTTGCCAACGCTTGAGCCAAAGCCCCAGGGCCAGCCTGGTCTGAAACCCGCACGCCAGCCTCTTGGGCCAGTAGCCTGAGCCGCACATAGACCCGGGAAATCCGTTGCAGCCCAGGGCCGGCCGCTCCTGTATGGCCTGTGAGCCAGCGCCCCATCACGTAGATGGCCATGGGCAGCCCCCCAGCCAAGATCACCCCTTGGACTTGGGGAGTCGGTTGCCAAAAGAGCAGCACCACCGCCGCTGCCCCGCCCCCGTGGAGTGCCAATAACCCCCAGTCGAGCCGACTCCAAGCAAGGGTCTGCCGCCGTCGGCCCAACCACCCCGCCCCTGCCGTAAAGCCCACCACCACCAGGGATACCGACCAGTTCCGGCCGGCCGACCGCAGCACCTGGCTCAGCAGTTCCTTGAGGTTGGGAGGTGACACAGCGCCATCCTGTCCAGCACGGGGATTGAACAGTTGGCCGGCTTCGCGCAGCAACTCCGACTGAGTGTCCAGGCTGTATTCCAAGACATACTTATTCCAGCGGAAGCGCAGGGCATCGTAGACATCCTGCCAGCCTGCGGCCCAGCCCCCCAGGGTAGGAATAGCGCCCGCGGGCGTCGGGTCTACCGTCAGCCACCCCAAGGAACCAAAGGGCACTTCCACCCAGGAGTGGGCATTGCTATTGCGCACCGCCAGGTAGCCGTCGTAGCTGTTCCATCGCCCCCCCAGAAAACCATTCACCATCCGGGAAGGAATGCCCAGAGATCGGAGCAAGAGGGCCTCAGCCGTGGCGAAATACTCGCAGTGGCCTCGCCGGGAGGTGAACAGGAAGAAGTCAATCGGGGGTTGGTTACCGGGATCGGGCAGGTTGGTGGTGTAGGTGAAGTTCGTTTGCAGGTAATCCCGGATGGCGATCACCCGGTCATAATCATTGGTCTGGCCGCGGGTAATTTGTTCGGCCAGTTGGCGAATCCGGGGGTTGAAATCCTCCGGCAATTGCAGATAGACCCAGGCATTGAGGCCGTCCGCCTCCAGCTTGGCGGTCATTTCCTCCCGCGTCACCTGCCGCAATTGGGCTGGATCAGGCGTGTCCACTCGACTGATGGCCGTGTACTGGTAGCCCGTATCCCCCATATCGCTGTAGGTGACATCCCCGCTTTGACTGACCAGCAGGGCTTCCTGGCGGCGACCGTAGGCGCGAATCGGTGAGGGGGTGTCTCCATCTCCCAACCGGCCGGCCTGCACCCGCACCGACTGGGTTCGTTCCGGTAAATCCACTTGGGTGAGCACCGGCAGGGCAAACAGCACCCGGTGATTATTCGGTTCCAAATAGATCGACTGGCGGACGAGCCGTCCGGAACGGAGCCCCGCCTCCAGAGTCAGTCCCTCCGGTAAGCGCCGCACCTTGATCGAACGGTTGGGGCCGGGGGGCAAGGCCCAGACCTGACGCAGGGTGCGCGACCAGCCCCGGCCGTCGTAGCGGTCAAAACTGATTCCTCGCCAATAAAATACTGGGTCGGCCGGCCGGGAGCCATCGGGAAACTCAACCCGCATCACCACCCGCTGGTCGTCCGCCAGGGTGCCATAGGTGCCCAACTCCACTTGGTCGGAAAACCCCGTCGAGAGTTGATTACTTAGGCCCGCCCCACGGGCAAAGAACCCCAGTCCGACGCGAGGAAAGGTAAAGAAAAACACCACGGACATCAAAAAACTGACCACCGCCACCAGGGTGATCGCCGTAAACACCTGTGGCCCAAAGCGCCGAGCCTGGGTGCTGGCCCGCGGATGCTCCTCCAACTGAATCCGAAAGTGGTACACCGAAAAGCTGAGTACCCCCAGGACCACATACAGGGCAAACAGCAGGGCAAAGCTCAGGTCTTCGTTATAAACCGTCGAGGTGGCCAGCAGCAGAAACGAGAGGGCTGTGGCCTGGTTGTAGTCGGCCGGCCGCTCCCGCTGAAATAGCTTAGCCACGGTCAGGTAAAGCAGCAGATAGATGCCGCCCTCCAAAATCACCAAGTCCGTCGTGAACACAATCACCGCCAGCACCGCTACCACCCCCAGAGACAGGGGTGTCCACAGGCGATCAAAGCGGCGGAAATCAATCCGGGGTGGCTCCCAGAACCAACTGATGCCGGCGGCCGCCACCCACAGCCAGGCGGTCACGGGATCGGCTGCCCCCCCCGTCACTAGGGCAATGAACGCAATCCCCACCAGCGCGTAGACACAAACTTTATGTACTAAAACCAGGTTCCAGGACATGGGGGCAGGGCGCGACACTGGCCCGATCCTAGCAAGTCCCTCCTGAGACCTAGATATAAAAAAACCGCCCCCCAAGGAGGCAGTTAGGAATCGTCAATCGGAGGGTTGGAATAGCTTACGCTGCACTTAACTTACTGCTACCCCCAGCAGGGATTCCGTATCAGGGGTTACTGACAGTCCTTGGAATTCACTTGGGATTACGAGGTGTAGGTCAGTTCGTCGGACTGGTAGCCTTCTGGCTCCATGTGGATCGTAATCCGGGCGGGCCCAAAACGCTCCTGGAGCCGGATCTCAATGGCCTCCGTCAAAGCATGGGCTTCAGTCAGACTGCTGGTGTTAACCACAAGGTGCATCTCAATAAACACCTGACGGCCCACGACCCCCCGACTTGCAATGCTGTGGCAGTTAAGCCCATCGGCCACCTGATCCACTTCGTGGCGGATGGCTTCTGGAGCAATGGCCATCGTATCCACAAGCCAGGGGAGGTTAGTTTGCACCACCCGCCACCCACTGGTGAAGACCAACAGGGCCACCGGTACGGCCAGCAGGGTATCCAGCCAGGGGAACCCAGCCCACGCGCCCGCCAACCCGATCAGCACCGCCAGATTGATCCAAATGTCTCCCAAGGTGTCGGCGGCATCGGCAAGGAGTACGGGACTATCCAGGGCTTGCCCGCGGCGGCGCTCGTACCAGCAGGTGCCCACATTCAAACCCAAGGCCAAAATCAGCAACAGAAGTTCGGGGCCATGGACGGCAACGGGGGGTTCCCCATGGGTTAACCGGCCCCAAGCCCGTTGGAGAATCTCCATACAGGTCATCCCCAACAGGGTGGCGATCCCCAAAGCACCCATGGCTTCAAATTTGAGGTGACCGTAGGGATGCTCCCGATCCGGCCCAGGTTTGGCCCAGCGGGTCACCAGCAAACCCAGGATATTGTTGGCGCTATCGGTAATGCTATGGAGGGCATCGGCCAAGACACTCAAGGAACCGGTGAGGACTCCCACAACCACCTTGAGACCCAGCACGGTCAGGTTATAGCCCAGTACCAGCAACAGAACCCGGCGGATTTGCTGTTCCCGGCTCGGCCGGCCGGAACGCCTCTGCGGATTGGCCGGCTGGGTCATCGTCTCAGTACCTTGCTAAACCCCGGCCGGCCGCAGGGTCTGAGTAGCCACATCCCAGTCTTCTCGGAGGCCGCAGCGCTGGGCATCAAGCTGTTCAACACAGGCGGCAATCTCCTCACGGCTCAAGGCAGTTGGCTGCACATCCCGGCGCAACACCATACCATTGTGGCCCTGGAGCATCCGCGGCAGGGTTTTGATGTCCACCAATTCCAGGCTAGGCATACGGTAGGTGGTGTAGGTCGTCAGGTTAGGGGACTTGAAATTGATGTCCAGCACCGTCAGGGCGCGGAAGGGGGGGGAATTCCCCGCAATCAACGGCCGGGGGCCAGCGCCGAGAATGCCCATGTGCAACAACTGAAGCTTGCCGCGGTGGGCCGGATAGTAGGCATGGTGGTGACCACTAATATAGGTGTGCACCCGGTACTTCTCCAGCATGGCCCGCAGTTGATCCGCATTGCGCATCACCTCACCGGGGTCGTTGCGGCCGATAGCCACCGAGTAGAGGGGCAGGTGGCCAATCAGGACACGAATCTTGGCCTGCTGGGCGGCGGGGCTGGCCAGGGCTTTTTCCACCCAGGCCAGTTTGTCCGGGGGAATATAGTCGGAAGAGCCATCCCAGGCTAGGAAGAACGCATCCCGATAGCGGAAGGTGTAGTAGAAGGGAAACTCGTAGCGGTCGATGAACTGCACCCCAGGGTCATGCTTGGGGTTACGCCAGTAGGCACTGGCGAGGTCACGCTCCTGCTGAAACAAAAACTTGCCGCTGGTGCTGCGGGCACTGGAGGCATCGTGATTGCCCATCGTGAAACCGTAGGGCAGTTTCAACCGACGCAGGGGAGCCGCCACATGCTGGTCAAAGGCTGCCCACATGGCCTGAATTTGGGCACGGCTCAGGGTGGGACTTTGGCCGGCCACCATATCACCACTACACAGCACCATGTCCGGCCGCCAGAAGGGGATCAGCTTCATGGCCATATCCACTTCCGGGGTGTAGTCGGTGGAGCCGTAGGCACTGTTGAGGTCGCTGATCACCACCATGCGCAGGTCACCCCGGGGGGGATCCACCAGCCTCTGGGTTCCCCCCAGTTGGGCAATCAGGGTTTCGGTTTCCGGGGGCAAGGGTTCGGGGGCAGGGGGCACTTGAACCGCAGTTGCGCCAGGCTGGGGGAGCGGAGTCGGGGCGCGCAGACCAACTTCAATGCCGTAGGCCACCACCGCCAGGATCATACCCAAGATGACCCCCAATCCCATGCGCATCAGGAGTTTTGACACCTGCTCACCCTACTTGTTTCCAGATAGCCTGGACTACCCTACCGTCAAACCTAAGTTTCTGCCTAGGTGTTTGCATGGGCCCTTGGCGACAGCCTTTTCCAGAAACTGAGCAAGGTTCGAGGCATGGCATGACTACGGTGATCTTCTCAGATAAGCCGTTATCGGGAGCCGATGCAGTCAGGGTAGCCCTGCAAGGCATGGTTCTTAGGTAGTGCTCTAGTTACAGAAGGGGTACGCCCCTTGATTCAGGCCAATAGGTTTTCTGGCCATTGAGGTTCTTGGAATGGGCATTTGAGGTTTGTTTGCCCCCAGTTAATGCGGTCTTTAATCCCATGTGTGGACATCCTCTTGGTACGGAGGAACGACATCCCATCCGTGCCTCATGCGCTTTGGGGAACCTACCTGGCCGCGAACCTTCCGGATTCCCGCTGGCATTCCCGGCCGGCCGTACCCAGCAGGCTGTCACCGCCTAGAGGTACACCTCAACAGTTTGAACGATCCCTACAGAGATTCCCCTAGGATCACAGGTGAGCCGTCCTATGTCTGCCCATGTCTGCCCTGCCCTCTGCACCGCGTCGCCTCCCCCTACTGACTATGTTCCGTCTGGGTCTGTTTCAGGCGGGCCTCGGGGCTATGTCTGTTCTGGTTCTGGGTCTGCTGAATCGGGTGATGCAGGCGGAACTGAGCATTCCCCTGGATGTCGCTGCTGGGGTGATTGCGATGCACCAGTTCGTGGCCCCGGCCCGGGTTTGGTTTGGCCAACTCTCCGACGGCCGGCCGCTGGCGGGCCACCACCGCACGGGCTATGTTTGGGCCGGTGCCATCATTTTTGCCACCCTGTCTTTTGTCGCTGTCCAGGGCATTTGGCAGTTGGCGGAGGCAGTGGGCGCGGCAGGCGGCTGGGCTTGGACGCCTGCCATCCAGAGGTGGACGATGGTGCTGGCCCTCATCTTTGCAGGCTACGGCTTGGCCCTGAGTGCCAGTTCCACACCCTTTACCGCTCTCTTGGTGGATATTTCAGACGAGGACAACCGTTCCCAACTGGTGGGCATTGTCTGGTCAATGCTGATGGTGGGGATCATTGTGGGGGCCATCACCACCAGTGTGTTGCTGCGCAACCTAGACACCGCGGCCGGCCTGGACACCCTGAAGACAAGCTTAAACCGCCTCTTTCTCCAGGTGCCCCTGGCGGTGGTGGGCCTCACGCTCCTGGCCACCTGGGGCATTGAGCGGCGCTACTCCCGCTACGGCCAGCGCGCCCTAACGGCCGGCCGGGAGGATCAGATCACCCTGGGCCGTGCCCTGCGGATTCTCACCATCAGTCCCCAGACCGGGCTGTTTTTCTGTTTCCTCTTGGCCATGACCCTTGGCCTATTCATGCAAGAAGCTGTCCTGGAAAACTACGGTGCTGATGTTTTTGCCATGCCCATCGCCCAAACCACCCTACTCAACGCCTTTTTTGGCCTGGGAACCCTGATCGGCCTCAGCACCGCGGGCTTCCTGGTGGTGCCCCGCCTCGGCAAAAGTCGCGCCACCCGCCTCGGCTGTCTTCTGGTGGCCACCTGCTTGATGCTCCTGATCGCCGCGGGCCTAGCTCCCGATCCGCACCCCCGTGCTCTCCAAGGTCTCGTCGGGCTGTTTGGGTTCACCTCTGGCCTGACCACCACCGGAGCCATTAGCCTGATGCTGGATCTGACCCTGGCCGAAACCGCCGGCACGTTTATCGGAGCCTGGGGACTGGCCCAAGCCCTTGCCCGCGCTGTAGCCACCGGTTTGGGGGGCATTCTCTATCAGCAGGTGGGCAGTCGCCTGTTCACCCAGACTGCACTAGCCTACGGCACCGTCTTTGCCCTAGAGGCTGCCATGATGGGACTCGCTGTCTTCTTACTCGGTCAGGTCAACGTCCGAGCCTTCCAAACCGACACCCAGGCTGCCCTGACCACCTTTCTTGCCAGTGACCTGGATTAACCATGCCCAGTCCCCTGCTGACCGATGCCCAGCGCCGCCTCGAACCGGCCCTCAACCACCTCAACCTGCCGTCCGATGTCACGACTCGGCTCCAACTGCCTAAGCTGAGCCTCGCTGTGGCTATTCCTGTGCGGCGTGATGATGGCAGCCTGGATGTCTTTCAGGGCTATCGGGTGCGCTATGACGACAGCCGCGGGCCGGGCAAGGGGGGAGTGCGCTACCACCCCAGTGTCAGCCTAGATGAAGTTCAGACCCTGGCCTTTTGGATGACCTACAAGTGCGCCCTGCTGGACTTGCCCTACGGCGGCGCTAAGGGGGGGATCACCCTGAATCCCAAAACCCTCTCACCTCTGGAACTGGAGCGCCTTAGTCGAGGCTACATCGACGCCATTGCCGACTGCATCGGCCCCAATGTGGACATTCTTGCCCCCGATGTCTACACCAATCCGATGATTATGGGCTGGATGATGGATCAGTACAGCCTCGTGCGCCGCCAGTACAGTCCTGATGTGGTCACCGGTAAACCCCTGAGTTTGGGGGGTAGTGCTGGACGGGACACCGCTACGGCTACAGGAGCCTTTTACGTCATCGACACCCTGTTGCCCCACCTCGGCCGGCCGGCCGCTGAGACCACGGTGGCTATCCAGGGGTTTGGCAATGCGGGGGCCGGGCTGGCTGAGTTACTAGCGCGAGCAGGCTATCGGGTTGTCGCGGTCAGTGACTCCCAAGGGGGCATCTATGCTCGCAAAGGACTCGACATTCCCAGCGTCCGCCGCTTCAAAGAAGCCAGCCGTACCCTCCAGGGTGTCTATTGCCAGGGAACCGTGTGCAGCATTGTCGAGCATGAGGTGATCAGCAACGCTGATCTGCTGACGCTGGATGTGGACTCACCCGAGCGCTGGCCGGAACTGCTA
>JACYLR010000127.1 GCA_015272465.1 Gloeomargaritaceae cyanobacterium C42_A2020_066
TGCATCTCTAGACTCGGCCTAAAGAAGCTTTCACTACTTATTTACTACTACCTAAGGATGAATTCTCCTGCCGACACTAGTATAGATGAGATTGTCCGTGCTTACTGTGGAAATAGAGTGTCGCATTCCTAATCTAATCGGCCATAACTCACCGCCACATTCGTCATGGTGTCGTTGCCGATGATGTCCACCACCTTGACGCGATATTACGCCGCCCCGGTATCACTGCGTGGGCTAGGGTTTCTAGTACGAGCGAATGGTCTTTCACCGCCACGGGTTTACCTTCGCTATCAGCCTGGTACCCCTGCGCCTAGCCGGGCCAGCGTAGCCGACGGATAGCCCAATGCTCCAGCCGCGCCCACCAGGTGACGGGTTGACGCCAGTCTACCCCACTGACGACAGCCTGACCCAAGGGAGTGAGCCGGAAGCTATCTGTAATCCCCTGGCCGTCAACCTCGCGCCGCAGCACCCCCACTTGGATCAGCCACACCAAGTCATCCTCGGCTTGCACCACTGAGCGCTCGCAGCGGGTGTAGCCCGACTGGAGGCCCGGCCGGCCGGCAATAGCTAACAGTGGCACACTTTGAACCCGCAGCCGCTCAAACAGGTAGGACGTTAACGGAGAACAGCGCACTGCCAAAGCAGCCCGACGATAACTGCGGGATGACAGATAGGCCACAGCAATCCTCTAACCCCAACCCAGTCTACAAATCCCTTCACCCGCCCGCCAAACGACCTAGAGTGCCTTCAGAACCTCAGGGTACACTGGGGCCTAGAGGTGGCTGTGCTACCCCAAAAAAGAAAGTGCCCCCCAACCCTGGGAGGCCCATCCAAAGTAGGTAGGGAGTTTGTTAGGGGTCTAACTGGGTGAACAGTAACATCTGGCTGGGTGAACAGTAACATCTGGCTTTGCACCCAAGCCGTGATCCGGCTCACAGACCCCGGCCGGCCGTACCTCTTGTCTGAACCCCTTCCGCAGTTGTCCCATGGCTGAGTCTCCCGAATCCCTCGCCCCTCCCCTGTCCCGACCGGACATAGCCTTCCAGGTGGGCCCACGGCAGGTGGCGGCGGCTGAGGTGGTTCCCCTCCTAGCAGGCTACCAATTGCTGACTCCGCTGCTGCGGGAACTGGCGATTGACGCGGCCCTAGACTCCTTCCCCTGTCCAGAGGCGGAGTCCCTGACCTGCTTGCAGACCTTCTATCAGCAGCAGGGCATTAAAACCACCGCCGAGCAGCACCAGTGGCTGGCCCAGCGTCACCTCACCTCTGATCAACTTCTGGGCCTGGCGACCCGGGCTTGGCGTGTGGCGCGCCTTAAGGAACAGACCTTCGCCCCCCGGCTGGAATCCCACTTTCTGAAACGCAAGGCCCAATTGGATCGGGCGGTTTACTCGCTGATCCGCACGCCCAGTGGGGAAATCGCCCAGGAACTGTATTTTCGGATTCAGGAGGGGGAGCAGTCCTTCGCAGAGTTAGCTCGCGCCTATTCTCAAGGTCCAGAAGCCCGTACTGGCGGCCTGGTTGGCCCAGTACCCATGGGCAATCTCAACGCCACCCTCGCCAAAATCCTGACCACCAGCCAACCAAGGCAAGTGTGGCCCCCGGTCAAGTTGGATACCTGGTTCGTGATTGTGCGGCTAGAGGAACGGCTCCCCGTTACCCTGGATGAGGGTTTGCGGCAACAACTCTTGGATGAACTGTTTGAGCAGTGGCTCCAGGAGCAAGTGCACGCCCTGTCTACAGCCCTCACTGTCCCCTCTCCCCCCTGATGCCATGACCCTTCCCCAGGCGGAGATTCAAGCCTTCTTGGCCGGCCGGCCGGGCTTTAAGGACTGTTCCCCCACCACACTGGCCAGCGTGGCGCAGCAACTGCAACCTCTCCGCTACCGCATGGGCCAAGCCCTGTTGCGCCGAGAGCAACTGCCCAGCCAAATCGTCATGCTCTACCAAGGCCAAATGCGCCTGTTGGGCTACGACCCCCAAACCCGCCAACTGGTCACCCTGGGCCGCTTGGAACCGGGAGCCGTCTTGGGCTGGGTCAGTTTGGTGCGGGGGGTACCCTGCGAAACCCTGATCGCCTCCGAGGAATCCGTGGGACTGGTGATGCCCGCGGCTGACTTCCTAGGACTGGTGCGCCAGGAACCCGCATTGGGGCGCTATTTTGGCCAGCAAACCGCCCTGGCCGAAGTCTACGACCTGTTGGGCCAGCACTTGGCCAACCAGCCCCAAGTCCAGAACCTGCGGGAGTTGGCCCTGCAAATTTGGCCCCAGGTTCAGGTGCGAACCTTGCCGGCCGGCCGCAGAACCCTAGAGCATCTCGACAACACCTACGACTGGTGGGTGAGTGGCGGTCAGTGGGGCACGGCCGGCCCTGGTACCCGGTTGGCGGATTTGCACGCAGGTCAGACGGCAGATGGCCCCCTCGGCCTGCGGCTGGTGGGGATTCCCCATACGGCCCTCGCGCCCGTCACGCCAGAGGGAGTTCTCGACCCCACAGAAGTGGAGCCGGCCGGCCTGGATTTGGCCGCCATTCCCTACGCCCCTGAACCTACGGATACTGCTCCAGAAGCCTCACCCAGCCGCACCTATCCCTTGGTGCGCGCTAGGGGAGACCGAGAGGGTGCCCTAGCCTGCTTCCAGATGCTCAGCCAGTGGTTTAACTTGCCCTTCCGCCGGGACGTGGTGCAGCGGGTCGTCAACCAGCAGCTCGAACGAGGGGGCACCCTCAATCTGGGTACGGCCGGGGCCATTGTCGAACTCATGGGCCTCACAGCCCAGTTAGCTACTCTACCGGGGGAAGCCCTCCTCAAGGTGCCTACCCCTGCCCTGATCACGTGGCAAGACCAACTGGTGGTACTCTACAGCGTCTCGGCCCGCGAGGTGGTGCTCGGTGTCCCCAGCCAGGGCCTGCTGCGGCGCAAACCCAGCCAGTTCCTTTCCACCTGGGGCGAGAGCGGCCAAGTGCTGCTGCTTCAGGCCACCGACACCACACCCCAAAAGCGCTTTGGCTGGAGTTGGTTTTTACCCGCCCTCAGCAAGCATCGACGAGTGTTGCTGGAGGTATTCATTGCCTCTTTTTTTGTGCAACTGTTTGGCCTTGCTAACCCCCTGATGATCCAAGTGATCATCGATAAGGTTCTGGGCCAAAAAAGCGTTGATACCCTGCATGTCCTGGGGATATTGTTGATTGGCATTGCCATTTTCGAGGCAATTCTGGGGGCGATCCGCACCTACCTCTTTGTCGATACCACCAACCGCATCGACCTCGCCCTCGGCTCCCAGATCATCGATCACCTCCTGCGCCTTCCCCTCAGCTATTACGCCAAGCGGCCGGTGGGGGAGTTGGCCACCCGAGTCAACGAACTGGAAAATATCCGCCAATTTCTCACGGGAACGGCGCTCACCGTGGTTTTGGACGCGGTTTTTTCGATTATTTATATCGTCGTCATGGTTGTCTACAGTTGGGTGCTGACCCTGGTGGCCCTGGCGACAGTACCTCTATTTGCCCTGCTGGGTTTTCTGGCCGCCCCCCTTATTCGACATCAATTGCGGGTCAAGGCTGAGCGCAACGCCGAAACCCAGTCCTACTTCACCGAAGTCCTGACGGGCATCCAAACCGTCAAGGCCCAAAACATTGAGTTGCGGGCGCGGTGGCGGTGGCAGGCAGCCTATGCCCGCTACGTCAGTGCTGGGTTTAAGACGGTGCTCACCTCGACCACAGCCGGTTCGATGAGCAAGTTCCTCCAGGAACTCTCCGGTCTGCTGCTGATCTGGGTGGGGGCCTACCTGGTGCTCAATAACCAGATGACCCTGGGGCAGTTGATTGCCTTCCGGATCATTGCGGGCTACACCACCAGCCCTCTACTACGCCTTGTCCAACTCTGGCAAAACTTCCAGGAGACGGCCCTCTCCCTGGAACGCCTAGCCGATATTCTCGACACGCCCCAGGAAGCTGAGGAGGAAGACCGCACCAACATCCCGATGCCCGCCATTCGGGGAGCAGTCAAATTTGAGAACGTCAGTTTCCGCTTTGCCCCCGGCCGGCCGCTGCAATTGGTGAATATCAGCCTGGACTTCCCGGCGGGGGTGTTTGTCGGCATTGTCGGCCAGAGTGGGGCTGGCAAAAGTACGCTGATGAAACTGCTCCCGCGGCTCTACACGCCAGAGGCCGGCCGGATCTTGGTGGATGGCTACGATATCGCCAAAGTCGAACTCTACTCCCTGCGCCGCCAGATTGGCATGGTGCTCCAGGAGCCGCTGCTGTTCGACGGGACAGTGCAGGACAATATCGCCCAGGCCAACCCGGATGCCTCAATTGAGGAGGTGATCAACGCTGCCCAGGTGGCCTGTGCCCACGACTTCATCATGGAATTGGCCTTGGGATACAACACCCGTGTCGGCGAACGTGGCAGCGCCCTTTCTGGAGGTCAGCGCCAGCGGATCGCCCTAGCCCGCACTGTGCTCCAGAACCCCCGCATCCTGGTTCTGGACGAAGCGACCAGTGCCCTCGACTACAATACCGAGCGCCAGGTGAGCTTAAATCTTTCCGAGTCCTTTCAAGGGCGCACCGTCTTCTTTATTACCCACCGCCTCAGTACCGTCCGCCACGCCGACATCATCCTGGTCATGGATCAAGGGGCCGTAGTCGAGCAGGGAACCCACGGGGACTTGATGGCCGCAAGAGGACGTTATTATGCGCTGTATATGCAGCAGGAAGCCCAAGTCTAAATCCCTAACCCTGGCCTGGCCCCATGAGCACTCCCCCCAATGCTGGCACCGGTTCCAAGCCCCCGCTGACCCCATCTGCGAAGCCTGCTGCCTCACCCGCCGAGGCTCCCCCCCAGATCACGGTGCTGCCCCCCCTGACGGAGAGCAGCGGTGGGGCTTCTCCTCCAGGGACTCGGCGGCCGGCCGGCCGGCCGGAGGCAGAGCATTTCGACCAACCTGTGATCCTCCAGCAGACCGCCACCTGGTCTCGGTCAATTCTCTGGCTGATCCTGCTGAGCACCAGTGGGCTTATCGCCTGGGCTGCCCTGTTCCAAATTGAGGAAGCCGTCCAAGCCCAAGGTCAACTCGAACCCCAGGGCCAAGTTAAGGATGTCCAAGCTCCCGTCAACGGCGTGGTGCGCGACGTCCGGGTTGCCGAAGGCCAGACAGTACAGCAGGGGCAGGTTCTCTTCACCCTCGATCCCCGGAGTGCCCAAGCCGAGTACCAAGCCCTCACCCAAGTCCGCCAAGCCCTGCGGGACGAAAATCGGCTTTTCTGGTCCCACCTTTCGGGGGGGACTGATGCTTCACTGCGTCCCACCCAGCAGGCCCTCCTACAGGCCAGCCAGGCCGAACTCGCGTCCCGCGTCAATGCTGCTGAGGAACAGGTCAAGCAATTGCAACAGCAACTGACCCAAAACCAAGTTGCCCTCAAGGGAGCACGGGAGCAACTGGCGCTCAACCAGAGGATTTTGGACGACCTCAAACCCCTAGTGGATGAGGGGGGCCTAGCTCGCGTCCAATACATCCGCCAAGAGCAAGAAGTATTGAGGGGAAATCGGGAAATCGAACGGCTCACTCAAGAGGATGTCCGCCTCAACCATGCCATCGCCCAAGCCACAGAACAATTGCGCAATACCCAGGAAACAACCCGGCGTGACCTACTGACCCGCATCGCCGAAAACGACAAGCGCATGAACGAGCTAGATGGTCAAATCAGCCGTAGTCAGGTTTTGCAGCAGTACCAGGAGGTGCGCGCCCCCGCCAGTGGCGTTGTCTTTGACCTGAAGGCCACCGCCCCCGGCTACGTGGTTAATACCACCGAACCCGTGCTCAAGCTGGTGCCGACCCAGAACCTCGTCGCCAAGGTTTACATCACCAACGCCGATATTGGGTTTGTGCAGCCCGGCATGAAAACCGAAGTTCGGGTGGATTCCTTCCCATTTAGTGAATTCGGTGACATCCAAGGCACAGTCCGTCGCATCGGTTCCGATGCCCTTCCACCCGATGATGTCCACCGCTACTTCCGCTTCCCCGCCGAAATCACCCTCGACCGCCAGACGATCCAGGTCAACGGCCGGCCGACAAAACTCCAATCAGGAATGTCAGTGACAGCCAACATGCGTACTCGCAAGCGCTCCGTTCTGAGCATCTTCACGGATATGTTCTCCCAGAAGATCGAAAGTCTCCGCTTCGTGCGCTAGCCCATCTCAGGGTTTGGAGTCAGAAGAAACCCCACCCGGCCGGCCGAGTGGGGTGACGAGCTTAAACCGCTGGGCCGTGGACAGCATGTCCGCCACTGGCCCTCGAATCCCTAGCGCTTCCGGTAAGGCACTGCCGCCAGGAAATCTCCCTCCTCGGCGATAAAAGACGTACCCCCCGCACCCACGGGCGATTTGATCAGCACTTCCCGCGCCATCGACAGGTAGTCCGCCGGATTGCCCCCCTTGAGGCCCCGTTGCACCACACGCTTCGGTGCGATCGTCGTGCCCAGTTGGGGGAAGCCCAACTTCTTGCGGTAGTAGGCCCCGTAGCGGGGTGTCTTCAAGTTGAAGGGCGTTTCCCCCTGGACGCGCTGGGGCAGCACCCGCCGGCGTTGGTAGGGTACGGTGTGCTCCCCAAAATTCGTCAGATACTCTTCGCTGCTCAACAGGGCATCCACAAACCCCTTAAGGCCCTTCGTGCCCAGCACTATCGACCAAGCGATTTGCTCCCGCTGACCATAGACATCCCGCCCCAGCAACCGTTGCACCAGCAGGGACACAAACCGATAATTGTCGTTGAAATCGTAGTTATAGCGGCGGAAAGTCTCCGAAGTCGCCAACCCCCGAATAAAGTCCCGCACCGTGATTTGGCCGTAGCGCAGTTGGGACTCCAGAATCGTCTGGCGGTTGGCCTTAAGCATCTGATGCTCACTAAACACCTGCCGGTAGGCCGCCCAGATCAGCCCATCCATGTCCACCGAGGACAGGAGATTTTCTGTTGTAAATACGCGGGGCTGCTCATCCCCAGGGATTTCATAGCCAGCAACCCGAACGTTCTGGCTGGTGGGGCCGTAGCCCAAGAGTGGTAAAGCCATGCAAAGAGTCTCCGTAAGAATGTCCCAAGTTTTCTAAACCCAGTCTCCAATCAAGCGGCAGCCTGCCTAAAGTCTGATGATACCGAAGAAACTGAGAAAGGTCGCCCCCACAAGGCCAGCCGTGAAAATGGCCCCCCCCCAAGCGATCGCCGCCCCCACCCCTCGCGCCCAGGCGGGGTAGGGAGGTCGCTGCCAGGCCCAGCGGTAGCCATCCTCAGTCTGCGAAAAGCCCAACTTTTGCCGATAGTACGCACCGTAGCGCGGTGTCTTCAGACTAAAGCGTGTTTCCCCAATCACTTGGTGGGGCAACACCCGGCGGCGCTGGTATGGCACCATATCCTCCCCAAAGCTGGCCAGGTATTCCTCGCTGTCTAGCAAGGCATCCACCAATCCCCGTAACCCCTGGGTGCCCAGCACTATCGACCAAGCAATTTGCTCACGCCGAGCATACACATCCCGCCCCAGCAACCGTTGTACCAGCAGGGACACAAACCGATAATTGTCATTGAAATCGTAGTTATAGCGGCGGAAGGTCTCCGAAGTGGCCAGACCCCGGATAAAGTCCCGTACCGTGATCTGGCCATAGCGCAATTGGGACTCCAGAACGGTTTGCCGGTTCGCACGCAGCATCTGGTGTTCCGTGAAAACCTGCCGGTAGGCTGCTGCGATCAACGCATCCATATCAGCAGCCGAGGATTGGCCCAGGGCCGTGAACCGGCGGGGGGACTCATCTCCAGCCACCTCAAAACCAAAGACACGCGGGTTGGTCGCCGTAGGGGCGAAATCCAGGAGTGGGAGTGTCATGGTAAACCTGTCATGGAACAAGGAAGAGGGGAGCGGGATCTATACGGCCAAGTACGGATGTCACGCCGAGTCAACCTCGACGCCACGTTACCCCAGACCAGACCCAACGATCACCCTGCCTGCCGACCATTAACGCACAGCCCGAACCCGCCCCTGAAACCTACGCTGGCGTGAAATCTGTAGAAATGTAACTAATTGGCGAACCCGCATCGATCGGGCCACCTGAGCGGGAATCCCCAGTCACTCAGAGGATTTCTCAGGAAATCCCCTCATAAGCTTTACATTCCTTCATTTTAGAAACGCAATAATCCTTGAAGAGTCTTAATGGGAATCCCAGGTAAATTTTGCCCACAGCCTCTATTTCACAGAACTTTGGGGTATCTCCGTGCATTTGGGCACATTTTTATGATTCTTAACAAAACATGCTTGCGGTCTCAGTGTATAAAGAGAAACTGGAAGGCTCAATCCCCAGGGTCTAACCTGGAGGGGCAAGGGCTTCTGGGGTGTCGGAGGCGGCTTAATCGAGTGTAATTAAGTCTCTCAGAGATTCCAGGAGTGAGTTCCGGTTCATCTCCAGGGTAATCAACACCCTAGGTTGTACAGGACGGATGGTGAGCCTCCATTCAAATACCGTCTAATGCAGACCCGAGATTACAAGGAGTTCAATCCATGTTAGATGCATTTGCCAAGGTGGTTTCCCAAGCGGATGCCCGTGGGGAATATCTGAGCGGTTCCCAATTTGACGCCCTGGCCGCCATGGTTGCCGATGGCAACAAGCGCTTGGACACGGTCAGCCGTCTGACGGCTAATGCCTCAACCATTGTTACTAATGCCGCTCGTTCTCTGTTTGCGGAACAGCCCCAGCTGATCCAGCCCGGTGGTAATGCCTACACCAACCGGCGGATGGCGGCTTGCCTGCGGGACATGGAAATCATCCTGCGCTATGTGACCTATGCCACCTTGGCCGGTGATTCCAGCGTTCTGGATGATCGCTGCCTGAACGGTCTGCGGGAAACCTATCAAGCTCTGGGCGTGCCTGGTGCTTCTGTGGCCACTGGCGTTCAAAAGATGAAGGATGCCGCAGTTGCCATCGTCAATGATCCCAACGGCATCACCAAGGGTGATTGCAGCCAGCTTGTGTCTGAAGTGGCCAGCTACTTCGACCGTGCCGCTGCCGCCGTCGCCTAGAGATTCCCACCTGTTCAGCTTTTGCACTTAACACTAGGAGATTAACAAGTCATGAAGACTCCGATCACCGAAGTCATCTCTGTGGCCGATAGCGAAGGCCGGTTTCTGTCCACCAGCGAAATGCGCTCTGTCTTCGGCCAGTTCCAACGGGCCCAAGATAGTCTGGCTGCGGCGCGCGCTTTGACCTCCAAGGCTCAGCAACTGGTGGAAGGTGCCGCCAACGCGGTCTACCAAAAGTTCCCCTACACCACCCAAATGTCGGGATCTGAGTACGCCTCGACCCCCGAAGGCAAGGCCAAGTGCGCACGGGACATCGGCTACTACCTGCGCATGGTGACCTACTGCCTCGTGGTGGGTGGCACTGGCCCCATGGATGAGTACCTGGTGGCTGGTCTGGCGGAAATCAACAGCACCTTCAACCTGTCTCCTAGCTGGTATGTGGAAGCCCTGAAGTACATCAAGGGCAACCATGGCCTGACGGGTCAGCCGGCGGTAGAAGCCAACGCCTACCTCGACTACGCCATCAACGCCCTCAGCTAAGCTGCTAGGGGTTTGCCCGGTAAGGCCCATCCTCGCTCGGCTACAGCTGAAGGGGAGACCCTACCGGGCTTTTTTCTATAAATCTCCAGGAAGGCTCTGGGCCAGCCAAGCCTGTTTGGCCTGGGTTCAGAGTCATAGCAAGCGTGTGGATAAAACGGGCTAACGCATTGTGTGGGTACACCTATGACGTCTTCAACTTCAGCCCAAAGTTTGGGTATTTCGGAATTGACCCGTGATGAGCGCCTGGAATTGCGGCCGGCCGACTCGGATCAATCTGTCGATGCGGTGATCCGCAGTGCCTACCGACAGATACTGGGGAACGATCACCTGATGGCATCCGAGCGGCTGACTTTTGCCGAATCCCAGCTCCGCAATCGGAATATCTCGGTGCGCGAGTTTGTGCGCACCCTAGCCAAGTCCGAGTTGTACAAAGCCAAGTTTTTCTATCCCAACTCCCAAGTGCGGTTCATCGAACTGAACTATAAGCATCTGCTGGGTCGCGCCCCCTACGATGAAGCAGAGATTACCTACCACGTCAATCTTTACTGCAACGAGGGGTACGACGCAGAGATTGACAGCTACCTCGACAGCCCGGAGTACCAGGCCAACTTTGGCGAACAGATTGTCCCCAGTCTGCGCGGCTTCTGGACTCAGCGGGGCCAAAAAACCGTCGGATTCAACCGCATGTTCCGCCTCTACCGGGGCTACGCCAACAGCGACCGTGCCCAAGTAGAGCAACGCAACCCCCGGCTGATCTGGGACTTGGCTCGCAACCTCAGCAATACGGTGGTTGCTCCCTCCGGTGTCAACGATGCCTGGAGCTTCCGCCCTACCCACGACCGTACCGGGCCAGCCCGCCAAGGGGCAACGGTTGGTCAAAGTAGTCGGGTTTTCCGGGTGGAAGTCACGGGACTCGCCAAGACAGGGGTACGCCGCAGCACCCAAGTGTTGTTGGTGCCCTACGAGCAGCTATCCCAGCGGATGCAGCAGATCCAGCGCCAAGGCGGCCGGATTGCCAGCGTCACGGCCGCCTAGACGTTGATACAGGGCTCCGGGGATTCGTGTCCCTGGGGCCAGCCTGTTCGTCATTTACCTTCACAGGATTCCAGGAGCGTCTCCCATGCCCGTAACCCTCGCTGCCCAGAAACTAGGAATTACCCCCTATGCCCAGGCGACCCGCGTTGAACTGCGGGCCAGTCGGAGTGATGCTGAAGTGGATACCGTCATTCGTGTGGCCTATCGGCAAGTGCTGGGTAATGATTACATCATGGCTTCCGAACGCCTCACATATGCCGAGTCCCAGTTGCGCAATGGCAACCTGAGTGTGCGGGAATTTGTTCGGACACTGGCCAAGTCAGATCTCTACAAGAACAAGTTTTTCTACTCCAACTCCAATAATCGGTTCATTGAACTGAACTACAAGCATCTCCTTGGCCGGGCACCTGCCAATCAAGGCGAAATTAGTGGACACCTGGATTTGTACTGTGCCCAGGGCTATGATGCTGAGATTGATTCGTACCTGGACAGTCCGGAGTACGAGGAAAACTTTGGCGAAAATGTGGTTCCCTACTACCGGAGTTTTGTCTTCCAACCGGGTCAGACGTCGGTGGGTTTCACCCGGATGTTCCGGCTCTATCGCGGATATGCCAACAGCGACCGTGCCCAAATTGAAGGGGCAGGAACCCGTTTGAACTGGGAGTTGGCCCGCAGCCGAGCCAGTGCTGTCGTGGGACCCTCTGGCTTGGATGATGCCTGGACCTACCGGGAACCGCAAAATCTGCCCGCCCAGTCACGTCAAGGCCCGACCCTCGGCCAGGGCGATCGGGTCTACCGGGTGGAGGTGACCAACTTGAATCTGCCACGTTACCCGAAGGTGCGCCGTACCACCCAGGTATTCCTGGTGCCCTACGATCAGCTCTCGCAACGGATGCAGCAGATTCAGCGGCAGGGGGGCCGGATCGCCAGTGTGCGGCCGGCCTAGGGCCTTGTAGACTCGATACGTCTGTGTTGTAGAGGAAACGCCAACCATGTTTTACGGTTCTTCCATTGCCGGGCCGGCCGGCCTTTCCGACGCCAACAAGCGGGTATTCCGCTACGAGGTCGTTGGGTTACGCCAGAGTGAGGAAACAGA
>JACYLR010000056.1 GCA_015272465.1 Gloeomargaritaceae cyanobacterium C42_A2020_066
GCCAGTGGTGGGCCAACCCCCGCACCCAAAATTTGATGGCCCAGGGGAAAGTGCCCCACTGTACTCAAGCGGAAGCCCAAGTAAACTACCGGGCGGCGGTTGAGGCCGGCCTGCTGAAGATTCTCTCGAAGATGGGGATTTCCCTTCTCTCCAGCTACCACGGTGCCCAGATCTTTGAAGCGCTGGGGTTGGGTGCCGACGTGATTGACATCGCCTTCCGGGGCACCATCTCCCAGATCGGGGGTCTCACCCTGACCGAACTTGCCCAGGAAATCCTCAGCATTCACCGGCGGGCCTTCCCCGAATTGACTTCCAAAAAACTAGAAAATCTCGGCTTCATCCAGTACCGGCCCAAGGGTGAGTACCACATGAACAGCCCAGAGATGGCCAAAGTGCTGCACCGGGCTGTGCGTGACCCTCAACCCGACTTTTACCAGCTCTACCAGAAGATGCAGGAAGGCCGGCCGGCCACTGCGCCCCGCGATCTGCTGACCTTTAAGTCCGATCGGTCACCGATTTCCCTGGAGGATGTGGAACCGGCCACAGCCATCGTCCAGCGCTTCTGCACAGGGGGTATGTCCTTGGGGGCACTGTCGCGGGAAGCCCACGAAACCCTGGCGATTGCCATGAACCGCTTGGGGGGTAAGTCCAACTCCGGTGAGGGCGGCGAGGATCCAGTGCGGTTCCGTGTTTTGGACGATGTGGATGCTCAGGGATATTCTTCCTTGCTCCCCCACCTCAAGGGCCTGCACAACGGCGACACTGCCAACTCAGCGATCAAGCAAGTAGCCTCCGGTCGGTTTGGGGTCACCCCCAGCTATCTGATGAGTGCTCAGCAGATCGAAATTAAGGTGGCCCAAGGGGCAAAACCGGGGGAAGGTGGTCAATTGCCGGGCAAGAAGGTGAGTCCTTACATCGCCATGCTGCGCCGCTCGAAGCCGGGGGTTTCCCTGATTTCGCCGCCGCCCCACCACGACATCTACTCTATTGAAGACCTTGCACAACTGATTTTTGACCTGCACCAGATCAATCCCCAGGCCAAGGTTTCCGTCAAGCTGGTGGCGGAAATTGGCATCGGTACAATTGCAGCGGGTGTCGCCAAGGCCAACGCCGACATCATCCAGGTTTCTGGCCACGACGGGGGTACGGGTGCATCTCCCCTCAGTTCAATTAAACACGCCGGCACTCCTTGGGAGTTGGGCTTGACGGAGGTTCACCGCACCTTGATGGAGAATCGTCTCCGGGATCGGGTGTTGCTGCGGGTGGATGGCGGCCTGAAAACGGGGTGGGATGTGGTGATGGCTGCCCTGATGGGGGGCGAAGAGTTTGGGTTTGGCTCGGTAGCGATGATTGCTGCCGGTTGCATCATGGCCCGTATTTGCCATACCAACAACTGCCCGGTGGGAGTTGCCAGCCAGCGTGAAGATCTGCGCGAGCGGTTCCCCGGTCTACCGGAGCATGTGGTCAATTTCTTCCTGTTTGTGGCCGAGGAGGTGCGTAGTATCTTGGCCCAACTGGGGTACCGCACCCTAGGTGAGGTGATTGGCCGGGCCGATCTACTTCGGCAGCGGGAGGTGGCCCTGACCAAGACAAGCCATCTTGACCTCAGATGTTTAACCCAGTTGCCCGATGCCCGCACCCAGCGCACTTGGCTGAGCCACGAGGCTGTCCACAGCAACGGCCCAGTTCTGGATGATCAATTGCTGTCTGACGCGACGATTCAGGCTGCCATTGCCCACCAAACCCAAGTGGAGAAGCCGGTGACCCTGGTCAATACCGACCGCTCCGTGGGTACGCGGCTAGCTGGGGCGATTGCGGCGCGCTATGGGGATACGGGCTTTAGTGGCCAGATCACACTTCAATGTACCGGTAGTGCTGGCCAGAGTTTTGGGGCCTTTATCCTACCGCGCATGATTCTACGCTTGGTGGGTGAAGCTAACGACTACGTGGGCAAGGGAATGCACGGGGGTGAGATTATCATCGTGCCCCCGGCCGGCCTGCCTTGTGACCCGTCTACTCAGACGATCATTGGCAATACCTGCCTCTACGGTGCGACGGGGGGCTACCTGTTTGCCCTGGGTCGGGCCGGTGAGCGCTTTGCAGTGCGTAACTCCCTAGCCCAGGCAGTAATTGAGGGGGCCGGTGATCACTGCTGTGAGTACATGACGGGTGGAGTCGTGGTTGCCCTGGGTCAAGTGGGCCGCAATGTGGGGGCGGGTATGACCGGCGGGATTGGGTATTTCCTGGATGAGGAGGGCCAGTTCCCTGAGAAGGTCAACCCGGAGATTGTCAAGCTGCAAAGAGTCTGTACCCAGGTGGGGGCGGCCCAACTGCGCCAACTGATTGAAGCCCACGCAGAACGGACAGGTAGCCCCAAGGCCCACCGCATTCTGGAGCAGTGGAGTACCTTTCTGCCCTTGTTCTGGCAGGTCGTGCCCCCGTCGGAGTTGGATACTCCGGAGGCCAACCCCCAGTTGGGTCAGGCATTGCCTTCGGCGGTGGGACTGGTCTAGGCGGCGCCGGCGAGTCTGGTAGAGTGGGAGCCGTGTTCCCCACCCACCCGGCCGGCCGATGCGCATTCTCCTGATCAGCAATTTTTATCCGCCGCAGATGGTGGGGGGATACGAGCGGGCCATGGCTGACTACGCGCACCTATTGTGGGCGCGGGGCCATGAGGTACACGTCCTGACTACGGATGTCCCAGCGTTTACACAGCCCCAGGATCCGCGGCCGGCCGGCCCACCCATCCACCGCACCCTTCAACTCTGCGGCCAGTGGACGGGGACAGCCTTTGAGTGGCTGCGGCCGGCCGAGATCGCGCCACGGGTCACTGCCAATGCCCAAGTTTTAGCGGGCTTGATTGCCCAGTTCCAGCCCCAGGTCTGCCTGATGGGCAACATCGACCTGTTGCGGGCCGACATCCTAACGCCTCTGCTGAAAGCAGAGGTGCCCATAGCTCACTTCATCATGAATGAAAGCCCCAACTATCCCGCAGAACTTGCCCCCAATTCTTCCCTCTACCGCTATTTAGCTTGTAGTGACTGGGTGCGAGAGCGGCTAGCAGAGCAGGGGTATCCCATGCAGAACGCGGTCACCGTCCATCCCGGTGCACCAGTCCAGGAATTCTATCGGGAGAACTTGCCTAAACGAGACTGCCTGCGGATTGCCTATGCCAGCCTACTGATGCCCTATAAAGGCCCCCACGTGTTACTCGAAGCCCTTTATCGGCTACACCAGAATGGTGTGGAGTTCACAGCAACCCTCGCGGGCGGGAGTCTACTACCCCCGTTCGTCGATTCCTTGGTAAGAACTGTGGCCGAGTGTGGCATGGCCGAGTGCGTCCACTTTCCGGGAACCCTGACTCGCCAGGGTCTCAAGGACTTGTATCGATCCCATAACATCCTGGTGTTTCCTTCGGTGTTTCAGGAACCCTTTGGTATTAGCCAGGTGGAAGCGATGGCGGCCGGCCTGACGGTGGTCAGTAGCGGTACTGGTGGCGCGGCAGAAATCGTCGAGGACGGAGTGTCCGGTCTGATCTTTGAGTCTGAAAACCCCGAAAGCCTGGCAGAGGCTCTGACCTATCTGGGGGAAAATCCAGAGGATTGGGCACGCTTGAGTCAGCAGGGGCAAACCCGCGCTCTCACGGTTTTTGATCAGGAACGCACGGTGACCCAGCTTGAAGCGCTGCTCGGCGAGATGCTTGTAGCTACGGACTAGCCCGTCATGACAAGGCTCCTGCCCATGACTTCTGGAATAACGCTTCGTGCATCTGTTTCCCATTGGCCAGCCCGTCTGGCGGTTCTTGCCTGCATGAGTTGAACATGCAGATTGACTATTGCGACCACGCCCTGCTGACTGTCGAGCAAGCCATCGACCTCTATAACCGTTCGGGGTTGGGGAAACGGCGGCCTGTGGATCGGCCCGATATTTTTGCGGGCATGCTCGCCCATGCCAACTTGACTATCACGGCCTGGCATCAATGCCGACTCGTTGGCATTGCCCGCACACTGACGGACTTTACCTACGTAGCCTACCTCGCAGACTTGGCCGTTGACACAGCCTTCCAGAACCAGGGCATTGGTAAGCATCTGGTTGCTGAAACGCGGCTCCGACTTAAACCGGAGTGCATGATCGTCTTACTCGCTGCGCCATCCGCAAACGGGTACTATCCCAAATTGGGGTTTGAGCACCATCCAAGGGCCTGGGTCTTACGGGGTGGTTTCAGCGGCTCGGCAGTACCTGATAGGGAGCTGTCCTAGACCCTCACGTTCGCGTTTTCGCCCCACGCCGTGGGGGGTACCCCTACCTTGCGAAACCACGCCAATGCGGACGAAAGGACTCGAACCTTCACACCTTACGGTACTAGAACCTAAATCTAGCGCGTCTACCAATTCCGCCACGTCCGCGTTGCAGAGAGCTATTCTAGCCCAGCGTCACCCTCAATCGTCATCATCGCGGGACTTCTTGCTCGCCTTGCGCTTGTTGTCTCGGTTATCGTCCCGGCGGCTGGCACGCTCTCGCTCCCCTGAGGGTTTTGAACCACTGGAAGCCCGCGTAGGGTTTTGGAGGCGCTGTTGCAGGGTTTCAACCACGGGTCGCAGAATGACCTCCGGGGGCACGGGTGCTGTGGACGTGGGGCGACTCTGGTTGGACGTTGATGTGGCGGTGGGTGCGGCCGGCCGGCTCTGGGGCACAGGCGCAGCGGCCGGACGGGTCACGGGCGTGGTGGGACGCGGCGCACTGGCCGCCGTTATCCGGGGTGGAGATGCAGCAACCGGCGCGGCCGGCCGGGGGGCAGGCGGTGGCTGCTGGGCTTTGATCCAGGTGGCAATCAGGCTCTGGGCCTCACCATAGAGCGGACTGTCCGTGGGGACGGTTTTGGCAAGAGCGATGGCGGCCGGCCAAGTTTTTTGATCCGCCAATTGTTTTGCTTGACCCAACCGACAGCGCTGGGTCAGGGACTGAAGTCTGCTCGTCGCCGCCGGTTCCGTGAAGGTCAGACCACTCGCTAACTCTAGACAGGTCTGGTGCCGGCCGGCCGCTGCTAGGGCCTGCACCTCCGCCAGAGCGCAATCCACCTGGAGTTGACGTGCCTGTTGGGCAATGGCTTCCCCCCGACTCTTCAAACTGAGGGCTTGGGCCTCCTTCTGACAGGTTCCATAGGCTTTTTTAGACTGGAGAGCTTGTACCCCCGTCAAAGCGGTTTGTTGTTCCTGGTACTGGCGATGGTTCACCCAGGCAAAGCTAGCAGCACTCAGGAGAAGTACGCCCCCCAGGCCGGCCGCCACTGCCTTCCAGGGCCGGGGGCGATGAACCGCAGCAGGTTTCCCGGTCGGGGGCGTGAGGCCATCCGTGGCAGAAGGTATGGGGGGTACCCCAACAGAACCACTTGTGGGTAGGGCACTTGCCACCTGTGGGCCTGAGTTGTCAACCGACATGACTTCAGTAGCCAAGTTTTCCGTGGCGTTCCAGGTGGGCAGTCGGTCAAGATCTGCCAGCACCTCCGCCGCCTGTTGATAGCGTTGCCCCGGATGAAGCGCCACCATCCGATTCAAAATGGCCCCCAACTCGCCAGGAACCTGTGGGGCTTTCACCTGCCACAGGGGTTCACCACTGGCCGGATCTGTATCCAAGTCTTGGGGCGCAATTCCGGTGAGGGCTTCAATAGCCACCATCCCCAAGGCGTACAGATCGCTGTTGGTGCGCGGCTTACCCTGGGCCTGTTCGCCGGGGGCATAGCCTGGTGTGCCGATGGCGACGGTAAAGGCTGAAGCCGCATCGGCTGGGTTGATCTGGGTCGTGATCTGCTTGACGGCACCGAAGTCGATCAAGACTATGCGTCCGTCCTGATCCCGCCGGATCAGGTTCGCTGGCTTAATATCCCGGTGGATCACCTGATGGTGGTGGACAAAGTCCAGGATCTCTAGCACATCACGGAGCAAGCTCACCACTTGGCTCGGCGTCCAACGCTGGCCCCGAATGAGTTCCCGACTCAGGTCGCGGCCGGCCACATAATCCTGAACCAGGAAAAACTCACCCCCTTCCTCGAAGTGGGCATGGAGTTGGGGAATGCGGTCGTGGGTGCCCAGCAGGTAAAGTGTCCGGGCCTCAGCATCGAATAATCGCCGGGCAATCGTTAGAACGTAGGGGTCGGAACTTTTGGGTCGCAAACTTTTGACTACCCGCAAGGGTTTATCGGGCAAATGCTCATCTCTGGCCAAGAAGGTCTGGCCAAAGCCACCTTGGCCCAGTTGACGTTCCAGGGTGTAGCGCCCACCAAGGCAAGTCGAGAGGGGTGTCATCGGGTCACCTGGCGTTCTAACGTATCAGCTTACCTAGAGCCAGTAGGAGGCGCTAAAAGCGGCGACGTTAGCGCGCCAGTTTGTGTTCCCACACCTGAGCTTATCAGGAGGCGTTTCAGGTAACTCCCTCGATCCCTTCCTGAGACACGACCTAGGCCCGACTCTGACGCGTCACCTCCAGATAGATGTGCTCCAACTGCACGGGTTGGCGGGCAATGGATGTGATGGGCAAGCCTTGGAACTGAGCCAGGATCGCTTCTAGCGTCAGCACCTCTGGCAACCAGAAACTTAGACCCTGGCTGTAGCGCCGCTGGGTCAGCCCCAGGTGCACTGCCCGATCCTGCACACCTAGTTCATCTGGGGTCTGGATATGTACCACTTCCCGGGCTGGAATCAGGGGGCGCAGTTCATCGAGGCTACCCTCGGCCTCTAGGCGGCCCTGGTAAAGGATACCTATCCGTTGACAGACCCGCTCCGCCTCCTCTAGGAGGTGGGTGGTCATCAGCAATGTCATGCCACTTTGGCGACAGGTGTTCAGCAGTTCCCAAACCTCAAAGCGGGCTTCTACATCCAGGCCGGCCGTGGGTTCATCCAGAATCAGGACCTTGGGTTGGTGAACGAGGGCAATGGCAATGCTTAAGCGCCGCAACATTCCCCCACTGAGAGTATGGGCCACACTGTGTTGGCGGGCACCGAGGCCCACTTGTTGCAGACAACTGCGGATTCGCTGCGGACGTAAGGGGGCGGGTACTCCGTAGAGGCGGGCAAAAAAATCCAGGTTTTCGCCGCAGGTTAGGTGCCGGTAGAGCAGGTTCTCCTGGGGCACCACCCCTAACCAGCAGCGGTTACGGTTGGAGAGGGGCTGGCCCTGGAGCCAAACGTGGCCCTGATCTGGCTTGAGCAGGTGGCAGAGAATGTTGACCAGGGTGGTTTTGCCGGCTCCATTTGGCCCCAGTAGGGCATAGACCTCCCCCGGCTGGAGGCTGAACTGGACGCCGCGGAGGGCCGGCCGGCCGGCGTAGGCTTTGTGTAGGTTCTCAACCGCCAGCATTAGAGATACCGCTCCTGGCGCAGCATGTGGCGATAGGCGAGCACACCTCCGGCCACAGCCAAAACGGTGAACCCCACCAGAAACCGGAGGTGGTTTTCGATCGCTGACCACCCCTCGCCGTCGGCTCCTACGGCCAACAGAGCCTCATTCATGTGGTAGACCGGGTCGTACTTGGCCCAGTCCAGCAAACTTTGCGGAAAAAGGCTAGTGGGTAAGAAAGCCCCCCCCAGAATCACAAGCGGTAGGCCAAAGGTGGCCACTAGGGCATTGACATCTTCGGTGCGACGGCCCAGCAGGCTCCCCAGAATGAAGCCCATGCCCACATAGCCCATCAAACTAAGTACCAGCACTAGGCCCCCCAGGAGCCAAGATCCCTGGAACCGTGCCCCCCAGATCGCGCCCACCCCATAGACCAGAATTGTTTGGCCAAGACCTATGGTGCCTTGAGCTAGACAGATGCCCAACCAGTAGGACAGGCCCCGCAGGGGTGAGAGAAAGAGTCGCCGCAGGGTACCCTGCTCCCGCTCCGACACCAGAATTGCAACCGTTCCCCCTAGGGCACTAAAGAAAAAACCCGCCCCGACCAAAGCAGACGCTGCGGCCTGATTCAGGGCTGCATCGAAGGCTAGCCCCGTTCTCCCGGTGAGGATGGTTCCAATCAAAAGCAGAATTGAGACTGGAAAGACACTCCAGAACACTAAACTACGCCGCTGTCGCCCCAATTCGATCAGTATTCGGCCGGCCACCGCCAGGCTTTCAGTCAGGTAGGGCACCGCCACCTCCCAGTCTGAGCATTTCTTGACATCCCCTGGGGTTTCATGACTACATATAGGCTGGGTCTGACCCAGGGCTACCCTGGGCTTTGGCCACTTAGCTTTCGCACTTTACCACGCCCGTTCCTGCCCCCTTCAACCTATGGATCTTTCCCCGCAAACGGCCTTTTCCCGCCGCACTGTTCTGAAGATGTTTGGGTTGGGAACGGCGGGGGGTGCCTTGGGGTATAGCCGGTTTGTGAAGCCCCAGCCCGCAGTCTGGCAGTCAGGACAGCCCGATTTGCCCCGCGCGGCCGGCCGGCCGCTGCATGTGGTGGTGGTGGGGGCAGGCTTGGCAGGCTTGGCCTGTGCCTACGAACTCAGCCAGCGGGGTATTCAGGTGACCCTGCTGGAGCGGGCCAGTCAACTGGGGGGGAAGGTGACAGGCTGGACGGTTCAAGCCGCGGGCGAAACCTTTGAAATGGAGCACGGTTTCCACGGCTTTTTCCCCCAGTACTACAACCTGAACAGCCTGGTGGACGAACTGGCCATTACCGATCATTTCGTGGATCTAAAAACCTACTCCCTTGCCTACCGGGAAGGTTACCAGCCGGAGGTTTTCCGCCCCAGCCGCTCTGCCTTCCCCTGGAACATTGTGGACTTGGCCGTCTCCTCAGACAACCGCTGGAACTGGGGTCTCAACCTGACCAGTCCTCAGCACTGGCAGGTGTTTCGGGAGATCACAGGCTTTGACCCCCAGCGCAGTTACGAACGCCTGGATGCCATCTCGGTGACGGACTGGGTCAAAGGGGACTTCCCTCGCGGCCTGTACGATCTCTATTTCTTACCCTTTGCTAAGTCCAGTCTGAATGCGCCGGATATGCTCAGCGCTGGCGAACTGATGCAGTTCTTCCATTTCTACTTTTTTGGGAACCCAGAAGGCTTGGCGTTCCGGGGCACTCGGCGGGCAATTGTCTCCAGCCTGGTGGAGCCAATGGCGACGGCGATTCGGGCTAAGGGCGGTGAAATCCTCACCGATGTGACGATCACGGATCTCCACTGGACGGCCGGCCGGATTGACGGCCTCACCTATCAACGGGGGGAAACTGGGGCAACGCCGCCCTTCTGGGTGGAGGCCAATGCCTATCTGGCCGATGATCAAGCCACTTACTACGGAGCTGGGGATCGGGTCTATCGCCGCCCCGTGGGCAGTGATACGGCCCTCAGTCTTACCTGTCCTCACCAAGGCTGTACGGTGCAGTGCCAGACCGACGGTAGCTTCCGTTGTCCCTGCCATGGGGCGATGTTTGATGCCCAGGGACGCGTCACCCAAGGGCCGGCCGAGCGGGACTTGGCTTGCTTCCAGGTGGTGCAAGCGGAAGACCAGCGGGTTCTCTTGGCCACCAATACAGTCCAAGCGGGGACAGCCACCACCCTAGACGCCGACTATTACGTCCTGGCGGCCGATGTCCGAGGCATTCAGCATTTGTTCGATTGCTCGACAGGACAGGTGGATGAAACCCTCAGTCGCCAGGTGGCTCAATTGGCGGTGGCCGACCCCTTTGCCGTGGCCCGCTTCTGGTTTGACCGGGATTTTGAGTGGACCTATAGCTGGTTTACCTCCCTGTCGGGCTACCGCCTGACCGATAGCATCACCCTCTACCACCGCATCCAGGACGATTACATCGCTTGGGCACAGGCGACCGGCGGCAGTGTGGTGGAACTCCACGCCTACTGCTACAAGGAGGCGGAATTTCCCACCCAGGAGGACTTGCTGCGCACCTTTGAACAGGAACTCTATCAGGTGGTGCCCGCCCTCCAGGAGGCCCGCCTGCTGCATCGGGAACTGGTCAACCAGAAAAACTTCTCTGGCTTTCCCCCCGGCAGCTACGCCGGCCGGCCGGCCACGAGCACCTCAGCCCCTAACCTGCTGTTCGCGGGGGATTGGGTGAAAATGCCCTTCCCCTGTGCCCTGATGGAGCGGGCAGTCAGCAGCGGTTTGTTGGCCGCCAACCAGATTCTGGAGCGGGAGGATGTCCAAGCGCGCCCCCTCTACTCGGTGCATCCCAAGGGGGTCTTGGCGACCTAGGGCCGGCCGGCCGCCGGGCCAGTGGATAGAATGGCTTCAGTGTGGGGTTGTCCAAGGTCTACAGTTAAGGTATGGCGGACTCGCAGGCAGAGGTGCCCCTGACGACCCAGGCAGGCATGGGTACGGATTCTCAGCACACCCAGGTTGGTGACAGCGGGGCCAGTCTCCGGCATCTGCCGAGCAATCCTAATCACTGGTACGCCGTTCGGCCGGCCGCCGACCTCAAGGGTGAACCTCAAGCTATTGAACTCTGGGATCAGGCGCTGGTGATCTACCGCGATCAGGCAGGTGTGGCCCACGCCTTGGAGGATGTCTGTCCCCACCGTCTAGTCAAGCTCAGCCACGGGCGGGTCGAGGGCGGCCATCTTGTCTGCACCTACCACGGCTGGCAGTTCGATGCCCAAGGGGCCTGTGTGGCGATCCCCTATCTTCAACCGGAACAACGCATCCCAGCCTGTCGGGTACGGTCGTACCCGGTGCGGGAACAGGATGGCTTTATCTGGGTTTTCCCCGGCGATCCTGCTTTAGCTGATCAGGTCACGCCCCTGCCTATCCCGGAGTGGCATGGCCTGAAGTACCTAGGTAGTTGGGCGCTGATCGATACGGCGACCCATTTTTCCTACCTAATTGAAAACTTGATGGACATGCATCACGGCTATCTCCACAGCCACTACCAGCCCTGGGGAGAGGCCCGTCTAGAGACTGTCAACCGGGATACCAACCAGGTGATCGCCCGCTACCAGGCCCAGTGCTTTTTTACCGTGGATCAAATCTGGTCGATGGCCCAATTGTTCCTACCAGCCCTGCGTCAGCCCCACCCGGAAACCTTGACCGTGCGCTATGCCTATCCCCATTGGATTGCCAGTCTGGGAGAAGACTTCAAGCTCTACTGCCTCCTAGTGCCGGCCGGCCGGCATCGCACCCGTGCCTATTTCCTCCACTTCACTTCTCTGCACCGTTTCCCCAAGTTACATACCCTGCCGGTCTGGTTCCGCCGCTGGATTAAGGGGTTGTTTTCAGGGACAGCGCGGAACCTGCTAGAGGGTCTGGTACGGGAAGATATGGTGATGATCGAGGAGGAGCAACGGATGCATGACACCCAGCCCCAGCGCCGGGGTCGGGAGGTCAATCCCACCCTCACCCATGTGCAAAACCTGATCCGCACCCAGGCCGGCCGTTGATGCCTACATCACAGCTAGGGGGCTGTTCTCCGCGAACCGAGCCTCAGTTCAGTATTAGGAACTGGAATTGAACAGTGTGTTTAAGGGGACGATGCGCGCATTTCGCCGGTTTGGGCGCTTTTACGCGGGAATTTTCTCATAAGACAATTCTGGCATTCCAGTTCGCCTTGCCGCCTGTTCAATCGTGATCGCGCAGATGTTTCCCATTGTATCCACATCCAGTAGCATGTTCTCGTCTAGGTCGCGCGTCTCGGCCACCATACCTTCTCGGAACTCAATGTAGGGCACCTCTATTTATTGAG
>JACYLR010000070.1 GCA_015272465.1 Gloeomargaritaceae cyanobacterium C42_A2020_066
TGAAATGACATTTCCTAACAGCTCTTGATCATCTAATAGTCATTTCACTACATCTTTATTACTACCTGCGGCCGCAATAACACTCACAGGACCAATGATAATGGCTATACCAGCAAGGGTGAGTAGTACTCCAGCCAGCTTGGCGCGTCCACCCAGGAGTGTCTTAAGCCATAGGAAGCAAGGGAAAAGGATGATTGCGAGGATGGCTCCCCAAAGACTGACACGGATAAAGGGGCGGATGAGGGTGAAGCACCAGGTGAACAGTAGGCCAAGGATAAAAAGACGAACGGCAAGGTTAATAACTTTAGAGTCAAGGTCCATAGGAGAGTGGGTCATTCCATGACGGGGGTTCGTTCAGCTTAGTGCTAGGATGGCCTGTCCGCTGTGGAATGACTGGGGGATGGTTAAGGGTACCCCTGATGAGCCATTACCCCAGGTTCTATTTGGGGGATATCCGCGTCCTGGGCGGCGATGTGCTTTGGGGTTAGCGCCAAATCAAGAATTGACAAAGGCTGTTCACAAGGCACAAAAGGCCGAAGAAGATACGGTCTTGACGGGTTTCTAGGGAGCGCCATGTGGGCCACATCGCTACTGGTATAGACCAGGCTGCCGATCAGGAAGGGGACGAGAAGCATGTCAGCGTACCCGGACTTCAAGACAGGACTCAATGCTCCTCATCCTACGAGAAGCCCCCTTGTTAAGTAATCCCCCGTCCGCTGAGCTTACAGTCACTTCATTTGGGAACGAGACACGCATCCTCACCCCTATTCTTGCTGCATCCAGTCTGTCATCGACTTTCGAGGCACATGAGGCGGTTGTAAAAACGAAAAAAAAAGTTCTCGTTCCCGTTTGAAACAGCTACATTCGCTCAAGCCCTCAAGTGGCGCTTCGAGGTGGGACGCCCCCCTTCCACCGGGAGACTAGGAGAGAAGATGCATGCAGAAGGCCAATTTAGTCGCTGCTGACTCCTCAAGCCACTTTCCCGACGCAGGATGATGGGGGATTAAGACCCTAAATGATGGCCGAAACAATCCTACCGCCCCAGAAAAGTTCCTTATTTAAGGCAAGCTTTCCAGTTACTCTACTCCAGAGTACTTCTATGGACTCAGAGCGGCAAATGATGCTCCAGCAAATCCGTGTAGGAAGCCTAGGACAGGGTAATCACCCAGGTGCCCACGGGACGAGGTAGGGGGATATCTCCGGGGCTGAGCACGGACAGGTTAAAAAAGAACATGGCCCCTGTACGGGGGTTACGGACATTTGAGAGGACAATTTCCACGACAGTATCCGCTGGGATGGGATCAACCACCGTAATCCGCAGTTGGCGGGACTCCTTATCCCAAAGGGCTTCCCCAACCTTGAAGTTGCGCTTGGGATTGCGTGGTGTCCTCACCTCAATCCGATCCACATCAAAGCTGCCCTTGTAGTATTCCGGGTAGGTAATGTAATACTCGGAGACCGAAATGGGTTGCCGGGGAACTTCCAGGTAGTAGCGGTCTTGCTGCCCCGGTTGCCCAGAATCAAGAAAAGCTCGCAACTCCTTGGTATTCTTCGGGCCGCCAAAGATCGTCCAACCGGTACCTTGGGCAAGGGCATAGGGGGTAACTGTGCCCACCAAGAAAGCGCTGAGGGCAGGAAGGAGGAAGGCGTGGCGTAAACGAGGAGAAACCATGGCAACTGGAGGGTTGAGGTAACAGGTGGGGACCTTTAGCTATGAATGACGGTCAGGTAACCCCAAAAGTGCCCACTTCCCCAGCATAGCCCGCCCATGGGGTTCAATCGAGGGGGAAGGGGATGCCGCCGGCGCGCAGTAGGTGCCATCCCTGGTGGGCTGTCCAGGCTACGACGGTGGAGGGTGTACCCGTGCCCTCGGCCGGCCGGTCAAGAACGAACACCCCAGGGAAGGTCTGGGTCAGGTCTTTTGGGTTAGTTAAGGGGGGCTGCCCTGAAAGGTTGGCGCTGGTGGTGGCTAACGGTCCGGTCTGTTGCAAAATGGCTAGGGCGAGGGGATGACGGGGAATCCGCAACCCAATGGTGCCATCCTGTTGCGGGTTGACCGAGGCCGGCACCTGGGCACTGGCGGGCAGCACCAGGGTGAGGGGGCCGGGCCAATAGCGGCCGGCCGCAGTTTGCCAGTCAGGATGGATTGTGCCCTCGACGTAGGGCCAGAGAGCCTCAGCCGTGGCGGCCATCAGGATTAGGGGCTTGGTTTCGCTGCGCCCCTTAAGGGTGTAAATCTGGCTGGCGGCTTCCGGTAGTGCGGCAAGGGCTGGGACCGTATCCGTGGGAAAGCTCACCGGCCGGCCGGCGCGGGCCATCGCCACTAGGGTGGCCATTGTCACCAGAGGCATGGCGTTCCAGGAAACGGCACAGACGACAAAGTATCATAGCCTTTGTCCTGACGCGGCTTGCACCGATGGTGGCACGACAGCGGCTTCTCTTGGTTCTAATCCTGGGCCTGGTAATCTGCGCCCTTGTGCTGCTGGGGCAAATCCCAGCTCGCCTGGGTCTGGATCTGCGGGGTGGTGCCCAATTGACCCTGCAAGTGAAGCCCAGTGCTGATGTGCCTCAGGTGGATGAGCGGGTGATTGAGGCCGTGCAACGGGTGGTAGAAAACCGGATCAATGGTCTAGGGGTGGCAGAAGCCCTGATCCAGCGGGCTGGGAACAACCAATTGGTGGTGCAGTTACCAGGCGTGAACGACCCCCAACAGGCAGAGCGGGTTCTGGGTGGCACAGCCCAACTGGATTTCCGCGCCCAGAAACCCGGTACAAATCTCAATCAGATTGCCCAACTGGTGCAACTACGGGATGCCCTGTTCAGCCAGGTTGGGCAGGCCAACAGTGGTGTCGATCCCACCCAGCTTCGCAAAGATCTAGATCAGATTACCCAAGCCCTCAGCGCTCAGTACGAGCGGGTCGGCCTCACAGGACAAAATCTCCGGGATGCGGCCGCCGAACCGGTGTCGGCAGGGAGTAACTGGAATGTGGCCATTCGATTTGATGGACCGGGGGGGGATAAGTTTGCCCAACTGACCAAGGACTTGGCGGGTACGGGCCGCAGCATCGGCATTTTCCTGGACGATAAGTTGATCAGCTATCCCAGCGTCGGGCCGGAGTTCGCGGCAACGGGTATCACGGGCGGCTCGGCCATCATCACAGGTCGATTCACCGCCCAAGAGGCCAATGACTTGGCGGTGCAACTGCGGGGTGGCGCGCTGCCCGTGCCGGTGGAAATAGTCGAAAACCGCACTGTGGGCGCGACCCTGGGCCAAGACAGTATCCGCCGCAGCTACCTGGCCTTTGCTGGGGGCATCGGGTTAGTTCTGATCTTCATGGCGGTCTACTACCGCTTGCCAGGGCTGATAGCTGACCTCTCCCTCGTCATCTATGCCCTGCTTACCTACGCCTGTTTTGTCCTGCTGGGGGTAACCCTCACCCTGCCGGGGATTGCGGGCTTCATCCTCAGTATTGGCATGGCCGTAGATGCCAATGTCCTAATTTTCGAGCGTACCCGTGAGGAGTTACGGGCGGGTAAGAGTCTCTATCGCTCGGTGGAGGCGGGCTTCTATCGGGCCTTCAGCAGTATTCTCGACAGTAACGTCACGACCCTGATTGCCTGTGCGGCCCTGTTTTGGCTGGGGTCGGGGCTGGTGCGCGGGTTTGCCGTAACCCTGGCAATTGGGGTGATGGTGAGTATGTTTACGGCCCTCACCTGTAGTCGGTCCCTGTTACTGGTGGCCCTCAGCATTCCCAGCCTGCGGCGGCCGCAATACTTTTGTCCCAAGCTGGTGCCTGCGCCATGATCGGCCGGCCGGCGTCGTCTCGCTTTGGGGGGTATGGTCATGTCTAAGGTTTGGCGGGTCACCCAACAGCGCACCCTCTGGTGGTCAATCTCTGTGGGCGTCATCCTAGCGGGTTTGGCAGCCATGGCCATTTCCTGGGTACAGACTGGCTATCCCCTCCGCCCCAGTATTGATTTCATTGGGGGAACTCGCCTGCAACTGGAACGGGACTGCGGCCGGCCGGGGGGGTGTGAGCAGCCGATTGACCTCACCCAGATTCGCCAAGTGCTGGCGGCACGCGGGTTGGGGGATAGTGGCATCCAAATCCTAGGGAATCAGCAGGCGGTGGCCATCCGTACCCGGTTCCTCACGCCAGAGGCGCGCGCCGCGCTCCAAACCGAGCTAACCCAGGTTCTTGGCCCCCTTGATCCCCAGGCCACCCAAATTGACAGTGTGGGGGCCACGTTTGGGGAACAGACCCTCAAGGGTGGTCTGCTGGCCCTTTTAGTTTCCTTTGCTGGGATTGGGGTCTACCTCTGGTTCCGGTTCCAAGTGGACTACGCCGTGTTTGCCTTCGTTGCCCTGCTACACGATGTCCTGGTGACGATGGGGGTATTCGCTTTTCTGGGCCTCGTGGCGGGCGTGCAGGTAGACAGTCTGTTTGTCGTTGCTCTGTTGACAATCATTGGGTTCTCGGTCAACGACACGGTGGTGATCTACGACCGAGTGCGGGAAGTGCTCAAGGAGAATCCCCAACTCCCTATTAACGATGTGGTGGATCAGGCGGTGCGCCAAACCCTAGGCCGTTCGATCAACACCACCCTGACGACCCTTCTCAGTCTGGTGGCCATTGTCCTGTTTGGGGGGGAAACCCTCAAGACCTTTGCCCTAGCCCTGATCATCGGCTTTTTAACGGGAGCTTACTCCAGCATTTTCATCGCTAGTACCCTGCTGGCTTGGTGGCGGGGTCGGACGATACCCCCTCGGGTTGACCTGGATGCTGCGCCCAAATCCCCCTGACCGCCTCCGCCTCAGCAGTGCGGCCGGCCGACTCTACGGTCTGACCTTAGGGATGCGGTGGGCCGTGGCGCTGGTTGCTTGGTTGACCCTCGGCAGCTGGAGCCTGTGGGCAATGCGGCCGGCCGCGATCCTGCTGGGGGAACACTTCACCTGGACATCCCTGCGATTTAGCCTGGCGACCTATCCCTGGTCTGCCGTGGGACTGACGATTTGCATCGGCCTCACCCTATCGGTCTTGCTCCACCACAGCCGCGGCATCCTCTGGGGCTTGAGTGCCAAGGAGCGCCAAGCCTTGGAGCGCTGGGCCGGCCAGATTGGGGTGCAGGGGACACGGCATCCTCTTTGGCGCTGGGTTGGCCCCTCAGGACACAGGGGTCAACGGAAGTCTTAACCCTTAGAGGGCGGCTTCTTCCAACTGGATGGAGACCCCAGCACAAATCCCGAAGGCCAACACCAAGGGCAGCGGGCAGTGCAACCCGTAGCTGGCCAAGGCCGATCCCAACGCCACGCTCACGGCACCTAGCGTCAGCACACGCTCCTGCTGACTCCAGCCCTTTTGGCGCTTCAGACGACGCAGGGCTTCACGGGGCAAGGGTTCAGGAATAACGCCGTTGGGCGGAAAGGCCCAGTACCACTGGTTCAACCACATCCACTCTGTCCAGCCGTGCCGCTGACACCACTCGTCAATCCACTCATCGGCTAGGGGGCGAATTGTTAATTCCATGGATGTCAGCCCTCCGAAAGGAACCGTGAACCTGTGTAACAGCCGCTACAGTCTTAAGGTGGGGACACGTTAACACTTGACCCGCAACGACTGAAAGAAGTATTTGTACTTATGGCACCGCTAGGCTCGGCCGGCCGGCCTTTGCCAGGACTTTAAATCTCTGTAAAAGCCACGATCTCGTCGGTCGATCATGACCCACTTGTTACAAATTGGGCATCGCAACCCATTGACGAAGCCTACATCGGGCTGAAGTGTGAATGCTAGAGGCTGGAGTCTCGCCGCTCCACAGGTTCCAGAGCTGGCCGAGCAGGGGGTGGGTCAAAGGCTACTGGCGGTTCAGGGCTGCCTGCCAGACTCTGGAGACGACGTTCGACCTCATCATCCAGAACCATCCGGTCGAGATCGGCACTGAGTTTCTCGGCGGGATTTTCGGATAACTCAGCAAACGCCTGCTCTCGCAGATTGCGGCGGGCTACCGCATTTTTAGCCTGTTCAAACTGGGAGCGGGCCGAGTCCATGTCCAAGGAACTGTTGGTGCGAGCCACAGCCCCCAGCGCCTCATTGATTTCCGCCAAGTCCTTGATGTTTTGCAGATCAGCTTTGTAGGCTTCGAGCTTAAGCCGCTCCCGATCCAGCCGCTCCCGCGAAGCAGTAACAAAGGTTTCCCCCTGCTTGACCTGTTGTTCCAGTTGGGGCAGCACCTGCTCAATCTGAATCACCTTGGTCAGGGCCAGCCGAGCGGCTTCTGTATTGCCGTTTTGCTGGGCAAGGCGGGCCTGCTGGTCGTAGGTCTGAAGTTCCTTGACCTTAGCTTCGTACTTTTGACGGGCGCGCTGGTAGGCAGCTACCTGGGTTGCCACCGCCTGGGTTAACTTCTGCACCGACTCCTGCATTGAGCGCAGGGACTCTTCCGCCACATTAACGGCGACCTGGCCGCCTTCCTCCACAGGCAGGCCCCACAGCCAGTTCCAAGAACCGACCACCACCCGGCCGGCCTTCTCGCCCATCAGCCAGTAGAGTGCTTTCTTGAGTGCCATGGTTGCTGCAAAGGTGCTAGACCTAGTATATCGAGCACCCGACTGGCCTCTCCGAGCCGACGTCCGAGCTTCCAGCCTTGCCATGCCTGCTTAACCGCTCATCCCCAAGAGTCCACACCCCATGCCTACCGTCCAGCCAACCATTGAATTTCTCGAAGGGGTCGGTGAAGCCCTCAATGGGGTGAGTCTTCGGCAGGATCGTGCCACCGGCATGCGAGCTGTTCAGATGAGCTTTACTCAACTGCGGGCGATTGAGGGACTGAATAGCTTTACCCGCACCTCCTTCAATCGACTCAAGCTCACCGATGAAGAAGGGGAGATCAGTATCCAGCCCAGTGGCAGCCGCCTGATTACCGGGGGGGACGATGGCGGTGAGTTTAAGCGGCTGGAAGTGACCTTTGAGGTGACACTGGAGGAGCACTGGGAGCGGGTCATGCGTTTCTTGGAGCGCTACGCCCAGGCCAACGGGATGGCTTACCAGTCTACTGAACCCTCCTGAGGCCCTAGGTCTGATACGGACTTGCAAGACTTTTGACCTGTGTCTCCCTGACCCACTACTGGCTCATCCTTAAAAGCACCCTTATCATAATTGATTGGAGGCTCCTGCTCATTGAGAAGGATCAGACTGAGTAACCTGGTTTGCTGTCAACCACTGTCAGTAGAGTTATGGCAGCTTGAGTAAGTAGGGGTGTCCGTAATCCTGACCAGGATAGGGAGTCACAGAGGGCAGGCTGTCCATGGGCAAGCCAAAGAAGCAAGTCTGCGTTTACTGCGGTAGCACGGAAGAGCTGACCACTGACCATGTTGCGCCCTTATCTCGTTGGAGAGATTTTTGCATACGTCGCCGGATACTCGATAACCCATCAAATCGAGTGTTAGCGTGTAGAAAATGTAATTCAGAAAAAGGTAATATGACTCCTGCTGAGTGGTTTAAGCTTCATCCTGAGTATTCTAAGCGCTTCACGCAAGAGGCTAGATATCTTTCTGATAGAGTTAAGGAATTGACAGGGCTTTTCCCTTAAGGGCACCTCTATATAATTGGCGAATTGCCCCCTTACTGAGAATGAGCCAGCTTGAAGCGCCTAGTTCTCTGGCCTCTATTGTCAATGAGTGCGTAGCAGACTGAATAAATAGAGGTGCCCTTAAATGCACCTCTATTTATTCAGCCTGCTACGCACTTATAGCTGTTTCATTCAGGCTTGAGACATTCAGCCTCACCTCTCCATGTCCGCCAGACACCGTCCACATAAGACTTCTAGGGCAGGCAGGGAGAGTTAAGGGATCTGAAGAAATGTCTCATTCCCATTCAAATCGGCCATATCCTGCATGCTGCCTAGGGCCGTTCGCCAGTGTATGACCCGGCAATTCTCCGATGAAGTCTTCGGCAAGAGGCTTCTATTCCATGGCGCAAGACCTCATCCCAATTGTCTCAACCCAGATCTAAAGTGCTTTGGGTTGGGGCTGGGAAGGCTTCGGTTCCCCTAAAACCCCTAGACATCCGGTTTCTAGGTGCGTGGACAGCCCCAGGCCCGTAGTCTCACCTGAGCTTCTGGGTGATAATGGTCAAGGATTTTGTGGTACGGGGAGACAGCATGAGTCCTCACCTTGACATCGAAAGTCTGCGTCAACAAGTCAGCCTGATCCAGCAGAAGCGGCCGGCCTTGGTGGCCCTCCTCAACCAACCCGACCTCGGTATCCTGCGGATTGATGTTACCCAGGCGCTCGAAGAACTGGACGACCTCCTAGCCGAATTTAAGTCTGTCTTTCCCCAACTGGACTTGAATTAGGCAGGCCGCCGCATTTCGACTGGGCCAGACTCCACTCTGCTCTACTGCGCCAGGAACACCACGACCTGCTGCACCCATTGGGACAGGTCACTCGCGACCCGAATCGGTTGGGCCGTAATTCCCGCCTCGGCCAGTTGAGCTTCCCAGGCATGGGGACGCGTTCCCGGTGCCACCAGCAGGCCCCAGGGTACGGCCGGCCGGCCGCGCACCCCCAGTTGGGCGATTTCCAAGGAGAAAGCCCCGGCCTGAAAATGGGGATTGAGGCCGCCATCATACTCGAACTTGCTGAGCATCACCTGGAAGGAGCGGAGGCGGCGCGCATCGAGGGGCGGTGCATCGGGTACGGTTTTGGCCCGAAACACGGGGACAAAGTGGGCAAAGGGTAAGTCTACGGTCTGCCAGACCCCCGGCTGCGTATCGAAGGAGAGGGCGTAGGCGAGGCTATCCCAGCCACTGTCGGTGCGGATCAGGAGTTTATAGCGCTGCCCATCCCCCCGCAGGTGTAGCCAGAGTCCCGCCGTGCCCGCCAAATTGAGGGCTGGGTTCAGGTTGCGGGTGCGTACCGAGGCAAAGCCGCCGTTGTTGGCGGTGGAGACGGTGCCCCGAAACCGGGCTGCCCCTGGCTCCAGAACTAAGCCACTGGAACTCACCCCACCCATGACCACATCATCCAGCGCGCCCCAAAGATCACCCAATGCCGCGGCCGGCCGGCCGAAGTCGAACACCACAGGGTCACTGGGCAGGTAGGGAATCAGGGTCTCTCCCACGGCCGGCGGCAAATCCGTCCAGACCACAACCCCGGCCAACGGCATATGGGCACTCAGGTCTGGGGTGTTCAGGGGGAAATTGAGGGTTGCTACCCGGTAGCCGCGGGCTGCAAGGGCCGGTTCAAGACCCTGGCGGAGGTGATCGGGAATACCCACCAGCAAGACGGTGGCCACGGCCAAGTGTGTCTGTTGTCCCCACCACTGTTGCCAAAGGGTCATGCCCGGTAACGCTCCGAAGTACTGAACCGTTTGCCAGAAGCGGCCTAAGTCCCAGGCTGGAGGGGGAGGAGATACCATAGTTCGCCTAGAGAGACTCTATAGTTCTAGTCTAGGCAAGACCCGCGTTCCAGGCCGGCCGCGGTCTGGCCCCCAGTACGCTCCCCATAGAACCCGCCGATGCAACAACTAGGATGGGTTTAATGCGCCCTTGTCGGAGCCGGTCTCATGGTTGTTCGCCTCCTATCCCTCCTTAGCACCCTCTGTCTTAACCCCGTTCTGCCCGCCGTCGCCCAGACTGCCCAACCGACCCTGCCCCAAGGGTCTGCCTCGGATATTGGCGTCCTGACCCCCGACCCCAATCTGCGACAGTACGTGGAAACCGGCCGGCCGGTGGGGGAGAGCACGGCCCCGGTCGAGTTTCGCGGCCAGCTCCAGCGCCCGTCTAATCTCAACCTGCGGCCCGATAGTCCCCTGTCGGGCGAAGTTCCCCCTGGGCCGGTACAACTCTTTTCCGTGCCGGTGGATTGAGGATGGTGACGCCCCTCCCCAGTCCCCAGACCCAGGTGGGCCTTCAGGTTTTTTTGCGGCTGGTGCAGGATCCCACGGCCCTAGAAGGCGTGTTTGATCTGGCGGCCGGACTGCGGGGTTCGGATGTTTTGAATGCCAGCGGGGCTTACATCCTCGACTTGCCGGGGGTCGCAGACTTAGTGACGGATCGCTATCTGGCCCCCCACCCCGACTTGGACGCCCTCAGCCAACTGCCACCGGCCTCTCTGGGCTACGCCTACGCCACCCACCTGCGCGCTGCACACCTCGATCCTGACTTTTATCCCCCAGTGGCGGTGGTGGATGTGGGTACCTACCTGGCCCTGCGCATGCGCCAGACCCACGACATTTGGCATACAGTGACCGGGTTTGGCACCAATGGCCTGGGGGAAATTGGCCTGCAAGCCTTTACCCTGGGCCAGCAGCGCGCCCCCTTGGCTGTGCTGATTACCGCTGCGACCCTGCTCAATGCCATTCTCCAGGGGGAACCCCTGACCCCCCTGATGGCGGTGATCCAGCAGGGCTATGACCTGGGAACCACAGCCCGGCCTTTCCTGGCCCAAAAGTGGGAACTGGCCTGGGAAAAACCCCTAGCCCAGTGGCGGGCTGACCTGGGGATACCTGCGGCCGGGGTCGGGTCTGGTGAGGATCTGGCATGACGCCCAAGGAAACCCCCGGCCGGCCGGGGTCGGGACTACCACGTACGGCCCCCTTGGCGATGGTGGAGACGGCTTTTCTGGCCAGTACGGCTAGTCTGCTCTGGATTGCCAGTTTTTATCTGGGGCTGACCCCATTTCTGCGCCTGTTTTTTCCCCTCCCCTTGGCCCTGGCCTATCTGCGGTGGGGGCGGCGGGCCGGTTGGATGACCTTGGTAACTACCACTCTGCTACTGGCGGTGCTCATGGGGCCGCCCCGGGGGTTGGTCTATATCTGCCGCTACGGCTTTCTGGGTGTTGCCCTGGGGTATTTTTGGCGCAGTGGCCGGGGCTGGGGGCTGACGGTGGCCGTGGGTACGGTGTTGAGTACCGTGGGCTTTTTCGCCCAAATTGCCCTGCTCTCCCTGCTCTCTGGGGAGGATTTATGGGTTTACGTGGTCAATCAGGTGAGTCAGTTGCTGGCCAATCTCCTTGACTTTTTCGGGATTCTGGCCCAACCCCAACCCCTGTGGATCAGTGTCGGTATGTTGGCAACGGTGGCAGGCTTTTCGGTGCTTTATGTGGCCGTGGTGCAGGTGGTGGCCTGGGTATTGTTGGAGCGGTTGGGGCCTCATCCTATGGCTGCGCCGCCCGCCTGGGTGCAGGTGATCTTAGGGCTGGAGTAGGGATGTTGCAGGTCTACAGGGGTGAAGCCCATGCCCTGGCCTGGTGGGCACGGCACGCCGGCCGGCCGCCCCTCCTGGCCTGTGTGGTGGGGTTTACGGAGACGGCCCTGATTCCAGGGATTTCTGCGGCGGGCAACACCCCAGCGGCGCGCCAAACGACGGCCTTAGCGGATGCTGAGTTCTTGTTGCGTGGCCGCCAACCCCGGCCGGCCTATCCCCTGCCGCCCCTGACCCAGGGCGCTTCGCCGGTCTACCTGACGCGGGCGGTGGTGCAGAATCTGGGGATGCCGACACTGGTGTTCAATGCCGGGTTGCCTCTGGCGTTGCCGGTACCAGCAATTGACCTGGGGGGCCGGCCGGCCGCTTGTGTGCGTACTGGACGAGCTATGCCACGGGCCTTGGTTGAGCACCTT
>JACYLR010000120.1 GCA_015272465.1 Gloeomargaritaceae cyanobacterium C42_A2020_066
GAGGCCGACCAACCGCCCTATTTTCTGCCCAGAGGCCGGGGCGCAACCTTCAGCTTTTCCATCCGAGTCGGGTGTGTGCCCATGGATGAGCCACCCCCCCAACCCTGGCCACCGTCCCCAACCGGCCGGCCGCTGTGGCTAGCCATCGACCGGCCGCTCCAGCGGGATGTGGTGGCCCGTCAACTCACGGCCTGGGGCTGGACAGTCAAGGCCCTGCCACCGGAGGTCAGACTCTGGAGGGAAATCGTTAACCCTGAGGATGGGGTGCTGGCCGACCCAGTACCGGCTGCCTGGCCTGCCGAACTGCACGCTACCCTGCTCCCGATCCCGGCCGGCCGGCCGCTGCTCCCTTCCCTCTTGGCTGAGGTTTTGGGGCAGCCGCGGGTGAGTGTAGGGACTCCCATGGGTGAGTGTGGCATCACCAAACCTGCGGGCCAGCCAACCTTGACGGATCGGCCGGCCGATCTGAGGGTTTTGGTGGTTGAGGATAACCCGGTCAATCAAAAGGTGTTTCTCCACATCCTGCATCGCCTGGGCTACACCGCCGATGTGGCCCCCCACGGTCGGGCCGCCTTGGACGCGCTGGATCAGCAGCCCTACGACGTGGTGATCATGGATGTGCAAATGCCAGAAATGGATGGATTGACCGCCACGCGCCACCTACGGCAACGGCGGCTGGCCGGCCCCTGGGTGATCGGCGTGACAGCCAGTGCCACGGAAGCCGATCGGGACGCCTGTTTGGCCGCAGGTATGAATGATTACCTGACCAAGCCAGTGCGACCGGAGCGATTTCGCCAGGCCCTAGAGCGCTACTGGCAGACGCGGACTCGCGCTTGACCTAAGGCAGGACAACTAAATTATCCCGATGCACCGCCGTTTCGGCTCCGTAATAGCCAAGAATCTCCGGCACCTCGTCCGACTGGCGGCCCAAGATTTGCCGCAACTCACCACTGCTGTAGTTGACCAACCCCCGGCCAATCTCCCGGCCGGCCGGGTCGCACAGGGATACCGCTACCTGGGCCGGAAACTCGCCCTCCACACCCATAATGCCCGCGGGCAGGAGGGACTTACCCCGCTCAGCAATCGCCACCGTTGCCCCCTGATCCAGCAACAGCCGGCCGGCCGGCACGAGGCCGTGGGCAATCCAGCGTTTGCGGGCCGACGGCGTTTGTTCCTGGGGCAGGATGTGGGTTCCCAGGTTTTCCCCCGCCAGAATCCGCAGCAGGTTCTGGGGGTGACGGCCCTCGGTGACTACGGTGCGAATTCCATTGGCCGACGCAATTTCGGCGGCGGTCAGCTTGGTCGCCATGCCGCCCGTCCCCCAACCCGATCCCCCCGTCGTCGCCCCCACCTTAAGGGCTGCCAAGGCGCGAGGGGACTCCACCACAGGGATGGGGGGAGCGTCAGGATGTTGCCGGGGATCAGCGGCATACAACCGGTCAACATCCGTAAGCAGAAACAACCACTCGGCTTCAATCAGAGCTGCCACCAAGGCAGAGAGGGTGTCATTATCCCCAAACCGCAGCTCCTCGACGGCCACCGTGTCGTTCTCGTTGACAATCGGGATCACCCCTAGGTCGAGGAGGGCGCGGAAAGTATTGAGGGCATTGAGGTAGCGGTGCCGCTCTCCCAAGTCTTCACGGGTAAGCAGGACTTGAGCTATGGGTTGGTTCAGGGCGGTAAAGAGGTCGTCGTAAACCCGCATCAGCCGCCCCTGCCCCACTGCTGCAATGGCCTGCTTCTGGATCAGGCTGGTGGGGCGCTCCCGCAGTCCCAACCGTTGGCAGCCTACACCCACAGCCCCAGAGGATACCAGGACAACACCATAGCCCTGTTGGCGTAGGGTACAGAGGGTTTCCACCAGACTCCCCAACGTAGCTAAGGCCAGATGACCGGATGTGGGTTGTGTCAGGCTAGAGGTACCAATCTTGACGACCAACGTAGTCATAGGGACTGGATCCAGGGTGAGCGGCTTCCAGTGTAGCGGCGGCCGGCCGTCAATCTAGCCCTGACTTGTGGGGAAGACCCCTGTTCCTGGGCATACTTTGCCTGGGTGGCTTGGCCCGGCCTCCCTTGTGACCTCAGACCCATCTAGCTGTCTAACCCATGGAATCCGCTGCCGATCTCGCCGACATTCCCCTGCTGGGGGCCTCCCTAGAGGAACTCACGGTCTGGGTACAGCGCCAGCATCAGCCGGCCTATCGTGCCCGCCAACTCCACCAGTGGCTGTACCTGCAAGGGGTGCGTCAATTCCAGGACATCACAGTCTTTCCGCGGGCTTGGCGAGAGGAGGCGGCAGTGATCATTGGCCGCTCAGATGCCGTGGTACGGCGCGCCACCCCGGATGGCACGGTCAAGTATCTCTTGGGCCTTGCGGATGGCCAGGTTATTGAAACCGTCGGCATCCCCACGGCCGGCCGGTTGACGGTGTGTGTATCCTCCCAGGTGGGATGTCCCATGGCCTGTGATTTCTGTGCCACAGGCAAAGGCGGGTTCCGCCGCAACCTGGCCCGCCACGAAATCGTCGATCAAGTTCTCACCGTACAGGAGGACTTCGGCCGCCGGGTTAGCCACGTGGTGTTCATGGGCATGGGAGAGCCACTGCTCAACTTAGACGCCGTCCTAGCCGCTGTTCGGTGCCTCCACCAGGACATTGGTATCAGCCAGCGGGCGATCACCCTCTCGACGGTGGGTATTCCAGGCCATATTCGCCGCCTGGCCCACCACCATCTCCAAGTCACCCTGGCGGTCAGTTTGCATGCCCCTAACCAGCCCCTGCGCCAGTACCTGATCCCCAGTGGTCGGGCCTATCCCCTGGAGGATTTACTGGCCGAATGTCGCGAGTACGTCGAGGTCACAGGTCGCCGGGTCACCTTTGAGTACACCGTTCTTGCCGATGTCAATGACCGACCGGAACACGCCCAGGAACTGGCTGCCCACCTGCGGGGCTTCCAAAGCCACGTCAATCTCATTCCCTACAACCCCATTGCTGAGGCGGACTATCGCCGGCCGGCCGCGGCCCAGATTCGCCGCTTTGCCCACATCCTCCAGGAAGCGGGAATTGCAGCTAGCATTCGCCAGACCCGCGGCCTCGAAGGGGATGCAGCCTGCGGCCAACTGCGCGCCACCCACCTGACAGCCGGCTAGCGCCGTTCCCCTCCTACCCAAATACAAAAACCCCTGGGTTTCCCCAGGGGTTTGTCAGACAGGAGTAACGTTAACTAAACGCTCGGCCTAAACCAAGAAGCTTAGTCGAGCAAAGGCATTTCCAACACTGGCTCCGACTTCCGGTCAATCCCCTTCTCAAAACCCGCCGCCGCCGCACGGGCACGACCCGCATGCCAGAGGTGGCCAATTAGGAAGAAGAAACCAAGGATGAAGTGAGCCGAGGCCAACCAGGCCCGGGGAGAGACGTAGTTCACGGAGTTAATTTCCGTGGCTACGCCACCCACCGAGTTGATCGAGCCAAGGGGGGCATGGGTCATGTATTCCGCTGCCCGCCGCTCTTGCCAGGGTTGAATGTCGTTGCGTAGCTTGTTCAGGTCAAGGCCGTTAGGGCCACGCAGCGGCTCCAGCCAGGGACCTTGGAAAGCCCAGAAACGCATCGTCTCGCCCCCGAAGATGATCTCACCCGTGGGGGAGCGCATCAGGTACTTACCGAGACCGGTGGGGCCTTGGGCCGAACCCACGTTAGCCCCCAGCTTTTGGTCCCGGATCAGGAAGGTCATGGCCTGAGACTGAGAAGCCTCAGGGCCGGTGGGGCCGTAGAACTCACTGGGGTAGACGGTGTTGTTGTACCAAACCGTGAAGGAGGCAATGAAGCCCATCAGGGACAGGGCACCCAAGCTGTAGGACAGATAGGCTTCCCCATTCCAGATAAAGGCCCGGCGCACCCAACCAAAGGGCTTGGTGAGGATGTGCCAGATACCGCCTGCGATACAGATGATCCCGACCCAAATATGGCCGCCGATCACGTCTTCCATGTTGCTGACGCCCGCAATCGAGCCTTCTCCCCCAAAGGGACTGGCCAAAAGGTAGCCGAAGATGATGCGAGGATCCAAGGTTGGGTTGCTAATGACCCGAACATCCCCGCCGCCGGGCGCCCAAGTGTCGTAAACACCCCCCAGGAACATGGCCTTGATCACCAGCAAGAAAGCCCCCAGACCCAACAGGATCAGGTGGATGCCGATGATCGTGGTCATTTTGTTCTTATCACTCCAGGTGTAGCCAAAGAAGGGGAAGGATTGCTCCAAGACTTCCGGCCCCACAAGGGCGTGGTACAGGCCCCCAAAGCCCAAAACGGCGGAGGAGATCAGGTGCAGAACACCGGTGATGAAGTAGGGACTGGTGTCGATCACCTCACCGCCAGGCCCGACGCCGTAGCCCAGGGTGGCGATGTGGGGGATCAGGATCAGGCCCTGCTCGTACATAGGCTGGTTTGGATTGAAGTGGGCCAACTCAAAAAGAGTCATGGCCCCAGCCCAGAAAACAATCAGACCCGCATGGGCAACGTGTGCCCCCAGCAATTTGCCAGACAGGTCAATCAGTCGGGCGTTACCGGCCCACCAGGCAAACCCGGTGGATTCCTGGTCGCGACCGCCGACAAAGCCATTAGAGAGCGTTACCACGGGGCAGAACCTCCTCAGGGAAGACAAAGCGCTCATGAGGTTGATCCTGGGGCGCCATCCAGGCCCGAATCCCCTCATTCAACAGGATGTTTTTGGTGTAGAAGGTTTCAAACTCAGGATCTTCAGCCGCCCGCAGTTCCTGGGAGACGAAGTCGTAGGCCCGCAGGTTGAGGGCTAGACCAACCACACCCAAAGAACTCATCCACAGGCCGGTGACCGGCACAAACAGCATGAAGAAGTGCAGCCAGCGCTTGTTGGAGAAGGCAATCCCAAAGATTTGGCTCCAGAAGCGGTTGGCAGTCACCATAGAGTAGGTTTCTTCCGCTTGGGTCGGCTCGAAAGCCCGGAAAGTATTGGCCCCATCCCCATCTTGGTACAGGGTGTTTTCCACCGTGGCCCCGTGGATGGCACACAGCAAGGCACCGCCCAGAATCCCAGCCACACCCATCATGTGGAAGGGGTTCAGGGTCCAGTTGTGGAAACCTTGGAAGAAAAGGATGAAGCGGAAGATGCCGGCCACGCCAAAGCTGGGGGCGAAGAACCAGCTGGATTGACCCAGGGGGTAGATCAAGAACACCGAGGTGAACACGGCAATGGGGCCGGTGAACGCCAAGGCGTTGTAGGGACGCACCCCCACCAAGCGGGCAATCTCCAACTGCCGCAGGGTAAATCCAATCAGCGCAAAAGCTCCGTGGAGCGCCACGAAGGCCCACAGACCGCCGATTTGACACCACCGGGTGAAGTCCCAGTTGGCTTCGGGACCCCACAGGAACAGCAGGGAGTGGCCAAAGGTGTCAGCAGGGGAGGACACCGCCACGGTCAGGAAGTTGCAGCCTTCCAGGTAGGAAGAGGCCAAGCCGTGGGTGTACCAGGAAGAAACAAAGCTGGTGCCGGTCAGCCAGCCCCCCAAGGCCAGGTAGGCGCAGGGGAAAAACAGCAGGCCAGACCAGCCGACAAATACAAAGCGGTCGCGCTTCAGCCAGTCGTCGAGGACGTCAAACCATCCTCGTTGCTGGGTTTGTCCAATGGCAATGGTCATCGCTCGTCTCCGAACAATTACGTCAAGATGACAGGGTAACCGTTCCTCACCATGTTGCCCTGCCCCCAAGGAGATAGGGAAACACTATGAGGGAAATTTACGTTTCTTTACGGTTTGTTCAATTATAGGGTCAGTTCCCTGGATTTTCATCGAGGGACGTGTCCATGATAACGAGACCGCTCAGAATCGGGCGAGCGCCGGCCGGAATGGGCCTGGGGTGAACCTGAGGAACGACTCTATACACTGCATAAGTATGTCTACTCAGTGAGTGGGGCGTGGCCCGGCCGGCCGGGGGTCTTTTTTTCTTGAAGACATTGAAACATCCCCGTCCATCGGGTTCAGGTGCCTCTGCCTTCGGCTCGGATTTTGGTTGACAGGGCAAAACCTGAGAGGGGGCGAGGAAGTCTTGAGACATTATTAAGATTGACCTATCTCAGGTGACTTGCGGCGCAGTCCAGGCTTCAGGCTCGGACTTGTGTCTCGGCCGGCCGGCGTGGTGGAATCGGGTTAGGTGTTGCCGGGGCGGATATGGGTTTAGGGCAAGGGAGGCGGACACTGGCGGGCTGGGGACTGGTGGCGGCCCTGGTGGGGGGGGGAGCAGCCGGCGCTGTGGCCCCCCTGGGCCAGCCCCAAGAACAAGCTACAGGAGTAGCTCGGCAAGCCCAGCGCCAGAAGGAACAGGCCCGCATCCGGCCGGCCGCCTTTGACCTCGCGCGCTTTCCCCTTACGGAGGCCCACGAAACCCACTGGCGGCGGTTGCTGTGGGCGGTGACCGTGCTCAATCCCCCGGATGCTTATATTCCCCCGGCCCTAGAGCAGATTTTGGCCCAGGCCGGCCGGCCGCAGCCCACAGCCGTGGAGACGCGGGTGATCACCCAAACCCTGCAATTGGTGCATCAATGGCTGAGCCGCAACCCCCAGGGCTATCCCGAGTTGGTGGCCGGCTTGCGGGGGATCGTCGCCACCAGTCCCCATCCCCGTTGGGTGGCGCTCGCTTCTCTGACCTTGGTACGGTCGGGTCAGGCCGCGCCGCGCCAATTGCAGGCCACAATCCAGCAGCGGTTCCCAACCCCGACAGGTCTCTTGGAGGTGACACTCAGGGAGGTTCTCGCTCCAGCCGCCAACGCTCCGGTTACACCGCCGCCCCTTGCGGATTTACTGCGTTGGTCGGTGGCCCCCGGTGAACCCCATTTATATGTTTTCTGTCGCCCGGATCGATGGGTGCTCTGCCAGGCCATTCTCAAGGATCGCCAAGGCCAGTTTGTGACGACGGCCGGCCGCCTGTGGTCGGTGCCTTTGCTCACCCAGTCTATCTATGGTCTGGACTGGGCCTTTACCTACGGTCAGACACCCCAGGGACTGTACCGGCTGGAGGGGCTGACACCACCCCGGGAAGCTGCCCTGTTCCGGGCCTACGGCCAGTTCCCGATGGTGAAGCTCTTTTTGCCCTTTGAGGCGGGCGTCCAAGCTTTCCTGCCCGGCCGGCCAGGGCCGTTGACTGGGAGCCTGGCGGACTACGAAGTCCTGGTACCGCCCACCTGGCGTGGGTATCGTCCCCTGCACCAAAGCTATTGGGCTGGCCGGTTGGGGCGAGGTCTGTTACGCATCCACGGGATGGGGGATGACCCCAGCTTTTTCAGTCGGCCGGCCGAAGCGGCGACCCAAGCCTGGAACCCAGCCCTGGGATGTTTAACGGCCCTAGAAGCCTACGATGCCCAGGGAAATCTCCAGGATGCCCACATGCCCATCCTGTTGGATGCCCTGCGCCAAGTAGGGGGCGATACGGGCTATGTGTGGGTCGTGGAAGTTCCTCCAGCACCTGGGGAAGCCGGCCGGCCGGTGTCTCTGGAAACCCTGGCAGCAGCGGTGGGACAGGCACAACTGGCTCAGACACCGGGGAGGTAAGCCGTGGGTCGCTTGGCAAAAGATTGGATTGGGAGGCTGGGCCTCCTGGTGGGCCTAGGCATGGTTCTTCTCGGTCTAGGCCGGCCGGCCGTGGCCCTGACGGATAAGTCTCCTGATATTGCCCTGCTCATCCAGCTTCAGCAACAACTGGCCCACCAGGTTCGGGTTGAGAGCCAGGGAACCTTGGCCAGCCTCACCTGGGATCGGGCGGGCCATACGCTCACCCTCCGCACCGGGCCGAACTGGTACACGGCCTCAGCCCAACTCCAGGATGCACAGGTGAATCGGGTGGTGAGCTGGGCCAAAGCCTACGGATTTCAGGCGTGGCGGGTGGTCGATGACCAGGATCGGTGGGTGGCCCGGCCGGCCGTGCTGGGGGATGGCCCAGTCATTCTGCGGCGCTTGACCGTGTCAGCGGATCGCCTAGCCCAACTGGCACCTACCCATGTCCCAGAGTCTTGAGCACGGATGCCAGCAAACGGTCTCTAGGTGCTAGGGGCTTCTAGCGCAGATGTTTGGCAACTGGAGATCCCTGAAATCTGCGGGTGACCGAGGCAGAAGGGAGATCAGACTCTTGGAGATCACCCGTTCGGAGGGCCGCCCGGCTCGGGCACTGGGGACTCTGCACCGCGGCGGACAGCACCTCGATAGTGACGGCGCAGGCTTTAAGTTCGGGTTGGTGGGAATCGGGGTCTGACACGGGGTGGGTGAGGGTATTGCCAGCGGCTGCCTCTGCCCACAGCGCCCCCCAATGCATGGGCAAGAACACCGTGCCCGGTGAAGTGCTCTGGGTCACGTGGGCCTGTACCCGAATCTGCCCGCGCCGGGAACTCACCTCAACCCAGTCTCCTGTGGCAATCCCCAAGGTTTGGGCATCCCGAGGATGGATATCTAACAGGGGCTTTGGGGACATCTGCTGGAGCTTGGGGATGCGTCCGGTGCGGGTCTGGGTATGCCAATGGCCGTAAAGTCGGCCCACGGTGAGGACGAAGGGATAGCTTGGGTCGGGAGGCTCCACGAGGCCCCGACTGTGCCGGGTACAGAATCGGGCTTTACCGTCAGGGGTGGGGAATCGTCCCGTGCTGTAGAGGCGCTGGGGTTCTCCGGACAGGCGCTTACCTATGGATCGATAGGGCCATGGCTGGGGACCTTGGTTGGCCAACAGGCCGTGACTCAAGCCGCTCATGTCGCAGGTTCGGCCGGCCGTGAGGGCGACAAATTCGGCAAAGACCGCAGCGGCGGCGGGATAGGCGAACTGGGGGAGATAGCCTAACCGGCGGCCGACCTCGGCAAAGATTTCCCAATCGGCGCGGGCTTCACCGGGGGGTGGGCGAAAGGCTTGACTGAGGGTAACGACCCGCTCGGAGTTGGTCATGGTGCCTGTCTTTTCGCCCCACTGGCCGGCCGGGAGGAGGAGATGGGCGAAGTCTGTGGTTTCGGTGGGAAAGTAGGCATCCTGAACCACTGTGAAGGGGGACTGGCCCAGGGCGCGCTGCACCCGATTCAGGTCGGGCAGGCTGACCAGGGGATTGGTGGCGACAATCCACAGCAAACCCACCTCACCCTGCTCTAGACCTTCAATCATGGCCCAGGCATGCCGACCCGGATGGGGTGAAATCCGGCCGGCCGGCAGTCCCCAGTGTTGTTCCACCTCAGCCCGGTGCTCAGGGTTAGCAATCTGCCGGTAGCCAGGCAATAGATGGGAAAGGCCACCCGCTTCCCGGCCACCCATGGCATTGGGTTGGCCCGTGAGGGAGAATGGCCCCGCCCCTGGCTTGCCGATCTGCCCAGTTAACAAATGCAGGTTAATGATGGAGCGGGCCTTCGCAGTGCCCTCCGCTGACTGGTTGATGCCCATGGACCAGAGGCTTAGGACGCGATGGCTGTCTCGCCAATAGGTGGCGGCGCGCCGGAGATCATCCACCGGAATACCACAGCGGCCGGCCGTTGTCTCCGGGGGATAGTGGCTCACGACTTCGCGGAAGGCGTCGAATCCCGTGGTGGAGCTAGCGAGAAAGGCCCGATCCACACTCTCCCAGGCGAGGAGCAGGTGGGCGATGCCGTGCAACAGATCAATGTCGGTGCCAGGGCGGATGGCTAGGTGTAGATCGGCCACGGCGGCCGTCGGTGTGCAACGGGGATCGACAACCACCAGCTTGACCTGGGGATGGGCCTTGTGGTGGCGGCGCAGGCGATTGAAGAGGACGGGATGGCACTCAGCCGTATTGGTGCCAATCAAAAAGGCGCAGTCCGTCTCATCCAGGTCGGCATAGCAGCAGGGAGGCCCATCCGATCCGAAGCTCTGGGTGTAGGCGGCCACCGCTGAGGACATACACAGCCGGGAATTGGTGTCGAAGTTGTTGCTGCCCAGACAGCCCTTGAGCAGTTTTTGGGCGACGTAGTAATCCTCCGTTTGTAACTGCCCTGACCCATACATACAGAGGCCGGCCGGCCCTTGAGTCTCCCGGACAGTCTGGACTTGCTCCACCAGGCGAGTCAGGGCTTCATCCCAACTGATCCGCCGGAAGGGTTGGGCAAGGGTCTCTCGGAACTGGGGATACAAAAGGCGATCCCGATCCAGCGCTTCGTAGACCGTAGCGCCCTTCACGCAGACCATGCCCTGGTTGGAGGGGTGGGCACGATCGCCGCGCACCTTGCCCTGGTCGGGCAGCACTTCTAGGCCGCATCCGACGCCGCAGTAGGGACAGAGACTGCGTGTGCTAGTCATGGTATCCGCTGACCCGGCCTATTCGGCGTGGGCATGGCGGTGATAGAGGAAGTCGAGGGCCTCGTTGCGTAGCTCGTAGTAGCGGGGGTGTTCGCTGATCCGCTGGCGCCGGCGCGGTCGCGGGAAGGGCACCTCCAGAATGTCGCCAATCTGGGCGGCCGGCCCATTGGTCATCATCACAATCCGATCCGAGAGGAACAGCGCCTCATCGATGTCGTGAGTGATCATCAGCACTGTGCAGCGGTGGGTGCGCCAAATAGCCAGTAACTCTTCTTGGAGTTCCTCTCGGGTAATGGGATCTAAGGCCCCAAAGGGTTCATCCAACAGCAGCACTTCGGGGCGGATGGCGAGGGCGCGGGCAATGGCAACCCGTTGCTTCATCCCACCGGAAAGTTGATGGGGGCGCTTGTGGGCCGCTTCACTCAAGCCCACCAGGGTCAGGTGCTCCTGGGCCAAATCCCGTTGTTCAGCCCTGGATTTGTCGGGGAGCGCGGCCCGCACAGCCAGCAGCACATTCTCAAAGGCCGTTTTCCAAGGCAGCAGGGCGTAGTTCTGGAACACGAGCATCCGGTCAGGGCCGGGGCGGGTCACTTTCTGGCTGCGCAACCGAACTTCGCCGCATGTCGGCTGGCTGAGACCGGCCACCATCCCCAGCACCGTGGATTTTCCGCAGCCGGAATGGCCAATGAGGGTGACAAACTCGCCCTCGTGGATGGTGAGGTTAATGTCCTCAACCACGGGGTAGGGGCCGCGCGGGGTGGTGTAGACCTTGGCGACGCGCTCCAGGGTCAGGATCGGGGCCTGGGTATGCAGGCGGGTGGAGTCCGTTTGGGTCAGTGCTTGCATGGTCAACGCTCCAGGGATCAGGCAGGGATCGACCGGTCGAGGGGAAACTCGGCCACGGTGAAGGGATGGGTGATGTCAAGGCGGTGCAGGTACCCCAGGGGGTCATCAGGGCTGAACACCATGCCATCGAAGAGGGTGATGAGGCTGCGGCTCGGCTCCATATCCGGCCGGCCGAGGTGATGTAGGGCTTCGGCGTAGAGATCGGGCCGGTA